>JAGQWZ010000397.1 GCA_020436835.1 Saprospiraceae bacterium | reverse complement strand
TTGGCGAAATGTCTGCTGGCAAAGGCTCCCGGTCAAAATCAAAAATCGGCGTGAATTCTACAGAATGGATTTTGAAGGTGTCGGAAATATCAAAGTAGTTTTCGGTAACATTATTGTGTTGCACTATCTGCACCAACATTTTATCGGATTCAAGATGAGGAGCAATCCAGTCATAAGAGAGCTGTTCAATGGGGAGTCCTTCTTCGATGGGTTCCCAGGAATCTCCTCCATCCTGAGAAAAATAGAGATTCCAATCTATTTGATCGTGATCCACTAAAATAAACCAGGTGATTCCGATCGTCTGCCCTGGTTCAAATGAAGCATTGGTCAATCTGGTTTCCAATACGACATGCGCTTCGGTAAAGGTCAATGCAGAGCAGATTAATGACAGCACTAGAAATAATCGCATCATAACAGCATCAAATTATCTTTTGACCAAAGGTAGGGATATTTCATAAAAATGAATTTTCACATCCCGGAGGCAGCATTTCGATTAGTTCCCGTTAGCTATTTTAGCATTCTTTTTTTATTCTGTTTTTAGATCCAATTACGCAGCCTGTTTACCTGGGTGATTTTGCACTTAAGGAATGATGGCAACAGTCAGCAACGCCCCCTGGTCAATTTGCAATTGAGCACCTGATTTTATTTCCAGTTGATAAACAGTGGTTGACTCACCGGAATGCAATAGAACCGATTTCCCGGATTCTATAATTACCTCTTCACAATTTTCCGGAAAGTGGTTTTGACTCCAGTAGGCGGGATCCGCAAACCAATCTCCCTGCGGAGGTCCGATCCAGGAATTGACCAGGTGTGTGTCACAATCTGGACGTACACCATAATGGGGTAAAATGGATCCTTTTTCATACGCACCCAAATCAGGTGCTGTACCAACAAACCCATCATTAATATTAGCAAGTACCATACCTGCATCAATGGCATTGCAGGTAGACTTGAGCGTGTAATATTGCAGGAAAAAGGAATCGACCTCTCCTGGCATGCCTGCCACCTCAGCGTAACCAAGGGTGTCGAAGCAGGCAGGATGGTCAATACGAATGCCATGCGATTCCTGACCGGTCAGGTTATGAAATTCGGCAATATCATTTAAACGGTCCCCCCATTTGAAGGCGTAGGTATAGTTGCCCCAATCGAACCCATCGTAATCAAAATCGGTCTTCCAGTTGACGGAGGTATTTGTGCCGTTTTCCCACGCGTAGCGGTCCTGGATACTGATCCATAAGTTGTTTTTAACTTCGAAATTTACCAGAAAATTGGATCCTGAAGCCATCGGACCACTGTTACAAATGAATGTGTTGTGAGCAATTAGAGCCCGGTCAGATCTATCCCGTAATTTCAAAACACTTTGATTATTTAGCACAGCGACCTGATTAAAAAGCACATAGTAAGGAGCCCCGTTCATGGGTTGAAAGCTGATGCCATTATTAAAAAGATTTGAGATCCGGTTTTTCCAGGCACGGTTATTTGCATGCCCATAGTCGAATTCTATTCCATCATCAGACGTATCAAAGATGTCATTACCAAACATATCCACGTTTCGGTGAGGATATGATATGCCGTCTGCTACCCTGGAAATGGTATTGTAACAAATCGTGTGATTGCTGGTATGCCAGAGCTCGATTCCCTCTCCGGAAAAGTCGGATGTTTTTGGAATATTGTCACCCACAATCGTATTATCAGCTATGTACCAGCCATCTCCTCCGTCATTGAGATAAATCGAGTAGTGATTGTTTTCGAAAAAACAACGTTTGATTACAACCCCTGTTGGTCCCGGTGGGGAGGTGCGAAGACCATATTGCTGGTTGATGATTTTCAGCCCTTCCAGCCAGATGTAGTCTGCTTCGAGACGGATTCCTTCAAAAACCGGGTCTCCATCACCCGCCGCCTTCCAGACCACGTGATTGGCCAGGGTACCGGCCGCATTGAAGTAAATCACTCCTCCGTAGTTGCCAGCATGCAATAGAAAAACATCACCCGGTTGTGCGATTGACTCCGCAGCATCAACACCCTGGAACGGATTTGCCTGCGAACCATCACCTCCACCATTACCCGGTATCACATGAAGAGTTCTGCCTCCGCCTGGCAACACAGGGACAGACCGGGTGCTCACACTGACCGTCTGGGTAGATGCTCCACCATCCGGATCTGACAGGGTTAGTCTGACCTCATACTGGGTGCCTGGTTCCAGGAAGAAAACACTGCCGGCCAGGGTATTGTAACCTTGAAAATCGACCCGATAAAGGTTTTTCGCCGCTTGATAGGTTGTCGTTCCTGTTTTTCGGTACTCAACGGTGCAACTGGCATCGTGATCGTCGTCTCCAGTAATATTCCATTCGATTCCAATCGAATGTATCGTTGAGTAAGAATCAATAGATCCGGGAAGAGTTGCATTTGCAGCGAATGTCCGGAAGGGGAAGAACAGGAGATTTCCGGAGATAATGGCCAGAAACGAAGTCTTAAGAATTTTCAAAGCAGCAAACCATTGTTTACCTGTACACATAAAATACGTGGTGGTTGTGGGTCCGTATTGGTTAAAGAACACCAATTACCAGACCAATTTGGCTAAGACGTTTTAAATGTGTTGTGGAAAGTCACAGTGGATATTAAAAGACTAACGTCGAATCAATTCCGTTATTTCAGCTTTCTTATACGTTAGGGATGAGCCGCGACCCAAACTTCCCCATCTTCATAGATTTCTTTTTTCCAGATTGGTACCGTTTCCTTAAGTGTATCAATTGCGAAACGGCAAGCCTCAAAGGCAGCGTCGCGATGGGGAGCGGAAACAGCAATTATGACGGCTACTTCTCCGATATCCAATAGGCCAACCCGGTGGTGAATGGAGACTTTGTTTGCCTTGTATTTCTCCAGAATTTCTTCAGCAATTTTTCTCATTTCGGAAATCGCCATGGGTTCATACGCTTCAAAATCAAGAGAAATCACTTTCTTACCCCTGGTGTTATTTCGAACGGTACCCACAAAGATGTCGATGCCACCGCAATCCGGTCTTAAAACAAAATCATAACATTCGGAAAGCCGAAGCGGAGTGGACAGGAGCTTTATATCGATATTATCCGTCATTGAGAAAATTTAATTGAATGGCAAAATTGCTATCCACCACTTACTGGCGGAATAATTACTATTTCATCGCTCTGTCGGATGAGGATGGAGTCTTTAACGTATTCCTGGTTTACAGCCAGCGCAAGAGAACGTAATTTTACAAAATCAGGATACCGGTCAACCAGGTGATCTTTGAGTTCAGCAACCGATATTTTTTCGGGAAGGTCCAATTCCAGCACCCGGCCACCCAGAATATCTTTTGCCACTCCGAATGCCAGTATTTTTACTCTCATAAAAACAAAGTTATGGAATTGTAACAATCAGTGGTGAATCTGGTTGTTTGAGTCTGTCTGCCGGACGAATCATCGGATTTGATCCAGTAGATTTAATCCATTCAGACGGTGACAACTTCGACTTTTTGGGAGATCGAACCGGAAACCGGAGTGCCGGACATACTTTTCACCAAATATTCTCATAACTCTTTGGAAGATCTATAGTAGTGAATTAGGTTTGATCTAAAATGAATTCATGAGTGAGGTATCTAAGGTGGAGTCCATAAGGAAGAAGTTCAGGGGGGTCTTTGGCAATGATCCGGGTGTGGTGGCAAAGGCTCCCGGAAGAATAAATATAATTGGTGAGCATATTGATTACAATGATGGATACGTACTACCAGTAGCCATTGATAAATACATTATAGCTGCTGCAGGGACAAATGAGGTCCCGGGTTGTTATCGGTTATATGCCCTTGATCTCGAAGAGTCCTATGAATGGGTTGACGGACAACCAGCTGCGACCAGGCCATTATGGGTCAATTATATCTACGGTTCTATTTGCGAATGGCAGCACCACAACCCGGATAAAATGGGAATCGATCTGGTATTTAGCGGAGATATTCCCACTGGCGCCGGTCTTTCTTCATCTGCCGCCCTGGAAGCCGCCGTTGCCCTGGCCATTGGCAAACTTTGGAACGTATCCATGACGCAGAAGGAACTGGCTTTACACTGTCAGAAGGTGGAACATGAGTATGTGGGCGTCAAATGCGGAATCATGGATCAGTATGCAAGTATCTTTGGCGGCGTGGATCAGGCGATTTTATTGGATTGTCTCTCCATTACGCATCAGTATCTTCCTCTGGAAATGGGAGAGTACGTATTTCTGCTGTGCGACACGGGAGTAACCCATTCCCTGGCTGCATCGGGTTACAATGATCGTCGCGCCTCCTGTGAGGTAGTTATTAACAAATTAAAAAGTGAAATAGCCGGCATCAATAACTGGCGAGATGTGACGCTGTCAGTTTTGGAGAATGTTAGGGATGAGCTGAAACCCGCTGAGTTCAAACGTGCGAGTCATGTGGTGAGGGAAATCGACAGGGTAAAAAGGTCCGCGGACGCCCTGAAAAACGGTGATTTGGCAATGCTGGGTAATTTAATGTACCAATCGCATAATGATCTGAGTAAAAACTATGAAGTGAGTTGTCCTGAACTTGACTTTCTCGTAGATCAGGCCAGAAAGGAATCTGGTATTTTAGGTGCACGAATGATGGGAGGTGGATTCGGAGGATGTACCATCAATTTGATTGACCGGAAAAAAGTAGACGAATTTTTTGAAAGCACGGCCAGAGCCTATCAGGAGCGGTTTAATCTGAGACTTCGATCATATATGGTGCACAGTGGCGAGGGGGCGGGATTAATCTGAAATTTTAATAGTCTTCGAAATCACCTCAGATCAGTTTTACTTTACCCTTACGGTTAAAAGATGATAATTGAATCCTTGAAATTTAACTTATTGGAGTTTCATCAATACGATAATTATGAAAAAAGATTTTAATCCGATAGAAAATGGATTCGGAACGCTGTCGGTGTGGGCGGGAGAAGATCAACTTTTTGACCAGGGTGCTACCGTTCCACCCATCGCTCTAAACGTAACCTTCGGATATAACGATCTGGAAGAATGGCAGGCGGTTGCCAATGGAACCTTACCGGGACATATCTACAGTCGCAATACCAATCCATCAACCCGCATACTGGAGGAGAAGATCCGTTTGTTGGATGGTGCGGAGGCAGCCTGTAGTTTTTCAACGGGTATGGCAGCGATAAGTAATACCCTCTCCACTTTTCTTACACCCGGTAAAAAAGTCGTGTCTCAGAAAGATACCTATGGGGGGACCAGTGTGCTGTTTTTGAACTTTCTACCCGAAAGGGGAGTGCATGTGGAGTTATGCGATACCGGGGATGTCGAATCTATGTTAGTGGAAATTAAAAAAGGTTGTGATCTTCTTTATCTGGAAACTCCGACGAACCCTACCTTAAAATTGGTGGATATCAAACAGCTGGCAGATGCGGCGCACCAGGTGGGAGCGATTGTGGTGGTCGATAATACTTTTGCCACTCCAATCAACCAACGGCCATTGAGTCTTGGGGTTGATCTGGTTATCTACAGCGCCACCAAATTTCTCTGTGGCCATGCCGATGCCCTGGGTGGACTGATCACCGGTAAAGCGGAGCTGGTAAAACGGGTTTTTTCCTACCGCGAAATCAATGGTGCAGCCTTACACCCATTTTCCAGTTATCTGATCCTGAGAGGACTGCGAACCCTGGAACTCCGGATGTTACGGCATAATGAAAATGCCCAGTATCTCGCCGAATACCTGGAAAGTCATCCGAAAGTCGATTCCGTTTTCTATCCGGGGTTATCCAGTCATCCCCAGCATGAGCTGGCTAAAGCACAAATGTCCGGATATGGCGGGGTATTGAGTTTCACTCCCAGCGGAGATTTTGAATCGGTTAAAATTGTCCTGGAAAACCTGCAATTTGCCCGTCTTGCCGCTCATCTCGGATCGGTGGATACCATCGCCGGGCCTCCTCGTACAACCAGCCATGTGGAAGCCTCACCGGAAGAAAGGAGGATGTTGGGAATTCCGGAAAATTTAATTCGATACGCAGTGGGAATCGAGAATGTCAGAGATCTCGAAAAGGATCTGGATAAGGCGCTTCGTTTAATCTAAGAATTTTTGCAGACGTGATACTTCACGCTATTCTTTTAGGGAGGACTGATTTTTAGCTAATTCATTGCAGAAATTTATCAGCCTTAGTATATCCTCTTCCCGGTCATTTTTCAAGCGTTCATTTTTAATGAATTTCTTGATTTTGTCCGAGTTTTCCGGGAAAATTTTTTCCATTTGTTGAAGGCGCCGTAATAAAGTCACTTCTTGATTCAATAGGAGATGATAGGTGATTACATCTTTAAGTTTAAATGTTCCGGGCAGAGTTAATTGATACAGGATTGCTTTCTCTTTATAACTAGGTATTTGATCCGGTTCGGTCGAATAAGTATTTGTGTTATTTGCATAAGTTCCGGAGGTCCTTCCCAAACCGGTCTGTTGACCTTCTCTTTCTATTAACTGTTTTTTATGAACCAGAAGTCGGACATCTCCGTCATTCAACACTTCGTACACCGCGCCATTATAGGGCATAAATACTGCGCTGTCGACAATAAATTCTTTGACTGGATCGAGCTCTGTATATGCTATTTTTGTGTTACCCAGGTCTATAATCATTTCCTGGGTTAAGTAATTGTAGTTCAAGCTAGCCTGAGAACTGGAGCCATCGTTCCGGATGATTTTTCCCGATTTGAATTCCACGAACCGGTAGTGTTTACCCTGTCTTCCAGACTCATCTATGCCGGAAGTTATTACCTGAGAGAACATTGGAGTTGACAACAAAAAGCAAAAGAAGATGAAGGAGGATATTCGTGACATTCTGATAGTTGTTGTTTATCTACTAGAACTGTTATTTATTTATTTGATTGCACAGAGCCGGATTCACTTTTTATCAGATCACAAAAAATAATTAATTGAAATCTCTTTTGAACAGGTATTGTATTAATAATGTTGAGTTTTTTTTAAAAAATTTGTCGAGCACAAAAAGCGGGTGTAAGTATTTCTTTCGCGACAAATGATTTATGCATCAAATTGAACAAGCCGGAAGTTTTAGTCTTCAGAACTCGCTGTCACTTTATCAATTAAATCCAGTTGGATCTCGACACCGCTTTCCATCATCAAATATTCACATTTCTCCCTCGTGTACAAATCTTTAATCTGTCCGGAAATCAAAAGGGACTCACCTGGTCTATTTTGATAAATGATGTCCAGTTTTGTTTTCATTGTGGCCCATGCTTCCAGTTGATCATAAAATTTGCATGAAACAGGATGATAATGGCCTGATTTTTCTTTAACTGATTTGGCATTTTCCATTTGGTCGGTAATTTATTTTGGTCACTCGCCGGCGATCGCAGTGATTTTATCCAATAGCAACTCAATCGTCTCGGCAGTGGTATTCGTTTGCATAACCACTAATCTGAGATACCTTATTCCTTTGACCTCCGTACTGGTGATGTAGAATGCACCGCTTTGGATTAGCTTTTCCCTTAGTTGTAATTGATCAAATTTTTCCGGTTTGTATCTGAATAAAATTATATTGGATTGCACCGGTATTTCACAAATAAATCCGGGTCGATCATTAATTAACCTGGCAAAATGCCGGCTATTGTCATAGAGCGAGGTGATAAATTCACCCATACCGTTTTCTCCAATCGCTGCCAGCACAAAAAATAACTTGGTTGCAATGGCGGACTTGGTACATTCAATTTGGTATGGCAATACATCAAAGCCCGGATTTTCTTTATCATGAATTAAATAACTGGCTTTCTGGGCCAGGGTTTGATAAAAGTGTTTTTTATTTCTGAATAAAAGACCGGTACTGAGGGAGGAAGTCTGCATCATTTTATGGGCATCCCACACGAGGGAATCGGCTTTTTCCAATCCCTTAAGTAGATGCTGGTATTTAGTGGAAAGAATGGCAGAGGCACCATGGGGACTATCTACATGAAACCAGCAGTCGTATGCATGGCAGATGTCCCCCATTTCATCCACGGGATCATAGATCCCGGTGGAGGTGGCACAAGCGTTGGCTATCACCGCCATGATGGCCTTATTATCATCCCTGATTTTTGCGATTAATCGAGGCAATTTTTCGGTTATGACCACTTCATTTTGGTCGGTCGGAATGGGAATAATCGCATTCTGACCCAGGCCAATGATACCGATGGCACGAGCGATCGAATAATGTGTATTCTCAGGCGCGAGCACTACCATATCTTGTTGCACTCCTTTGGTCCATGATTCCGGATCCAAATCGGCCCTTGCCGCCAGCATTGCATGGATATTTGCCAGGGAACCTCCGTGGGTAAAAAGACCGGCACCGGATTCCAGCCAGCCTACCTTTTCAAGCATCCAATTGACCATTTCTTTTTCGATGGCCGCCGCAGAAGGCCCCATTTCATAGATTGACATGGGGTTGCAGATAAGGCCATGAATCATATCAGCCAGTGCGGCCGCCGGATGGGGAACTGCCACCTGGTGCCCTATATAGTTGGGATGATGCATATGCATCGAATTGTCGAGATATTTTTGCAGGAATTCGGTCAGCCTCCATTCATCCATACCACCTTCCGATATCAATTCTCGAATTTTTAATTCGTCCCTAATTGCCCCAATAGATTTGAGCTTCACCACGGGCATTGCCCCGGATTGACTTTCCGCCAGGTATGCAGCCAACATTTCGGCTACTTTTATCGCAGCCGAATAATAGGACTCACTATCGTTCTTGATCATGTTTAATTATTGGGGGCCTAAATTAGCATTGTCAGGCGAATTTAATAGAAGAAGAGGGACCTCAGGTTGCCTCCTTTTATCCAGTCCTTGTAGCCCCTTTCTTTTTAAGCATAATCATTCTAAATAAGCGCTTCTATTTTCATAACAATTTCTTACACTTTATTCTGAATCTGAATATGCTTAAATTGAAAGTTCGAATTTTACTAATTAAATTCCCGCATTTTCCATGAAAAATGATAAAAGTAAATCCGCTGGACCCACAGGTAAAAGTGGTCTCAGCCGGAGGGGTTTTTTACGTGGTGCCGGTCTTACCACGGCAGGAACGATGGTGCTGAATTCCGGCGTCATGGCATTTGAAGCCAAACCTGCCACCGGCCATGCCTACGGTCCGGATGCCGTGACTATTGAGATGAAGGTCAATGGCGAAATGAAGGCAATGATCGTTGAGCCACGGACCACATTGGCTACGGCACTCAGGGACCATTTACAACTAACCGGGACGAAAGTGGTTTGCGACCGGGGCTCATGCTCAGCATGCACGGTCTGGCTGGCGGGCAAGCCGGTCAATTCATGTATGACGCTCGCATTGGACGTGGGTGACCGTGAAGTGGAGACGATCGAGAGCCTGGCAAGTGATGGTAATCTTCACCCTTTGCAGGAGACTTTCATATCCCATGATGCAAGCCAATGTGGCTATTGTACACCAGGTATGATTATGTCTGCTGCCTATCTGCTGAAGACCAATCCGGATCCTACTCTGGAAGATGTTAAAAAAGCCACTCGTGGCAATCTATGTCGCTGTGGCACCTATCCTCATGTATTTAAAGCAACCCTTGAGGCTGCAAAAAAAATGAAGTAAGATGGATACTAAAAAAGAAAAATTTCCCTTCGGTATACCGGGCCACAATCTGAGTGAGATCGAACGTGAGATCCCTGCCGGAGATCCTCCTGCCTGGCCAATAAATGATGAATTGAGGATCGTCGGAAAGCGGGTGCCTCGATTGGACGCCCGGGCAAAAGTTACCGGTGAAGCTAAGTACACTTCAGACATGCGACTTCCGGGAATGCTCTACGCAAAAATGTTGCGTTCCAATATACCACATGGTACCATTAGAAGTATCGATACTTCCGCTGCTGAAAATCTAACCGGGGTGCATGCTATTCATATCATGTACGATATGGAGGATGGCAAGACTTATCCGCAAGTTAAATATGTCGGGCAGCCGTTGGCTGGTGTGGCAGCTGATACTCTGGATATCGCCAAAGAAGCGGTTCGTCTCATCAAGGTGACGTACGATGAAAAACCCTTCGTCATCGATCTCGAAGCAGCTATGGAGGAAAATGCTCCGCTGGTATTCGATGAACCTATGGGCAGACAGCAGGATGGAGGAGATGTAGGCGTGGTCCATGATGGAAGCCAAGGCAAGGGTAATTTGAGGGGACCCTCGACCAGCAGTTTTTGGGGAGGTCCGCGGGGTGATTTAGATAAAGGATTTGCAGAGGCGGATATCATAGTGGAAAAGACCTACCGCACCCAGGTGCATACGCACGTGCCCCTGGAAACCCATGGGGTGGTGATCGATTGGAATACCGAGGGCATGACCGTATACGCTTCCACTCAAAGCACGAAGGGTGTACGTGACGAACTGGCCACTTATTTTGACCTTCCCAAGAGCCAGGTACGGGTGATTTGTCACTTCATGGGAGGCGGATTCGGGGCCAAACATAGTGCAGGTACTTTTGGCCCGATGGCTGCGACTTTGTCGAAAAAAACAGGAAGGCCGGTGTGGCTGATGCTGGATCGGCAGGAAGAACATCTGGCAGAAGGAAACAGGCCAAATTCCATTCATTATCTGAAAATTGGCGCTAAGTCTGACGGTACACTGACCGCGATCCAACAACGATCTCACGGAACCGCCGGGGTGGCACTTGGCGCCGGAGTCGGCCGGATCGCCCAGATACTCTATGAATGTCCTAATTTTTCGACCGAGCAATATGATGTACTCACTCATGCCGGCCCGGGGGCTGCATGGAGGGCTCCGGGAAATGTTCAGGGTGCTTTTGGGGTGGAGCAATCCATCGACGAGTTGGCAGAGAAGCTTAAAATGGATCCGGTAGCCCTTCGCGACATCATTGATAAAAGCGAAGTGCGTAAAGTGGAACGAATGAGAGGAGCTGAGAAATTTGGCTGGTCCCGCAGAAAACCGGCAGGATCTGATGCCGGTCCGGTCAAAAAGGGCATGGGCATGGCTCAATCTACCTGGCCACGATTTGTACACCTAGATTCATCGGTAGAGATAAAACTATACAATGACGGAGCGGTGGAGGTCAGAAGTGGGGTACAGGATATCGGCACCGGTACCAAAACCATTCTTGCACAGGTGGTAGCGGAAGAATTAGGTATTGAAGTGGGCGATGTGACGGTCAGGATCGGTGATACGGTTTTCCCGGATGGACCAAGTTCCGGTGGAAGTGTGGTCACTGGATCGATTACTCCGCCTACCCGGAATGCGGCATACCAGGTGAAAATGCAACTTCTGGAACAGGTGGCAAAACAATGGCAGGCAGATGCTGCCAAATTGATGATCAAAGAGGGAATGGTCGTCCATATGGATGATGTGTCGAAGAAGATGTCCTTTAAAGAGGCCCTAAAATCGATGCGCACCGGCCATATTTCCGTGACTGCAAGCCGGGGAGATGACTATGGTGGTTTTCAACAACCCTGGGGTCTGGCCTATGGTGATCTCGGATCAGTGCAATTTGCCGAGGTGACGGTAGACACTGAGACGGGATTCGTAAAAGTGGATCGTGTTGTTGCGGCTCACAGTTGCGCCCGTCCGATCAATCTTATTCAGTTGGAGAGCCAGATTAATGGTGGGGTCATTCAGGGGATCTCCTATG
>JAGQWZ010000396.1 GCA_020436835.1 Saprospiraceae bacterium | reverse complement strand
TGCTGCAGGAAATCATGAGACGCGGTATCATTGCACCAAATTTGGTGATTAGTTTCGCCCATAGTGAGGACGAAATTGACGAGACAATTGAAGCCTTCGATCAGACTTTTTATATCTATCGTAAAGCGTTAGACGAAGGAATCGAGCGCTATCTCTCCGGACGACCGGTGCAGCCCGTGTATCGAAAATGGAATAATGCAACATATGGCAAGTGAGTTAGGGTCTCAAATGTATGACCTGGCTCGAAGGTTGTACCCCATTTGTCGTAGCATAACCGGTGAGGGGGTAAGAAAGACGCTAAAGATATTGCAGGAAAGTATTCCACTGGAGATTAAAGAGGTCCCATCCGGCACTGAAGTTTTTGATTGGGTTGTTCCTTTAGAATGGAACATCAGAGAGGCCTGGATCAAAGATGAAAAGGGGGAAAAAGTGGTGGATTTTGCCAACCATAATCTGCATATTCTCAATTACAGCATTCCCTACCGGGGAAAACTGTCACTGAAGGCTTTGAAAGAACATATTTTCTGCTTGCCGGAAAAGCCTGATCTCATTCCCTACCGTACCTCATACTATAATAGAAACTGGGGCTTCTGTATGACTTACGAACAATTACAGACCTTAGAGGAAGGCACCTATGAAGTATTTATCGATGCTACACTTGCTTCAGGTTGTTTAAATTATGGTGAACTTGTGATCCCGGGAGAAAGCGATGAGGAATTTTTATTGTCGACCCACATTTGCCATCCTTCTCTTGCGAATGATAACCTTTCGGGAATGGTGCTTTTAACTCATCTGGCTCAGGCTGTTCTGAGCCGGAAAAATTATTACTCCTACCGTTTTCTGTTTATTCCGGGGACCATTGGATCGATTACCTGGCTGGCTTTAAATCAGGGGGTACTTCCCCGGATCAAGGGTGGTTTGGTGGCTTCTCTTGTAGGGGATCCGGCTCCGTTCCACTTTAAAAAGAGCCGGCGTGGAAATAGTACACTGGATCAGGTAGTACAATATGTTCTGGAGCATAGCAATTTTCCTTTCGAGATACTCGATTTTCATCCTTACGGATATGACGAACGACAATTTTGTTCACCTGGCATAGACTTAGCTGTTGGCAACCTGACCCGGTCAATCTTCGGATATCCGGAGTATCATACCTCAGCTGATAATTTAGATTTTATCTCTGCCCGGGATTTGTCAATATCGTATGAAGTTTATCTGTCTGTCATTCAACACTGGGATTGTAATCAAACGTATCTTAATCTAAGTCCCATGGGTGAACCTCAATTGGGAAAAAGAGGGCTCTATCAAGCTATCGGAGGACAGTCGGATAGTCATGAACAACAAATGGCAATGTTGTGGATCCTCAATCAATCAGATGGAAGTCACACGCTTTTAGATGTCGCCCGCAAATCTGGAATCCCTCTTTTCACGTTGCAAAAGGTGGCGGGAATTCTGCAGCAAAAAAAACTTCTTCAACGTATTCACTAGTCCCGCATCACCAGTCCCGTGGTGTGACTTACCATAATAACACAAACTTAAGATGAGCTTAACCTACTTTAAGACTCGGATTCAGTCTTAAGGGTAAATGTGACATCCTAAATGAAATTG
>JAGQWZ010000395.1 GCA_020436835.1 Saprospiraceae bacterium | reverse complement strand
TATCTGAACCCCTCTTCGGTTCCAGTGATTGAGGTTCTATTTTTACGGTCCATAGTTTGTTAGTTTTAAAAGTGGAATTTGAATACCCAAAGATGATCCGCCTTTTACCGGCCGGCAATAGTAGGATTTCTCAACTGTACAAAACACTGGGGCAGGTAGCTGAAATGGTGAGTGAGTTGTGGTCAGTGGTTGGGTTTTATACCAAATTTGACCGTGAGCCTCCATGGCGAAAGTCAATGTCATTCAGCTATCTTTGGGATACCACATCAGCTCGTAGGTTGATTTTACTATCTTTATTTTAATGCCTGTGGACCTACATGGTTATGGCGGTCTTGCATTTGATTTTTTTTCCACATACCTTTTAATATGGACTGCTTTTTACATTCCAGGGACAATAACCTCATCTCCCAGAGAAAATAGTGTATCAGGTTATTTAACGATTTTATGAAAGTAGGTCATAAGAAATTATCATTAAGTAAATCTAATTCCGCATGAGTTTCAAAAGTGTATTACCGGCTGTGGGTTTGTTGAGTTTTTTGGTAATGTCGGCCTGTAATCAAACCACTATTTCCGGGTTCGGAGAAATTTCCAGACCGGTCGAGCCATTTCCGATTACTGCCGTAACTCTGCTAGAAGGCCCTTTCAAACATGCCACCGAATTGGACAAACGAACCTTGTTGAGCTATGAATCGAACCGGCTACTTGCCCGGTTTCGTTTGCAGGCAGGTCTGGAGCCGAAAGGAGCTTCGTATGGAGGCTGGGAAGCGGAATCCCTGGCAGGACATACGCTTGGACATTATCTAAGTGCGTGTGCCCTTATGTACCAGACTTCCGGTGATCAGCAATTTAAAGATAGGGTAGATTATATCGTTTCTGAGCTAGCTGATGTTCAGGAAGCTAATGGTGATGGGTATATTGGTGCATTTGACAACGGTAAGAAAATATTCGAAGAGGAAGTGGCACGGGGCGAAATCCGTTCGCAAAGTTTTAACCTGAACGGTATTTGGTCACCTTTTTATACTCACCATAAAGTGATGGCCGGATTGCGTGATGCTTTTCGCCTCACCGGCAATGATCAGGCTCTGGAGGTTGAATCGAAGTTTGCCGATTGGATCGGTAGCATTGTCCTGCCATTGAATAATGAAGAACTTCAAGACATGCTCAATTGTGAATTCGGAGGTATTCAGGAAACCTTAGTCGATTTATTTGCAGATACAGGCGATCAGAAATACCTGGAGATAGCCCAACGGTTTCACCATGAGGCAGTGATCGATCCGTTGATAGAAGGAAGAGACATATTGCCCGGCATTCATGGGAACACGCAAATACCGAAATTGATTGCTTCAGCCCGGCTTTATGAAATAGAAGAAAAAGATGAAGAACGGTCTGCGGCTGAATTTTTCTGGGACCGGGTAGTACATCATCATTCTTATGTGACCGGAGGGCACGGGAACCATGAGTATTTTGGTCAACCGGATCAATTAAGGAGCCGGCTCAGCAATGAGACCACCGAGACCTGCAATGTCTATAATATGCTGAAATTATCCCGCCATTTATTTTTATGGAAACCCCGGGCTGACGTGGCTGACTTTTATGAAAGAGCACTTTTTAATCATATACTTTCTAGTCAACATCCGGAAACTGGCCAGGTCATCTATAATCTTTCCCTGGAAATGGGAGGATATAAAGAATATCAGGACCCGGAATGGTTTACTTGTTGTGTGGGAAGTGGAATGGAAACGCATGCGAAATACGGTGCTAACATTTATTATCATAACGATGAGGAGCTTTTTGTAAGTCAGTACCTTGCCTCCGAAGTGAAATGGGAGGAAAAGAAACTAAAGTTAATTCAGGAAACTGATTATCCGGACCAATCCACAACCCGATTTACTTTTGAACTGGAAGAACCGGTCCAGTTCACTTTTTATGTCCGGTATCCATCCTGGGCTGAAAAAGGTATTCATATTGCAATAAATGGACAAAAGCAACCTGTAGATGCCACTCCGGGATCTTTCCTGGCTTTAATAAGGGAGTGGTCAAATGGTGATTTAGTAGAGGTAGAACTTCCCTTTAGTTTACATCTGGAGTCGATGCCTGACGATTCTAACCGGATTGCGTTACTATACGGACCCCTGGTGTTGGCTGGTGACCTTGGTGCAGTCGATGCTGAAAAAGCCAATACGGCCGACTTCGTTCCGGTCCTCATCACCAGAGACCGCTCTCCTGCAACCTGGCTGGAGACGGTGGAGGGAGAAATAAATACTTTTCGCACTAAAGGAGTCGGGTATCCGCGAGAAGTGACGCTGAAGCCTTTTTATAAAACCCATGATCGCAGGTATTCGGTGTACTTCGATTTGTACACCGAGGAAAGTTACCAGAAGTTTTTGGCAGAGGAGGAAGCAAAAGTAGTTGCAAGGCAAAAATTGGAGGAAGCCACCTATGATCGATTTCAACCCGGAGATTCACTGGACGAGATCGAACATCACCTTCAGGGAGAAGATTTGAATATCATGCGGGACTTTAAAGGCCGTGATGCCCGGGGAGCAGAACGGGGAGGATGGCTATCTTTTGAAATGTCTTTACCTCCGGAAGTTGGGGAGCTGGTGATAGAATATTGGGGCGGCTTTACCGGGGGAAAGACCTTCGATATTTTGATTGATAATACTAAAATTGCCACAGAGAATATTAGCGGCAAAAAGGACGGAGAATTTATTAATGTTAGTTATTCAATACCAGCGGAGCTCTCGGCCAATAAAAGTAAAATTACCATTCGTTTTGATCCGCATGACGGTAGTCGTGCAGGACCTTTCTTTTATGCGAGGACAGTAGCCAATCAATAAATAAATCACACACTGATTTTAAAGCAATGTGTGATTTATTTAATTCAAAAAAAAACTACATGCTAGTTTCGTTTCGATCTTTTTGCACTACTACTGCTCTTTCGGGCGGGAGTAGTTTTCTGCGACCTCACCGTATTACTCTTTGAGCTTTGACTCGCTCTTGGAGTTGATTTGGTTGCCCGGGGGGCAGACCTTTTGATTGCACTGGTTTTTGGTCGCGGTGTACTTTTTGAATAGTTTCGCTTCTGGGTACTGCTGGAAGATCGCTCTCTCATTGTAGAAGATTGCCGGCTCGGAGCTGTACTTCTGCGTACTTGTTCGCTCGATTTTCTCGGAGTGGTAGCCTTAGAACGCGGGCTTTCCTTAGAGCGGGAAGTAGAAGGATTACGGTAAGTACGATCACTCCTATTCATATTCCGTTCTGGCGTTGCATTTCGCTCCCGGGAAGAGGATCGATCATAGTCACGATTTACCGGTTGTCGCTTATTTGCATCGAGTCGTTTCGTTTCTACTCGTCGATTTATCTCGCGACTGGGTGAATTTCGTTTGATGCCGGATCCGTAACGATCATGATCATTGTGTCTGGTATTATTCCCATAGGTGCGATGTGATTTGGCCCTATCTACCCGGATTCTTTCAGTACGATGCGCAACATGTGTACTGTACCGGCGATGAGGACGGTAAAATCGGTGTACTCGTGGGGTGCGATAAATCGTAACTACCCGGCAGTGACGGTAATAGGGACGCACCCGGGTGTAATAGACATTCCAGCTAAAGGGACGCCAGGTCACCCACCAGTTTGGGTAGTAGTTCCAACGGTAAGGTGAAGCATAAACCACATAATCTCTCGCGTAGAAATTCTGTACTATCGGCCAATAATAAACATTGATGTACGTGTCAGAAACGTACTCACCTCCGGTGGAATAGCGGGTTCCTTCAAACGGCTCGACCACCACTTCTTCTCCGTAGAGATCGGGATCACCAATGATTTGCAGCACAGCCTCTCTGCGCCCGGTTTTTTCTATTTCGATGACAGCTACATCCTGCAGATCACGCCGGTCGATCGGTACCTGGAGAATAATAGCATGAAAATCGCCCTGTCGGCGGTGTTCTACCCGGATATAATCAATTTTGCCATCATAATCTAAATCCAGGTTGTTTACGTAACTGTTTTTTGAATTGATTTTTCGTTCGAACTGACTTAATGAACGTGACTCTTTAAACAATTCGATTGCTCCTTCCAAGCTGAAATAATCACCCTCATAGCCGGTTCTTTCGGTTCGGTATTGAGCGTTGGTTGCTGTGATAAACATGAGCGAAAACAACGCACTGATAAGTATCCTTTTCATAGCCTTCGTATTTAATGTCAAGAATTCCGGGATTAACTCCCTTTATAAATAAAGAGGAAAAAGACATTAGAAAGTTACTGGCCGATCAGGGTTTATATGATACTTAACATAGGTTAAAGAAATGTGATGGAATTAATTGAATTTCAGGCATGTTAAAAATCTCTTAAATGATTATATGCCGGAGTCCAGTGATCATGTTTTCGGAGGCAGGGTTCCAAACACCCAATCCCAGAAGCGGGAGGAAACACCAAAGGCCATATTTTCGTATTTGTAATGATGTAGGGCATGGTGTCTGTATTGATTTTTCAAATATGGTGGTATAGGAGTGACATGAGATTTATAGTGGACATAAGTATAGATAAGATAGCCGGTTAAGAAACCGGCAAGAAACAGGTAAACCATCTTTCCCATAATCGACCAAAAAACAATAAATAAGCCCGAAATGATCAGTAATCCCGGTGCGGGGGGCATAATTATTCGATTAACATCACGCGGATATTCATGGTGTATGCCATGGAAAATATAGGAGATTCGCCGGGCAAATTTTGACTCGGGAAAGTAGTGGTCCAGATGAAAAATATAGCGATGAGCCAGGTACTCAAAAAAAGTCCAGAAAATAATGGCTGAGAGATAAATGATTAATGCCAGTCCCACCTGCCCGGTCACGCCTTTATTGACTGCGAGTACTAACAAGGTAAGAATGATGGTGGCATAAATCGCTGCAGAAACCAGCGGTGGTGATTTGGAAAGTACTTCCAGGAGCGGATTATTAAAAATTTGACCGTTTGCCTCGGGATTCTGGTGCGGTTTCATCATCTTTGATTTTAAGACTTTCATTAATAGAAACAATATTCTAAAGGGAAATGCTCCAAAACATCTCAAAATTTTTGAAAATTAAAACCCAAAGAAATGAAATATGTATTGTAGAGTCAATACTGAAAAGTCAGTATAAATTGGAAAAAGAAATGGTATCCGGCATGGGATACGTTAAGTATTATCCTACCTCATTTTTTACCAACTGGAATATACAGTTGTTGGTACATTTAATTGAATAGACTTTCGAGGTTGGAAGCGATGCCAACACGAATGCCCCAATCCTGATATTTTCCATCCAGGAAATTTGCCACACCTTCGATCCGGAAAACCCGAAAGATATAGTTAAGGCCATATCCAATTTCTACATAAGGTTTGGCCCCTTCCGTGCTGAGCAAATTGACGAACATAACTTCTTTCCAACCAAATGCGCGGGCCATAGGCAGTCGAGTGATGAGCAACTTACGGAATTGATAATTGGTATACATTGCTAGGTAGGTGGATTGACTACTGTATTGATAGTAGTCTAATAGCCGGAAATTCTGTGCCGGATCGACCGCACTCAAAATAGTGCGGTTACCTCTGAAATGATGCAGGTCGGTGATAATTAAATCTTTAGGGTTGACAAATGTTCCTAGATTGATCTTTGCCGAGAGATCTCCCCGGATCCCAACGGGCCACTGATGTGCAAACTCGAAGTCAAAATGATGAAATTTAGCGCTGTTGTCAACAACACCACTGACAGCAGTGCGGTAAGAAAAAGTCAATTTGGGCGAGGAATCTGGAATCCGTTCTAACCGGTTATTTCGCATACGGTACTTGAGCCATGGTTCCGTTTCCCATTGTATCTTAAGTTGACTGATCCCTGAAGTGTCAAAAGCAGTGGAACCTAATTCAGCGTTGTCAGGAAAATTGGAAGTGTAAGCTCTTTTGTCAGAATCAAAAATCGAGTGATCGGTGTTATTCATCAGCCCTCTGCGTTCGGCAATTAATATTTCTGTCCGGAGTGTATTCTTTTCATCCAGGTCTTTCCTCCAGGACGTCTTAAAATATGTCTGCTCATAAACCTTGAGATAGTTTCTTTCCCAAAACAGACTGGCAAAATCACTGATATAGGGGTCAATTGCTGAAGGATTATAAGCGAAAGTCATCCGGCCTGCCTCAATTTGGAAATTGCTGGTTTTATTTTTTTCACCGGTATTAAAAGTGGCATTTAGACTTCCGTTGATCCGGTTTCGGGCGAAACTGTAATGTAGTTTGGGATTTATACGCCAGCGAAAGGTCTTGCTTATATTATGAATATAAAAGGGGAAGGCAAAATGATATCCTTCTACAGTATTAAAATGCAAATTTGTCAGCGGACTATTCCAGCCTAAACGGATTGATTTTCCGCTGCGATAATTACCCCCTAAAATTATATCCTCGGGAGAGAAACCGCGGTTTTTATTCCGCTTAATAGTCATCCCTTCGGAGCCAATAGTCATCTCAACCGTATCTCTTTGTCTGGCCTCTTCCGCATCCGCTTTCGAAATGCTATCCATTTTTGTGTAGCCCTTCACTTCATAATCCGTCAGAGGTATGGGCCTTATGGTCTCCCAATAATTCGAGTCTCTTTTGTAGGCATTCGAGTCGATTGAATATTCTGTTAATTGAACTACTTCTACTTCCGTTGTATCCTTGATTTCAGCCATTTCTTCCTTCATTTCCTGCTTTTCATATTCTCGCAGAATCTTGCGTAATTCTTTCCGGCTGATTTCCTTGCCAGAAGAAAGTGCTTGCATGGAGGTAGAATTATCCCGCTTTGAAATTGCTGCATCCGCTTCTTTCGCTCTTTCTTTTTCAATCTTTTCATCAATCACCTCAAATTCGGTGGGGAGATCCGGATTTAAAGTGATTTGATAATTCTGAATATTCGCAAAATACCGGTATTCGAAATCAAAGCCAAAGAATGATCCGGTTACATCAAAAATGTGGTTAACCGGAAGCCAGACATTTTCTTCAATCGGCTGATAAACCTGATTAATATTAAAATTTATGCCCCAAATAGAAGTGCTGAGGTCCAGACTGTGAATACTCCAGATATGGTCGACAATATAAATTGTGCCTTCAAAGACGTTGTCACCGGCACTGCGTGGAGTAACCTTTATCTTATTTACATTAAATCCCTGATCCGGAAAGAATCCCAAATATTCGAAGCGATAGTAGGCAAAGGCCTTGGGGGAAAGTGGTGAAATCGCTCCGGCTAAATCAGGGTTATAAAAACTGCTGTTGATGAATTGGTTTGGAGAAGTATTATTGTCTTCACCGATGGTGCGGACGGAAATTACCTTTTCCTTAAATTGATTTGGGCGTTTATAGGAAATTTCGCTGACTGATTCCGTCACGAAAGCAGTGGAAGTGTCAATACCTTCTTCTTCCAACGCTTTTTCGATCCTTTTCCTGAAAAGACCCGGGAGATCCTTCAATCGTCCTGTGCCCTTTATATAGCTGGTGGCAGTATAGCTATCCAGCTGTTGAGCATGATAACTCGCTTTACCAATGGCGCGTCGCATGATCGTGTAGGCAGGGTCTTCCCGGTTGTCCAGGATCTCCACTGTTTGTAATTCAACCGGCTCTTCATCCAGTTGTACATCAATGTCCTGCCAGGCGGTACCGAGTCTGATATTTACCACCCTGGTAGTATATCCCAGATATTGAAAGCGAACCTCATAGGTGCCCGGATCTACCTCCAATTCATACCTCCCTTCTGCATTGGTCGCAGTTCCTAACTGTACCTTGGTGACAAAAACGGTGGCGTAGGGCAGGGGTTCTCCATTTTGGTCTTTTACCTGACCCCGGATACCCTGGCCGGATGCAGTTTTTCCTGCCAGTAAGAAAAGGAGAAATAGAGGTAGATATCGATTCATAATTGCAAAAAGTAACGATTTAGTTCCCTGTACCAGGACCAAATCTTTGTTATACAGCGAACGAGTATGGGCATTTGTTACAGATCAATAGATTAAACCAAGGGTTTTTCCGACTAAGTTGCCGGTGCCTGCCTACCAATCTTTTTAAATATATATTACTCTATCGAGACAAAAGAGGGAAACCCCGGAAGCAATTGGACCTTGAATCTAAAATAGATAAAAGTAACCGGCACACCTTAAAAATCCTGAAACAAGATATGTTCAAATCGACTAACTTCGTCATTCTAATCGACAATTTATGAAGTTGGTCCGGCTTCTCTCTCTTGTCACGCTTACCTTTCTAATTCCATCTATTATTTTTTGCCAGGGACTAGATGACAGAATCAATCAGTGGTTTGATCCGTATGCTACCGCCTGGGAGAAATTCGTGTTCACCTCTGTTCCGATTGGATCTGATCTTTCTATACCTGTGGTGTTATTCGTTTTAGTCTTGGGCGCTACTTTTTTTACCCTGTACTTTCGACTGGTAAATCTGAGGCTCTTTCTATTAGCGTTCCGGGTGGTCAGGGGAAAATATGATGCTCTGGAAGGCAGCAAGGAACCTTTTGTGCCGACGATCCGAACAGTCGATGGAGACATACCGGACACCATTCGGATCGAGCCCCATCAGGGGGAAGTCAGCCATTTTCAGGCGTTGTCAGCGGCTCTTTCCGGGACAGTTGGATTGGGAAATATTGCCGGTGTGGCAGTGGCCATTAGCATTGGTGGTCCCGGGGCTACGTTCTGGATGGTTGTTGCCGGTCTCCTGGGAATGTCCTCCAAGTTTGTCGAATGTACTTTGGGAGTGAAATATCGTGATATCGATAAACAGGGTGTAGTCTACGGAGGCCCCATGTATTATTTGCATAGAGGTTTGAAAGAAAGGGGACTGCCAAATTTTGGAAAAGTGCTGGCGGTGATCTTTGCTATTTTTTGTGTGGGCGCCAGTTTCGGGGGTGGAAATGCCTTTCAAGCAAACCAGGCGGCCGCTCAGATCATAGAGAGTCTTGATTTGGATGCAGGCTATGCGGGAGCGCTAATCGGGTTGATATTTGCGATCATCACCGGGATTGTAATTATTGGTGGAATCAAAAGGATAGGGAGGGTGGCAGAGAAATTGGTGCCGGCCATGGCCATCATTTATGTAATTGGAGCACTGATCGTCATTTTTACGAAAATTAGCTTCGTGGGTGAAGCTTTCAGACTGATTATGCAAGGAGCTTTTGCACCCACCGCTATCAGTGGAGGTGTTATTGGAGTCTTGATCCAGGGATTTCGCAGAGCAGCATTTTCCAACGAGGCAGGAGCAGGGTCAGCGGCCATTGCCCATTCAGCAGTGAATACCGCTTATCCCGCCAGTGAAGGTGTAGTGGCTCTCTTGGAGCCATTTATTGATACAGTAGTCATTTGTACCCTCACGGCCCTGGTTATCATATTTTTTAATTCCGGTGATTATTTTACCTATGGTAATGTGTTAAATAATAATGTGGTGACGAATGCTAGCGGAGAGCAATTGGGAGGGGTTAATTTGACTTCTGTGGCTTTTGAATCGGTGATTCCCGGTTTTTCGGTGATCCTGTCGGTAGCCGTTATCTTATTTGCCTTCTCCACCATTTTATCCTGGTCTTATTACGGATTAAATGCCTGGAAATATTTGTTCGGAAGATCGCTGCTTTCGGACATCACATTTAAAATAGTATATCTGGCATTTGTGGTGATTGGAGCGGCAGTGACGTTGGATTCGGTAATAAAATTTTCGGATGCAATGATCCTGGCCTTGGTTTTTCCTAACATGTTGGGTCTTTTTCTGTTAGTACCTAAAGTG
The DNA here is from genome assembly GCA_020436835.1 of Saprospiraceae bacterium. Classification (GTDB taxonomy): domain Bacteria; phylum Bacteroidota; class Bacteroidia; order Chitinophagales; family Saprospiraceae; genus JABDMH01. The sequence continues at coordinate 17,114 of JAGQWZ010000395.1, read as the reverse complement.
AAAACTGAATTGTCCAAATACCTGGAAGCTATTAAAATCTATGACCGCGAACATCGGCAACACTAGCCCGGACGGAGCTTTTTAGGATATTAATTTTTATTCGCTACGCTGTGAATTATTAACGTAAAATTCCTGGCTACTTCCAATTTAACGGCATTCAGTAATCCTTACGATAATCCAGAGGTGGGGGAATGTCGCCCAAAAGAGCTTCGTACTGGAAGGGTTCGCCTCTTTTGAGCAGAAGTTCTTTTTTGGCAGAAAGAATAATCCCGGGGTCCTGAAAAAGGTCTAAGGCAGAGGCAGCTTGCGTTTTTGCTGCCACCAGCATGCCCTTGATTCCAATGCTCATCCCTCCGGCTGCAACTGCCTGCCAGCTGTGCGAAGCCGTTCCAGGTACCCAGGTGGCTGCCCTGAAACTCGTGGTAGGCACGACCCAGCTGATATCTCCAACATCTGTGGAGGCACTGGTCACCGGTGGATTTTCGTCGAAAGGTTCGACCTCTGCCGCCCGTCTGGGATCCACCTTCTGGGGGAATGTTTCGGATAGTTTGAGGGCAAATTGCAATTCTGCATCATCATATGGCACTCCACCGATCTCCTCCAGATTTTGCTGTACGATGCGGGACAGAATCGTATTGGGCAAAATATTATAATAGCCGGTTTCAATAGTCATTTCCACCTGGGTTTCCGTGCCCATAGCTGCACCTTCCGCCGCCAGATTTACCCGCCTGAGCAAATCTTTCACCGTCTTCATGTCGGGATGACGGATGATGTAGCCCACTGAAGCTTTGGCCGGCACTACGTTGGCAGCTCCACCCCCATTTTTGATGGTATAATGTATGCGACTTTCCTGAGGTATATGTTCTCGTAGTAGATTGACCATGTTATTCATCGCTTCCACTCCATCCAGAGCAGAATGGCCTCTTTCCGGAAAGCGGGCAGCATGGGAAGCGACACCACTAAAGGAAAACGTGGCACTGATCGCAGAGAGGGTTGAGTTAGGTGCCGATTTGTTCATATCTCCCGGATGCCAGGTAATCACGGCATCCACATCGTCAAAAAGTCCCTCGCGAACCATAAAAACCTTGCCGCCTCCCCCTTCTTCAGCCGGAGTGCCATAGAGCCGGATCCGGCCTGGGGTGCCGGTCTCCTCCAGCCATTGCTTTACGGCGATAGCCGCTGCCATGGAAGCGGTACCAAATAAATGATGACCACAGGCATGGCCCGGTCTGCCTTCTTCAGCCGCCTGCAGGTAGGGTACTGCAGCCTGTGACATGGCAGGAAGGGCATCATACTCCGCCAGGAAGCCGATTACGGACCCACCGTCTCCCCATTCTGCAATAAACGAAGTCGGCATACCTGCCACTCCGGTTTCGATGCGAAATCCAGCTTCCTTCAATGGCTGAATCAGCAGGGAAATACTCTTTTCTTCTCTGAAACCAAGCTCCGCCTCCTCCCAAATATTTAAGGCAATTTCTTTGTACTCCCCGGCTTTTTTTTCGACTGATTGGATGACTATTGACTTGGTATCCTGGGATACTCCGGAAACGGCAAATACCAACAAGGTCGAAAAAAAGAAAATATATCGCATAGCCCTGATTTTGAATTTAGCGTCTTTTTCTAAGTGACAATATAGCTCAATCATTGAATTAATTATACACTCCTTACTTGCCCTGAGCGTGTCGAGCGCTTATTTCCCCTAGCAAATTGTGGAGACCATAGTCGAACTGACTACGTTAGAGAAATGAGCGGCATAAAATAATAGTGCTATTTTGCTGCAAAGATCGCTAATGAACATTCCCGATAAAGACGAGGTCTTTCCTCTGCCAGGTTATTCCAGACTCTGTTTTCTGAAGAACATTATCAAAAATCCAAACATCGAAGTGGGTGACTATACCTACTACGATGATTTTGAGGATGTGGCAAATTTTGAAAAGAACGTCAAATATCACTTTGATTTTGTAGGAGATAAGTTGATCATAGGCAAATTCTGTATGATTGCTTCCGGAGTGACTTTTATTATGAACGGTGCCAACCATCTAACCCGTTCTCTCAGTAGCTACCCTTTTGCAATTTTCGGAAAAGATTGGCAAAATGCCATGGAAGGGAAGGTTTATCCCGTCAAGGGTGATACGATCATTGGTAATGATGTGTGGATTGGCTTTAACGCGACGATCATGCCCGGTATCAGAATTGGTGATGGTGCGGTGATCGCCGCCAATGCAACGGTAGTAAAGGATGTCGATCCCTATTCAATCGTGGGGGGGAATCCAGCGAAGGAGTTACGCAAACGATTTTCAGACGAAGAGATTACTAAATTACTGGAAATTAAATGGTGGGACTGGGAATTGGAAAAAATCACTAAAAATTTAAAAAACCTGACTGGAAATAATATTGATCTTATTTCGGACTGAAGACTTATTCCATATGTCTGCCTGACTACATTCACGTTTACTTTTCTTATTTCAATAAATACTATCTGAAGTGCACTAATCAATATGCACTAAAGTTATTTTCCAGATCATTTACACGAGGTAGACCCTTTCAGACGGTAATTAGTATTCTCGATTTTTCTGATCTCCGTCATTGATTTTTCTGCGATTGACCACTAACTAGCCAGGTGATAGCATAGTCTCGGATTACAACCTGAAAGCAATGAAAAATCTATATAAATATCTCCTTATTCTTCTTTCCGTGCCCATAGCTTCACTGGCACAGGACACTGAATTAAACCCTGATGCCCTGATCTTTAACACAACCCCGTCTAACCCATTAGTCCATACTGAATATGGACTGACAGGACTGGATATTCAGGATTTCTATCATTTCGCACGTCTGAACCCAGATACATTAAGTTTAGGCGATGACTTGAAATGGTGGACATTGAACAGAGACCAACTCAGCCTTCGAACCAACCTAACGGCGCCATTGGAAAACCTAACCCTGGATTTGGACAGGCTGAGTTTTGGGTCCTCCTTTTCGGGGTTATTTGACAATTGGGAACTGGGTAAAAGATTGATTTCGTCTCCGTCGCCCACCGCAAGGTTCAGCATTATTCATATCTATGGTGAATCGGGTTTGTACGCTAATATTTATGAAGCGCTTTCGATCACTCCGGGTCATAATGTTGGAATCGGTATCACTACTCCAAGTCAAAAACTGGATGTGAACGGTAATGCCCGGTTCAGGGATGTACCCTTGGGAAGTGGTAATTATTACTTACGCATCGCGAATGATGGATCTCTTTCAAAAGTTGCAATTACCTCCGATCGGCGGTTGAAGGAGAATATTAAAGCGCTCGAAGATGCACTCGGAAAAGTCCTGACGATGCGCGGGGTTTCTTATACGCTTAAACAGCATCCCGAAGCGGGAATTCAGCATGGACTTATTGCTCAGGAACTTCTGGAGATCGCGCCGGAACTGGTCGAATTCGATGGAGAATACTATACAATTAAATACGATCAGCTTTCGCCATTACTGATTGAAGCCCTTAAAGAACAGCAAGCAATTATTGCTCAACAGCAGACAGAAATTGAATCTCTGAAACAAATATATGGCCGGGTACTTAATCTGGAGAAAATGTTGGGTATGGCCCATACATATTAAAAAAAAATGCCCGGTTCAATGACCGGGCCGTGTAATATATTGGATCAAGTAGATTGTTCTTATCCAAGGACTTTTTCTTCAGTAGTGAATGGCTGGTGGTATTTTCTCACACCGGTGGCTTTGTACCACGCATTGGCCAATGCCCCAATCACCGGAGGTAAGCCAGGCTCGCCAAGTCCAGTTGGATGAATCTCATTTTCGACGAAAAAGGTTTCGATCGCTTTTGGTGCTTCTCCATGACGAATCAGCCGGTAAGTGTGAAAATTATTTTGTTCCGGCGTACCGTCTTTAAAAGTGAGAGCACTGTATAGAGCATGTCCGATTCCATCCACTGCACCTCCTTCCATAATATTATTGGCGGCATCCTTATTGACTACAATTCCACAATCTACTGCACCCCACACTTTCTCAATCACCGGTTGAGCTCCTTCCATTTTCAAATCAACCACCTGGGCAACGTATGAATTATGACAATAGTAGGCAGCGACACCACGGTATACGCCTTCCTGATTAGTGCCCCAGTTTGCCTTTTCTTTTATCAACTTAAGCACTCCGGCATATCTTTCGGCATCATAATCGTTCTTTTCACCCACCGGATTCTTCTGTGCCTTTTCGAAAAGTTCCAGACGGAATTCAATCGGATCCTTATCCATTGCCTCTGCAACTTCATCTAAAAATGATTGTTCAGCACCGGCAATGAAATTCGAACGTGGAGCTCTCCAGGCTCCGGTAGATATGTTCGAATCAAATTGGGATTTTTCTACCAGATAATTTTCGACCGCACCGGCAGGATAGCGGTTCTCAAATACCGGACTTTCTCCGATTCCGGTTCCCTTGATATGGATGGCAGTCAGGTTTTTATTTTCATCCAGGGCAGCCCGGTAGGTTACCATATATGCCGGCCGGTAGGTACCCTGGGTCATATCATCTTCCCGGGTATATACCAGTTTAACCGGAGCTTTTGCTATCTGCGATATCCGTGCTGCTTCGATGCCAAAATGACCATATAGCCGTCGACCAAAGCCGCCGCCCATCCGGCTCATCATCACCGTCACATTGTCCTCCGGCATACCGAGCGCCTGTGATGCCGTCTTACGCATATTTTCCGGCGTCTGGATTGGCCCGATTAATTCCGCACCGGTCTCCGACACGTCTGCGAAGAAATTCATCGGTTCCATCGTGTTGTGAGGAAGAAATGGGGCCGAATAGGTCTTTTCAATGATCTGAGCTGCTGAGGCAAAAGCGGCTTCCGGATTACCATCCCGCCGGGCAACATCCATTTTGCCATTTAGTAATTTTTCAAATGCTTCTGCATGTTGTGCGGTAGTTTCCCCTTTGCTGACCGTCTCCCACTCGACTTTGACTGCATTTTTGCCTTTGATCACCTCCCAGGTAGAATTACCTACGACTGCCACCAGTTCTGGAAAGGCATTGGCATCCGACCAGGTCTTTTCGATACCATCCGGATACGTGGTGAATGTGAAAACATCCTTAATGCCTGACATAGCTTTCGCGGCGCTGTCGTCAACAGATTTTACTTTCATTCCAAAGGATGGCGGATGAATGATCATCGCGATTAGCATTCCATCCCGCATAATATCGAGACCATATAGAGGCTGACCGGTCACTATCTTGGCGCCATCGACATTTTTTACACTGGTTCCGATCAGATTATAGTCCTTGGGATCTTTCATTGGCACTTCTTCCGGTATCGGTAGTGTTGAAGCGGCGGAGGCTACTGCGCCATAGTCCATCTTTTTTCCGGAAGCTTCATGCATTAATACTCCGGCATCGGTGGTGATCTCGGATACGGGAACCTGCCATTCCTTGGCTGCAGCTTCCATAAGCATATGCCGGGCAGTGGCACCGGCCATTCTGAGACCATCCCATCCCTGGCGGATGGACTGACTTCCTCCGGCTATCTGACGAGTGTATTTTTTTGTATTTAGGCCGGCCTGTTCGACCACGACCTTTTTCCAATCAACATCCAGTTCCTCAGCCACGATCATGGGCATCGAGGTTTTTACATTCTGACCGATTTCTGGATTTGGGGAGTAGATTGTCACCACTCCATTATCACCAATTTTGAGATAGGCATTGATATCAAACCATTCATCCGGCATAGTCAGGGCAGTTGCTTTTTCTTCAGCGGGAGTACAACTTGCCAACCAACTGAATCCCAGCAGAAAACCTCCGCTGGCAGCTGCCGAAGCAGATAGGAAAGAACGGCGATTATATGTAGTCTTAAAAGTAGTCATAGCTAGATTTTTTATTTGAACACGTGATGATTATTGATTTGCCGCTGCAGTCTTGATCGCGGCTTTGATACGGACATAGGTTCCGCACCGGCAGATATTTCCTTGCATTGCCAGGTTGATATCTTCGTCACTGGGACTGGGATTTTCCTTGAGCAATGCGGCTGCACTCATAATCTGCCCCGCCTGGCAGTAGCCACACTGGGGTACGTCGTGCTCAATCCAGGCTTTTTGGACCGGATGATCACCGGATTCCGACAAACCTTCGATGGTGGTTATTGATTTTCCTTCCACTCCCGAAACCGGAAGAGTGCAGGAACGGGTAGCCACACCATCAACATGGATGGTACAGCTTCCACATTGCGCAATGCCGCATCCATATTTGGTACCTACGAGTTTCAGATGTTCTCTCAATACCCACAAAACAGGAGTATCGGCGTCTACATCTACCTGATGTTTTTGTTCGTTGACTAATAGATCGAATTTGGCCATAGTTTAATGGTTATAGTTTAGGCAAATAGAATTTTGAAAAAATGAGGTGTTAGCGGAGGGTGTCTTTTGATCACGATTCTTAGCAAGTCTCTAAAGTACAATAATTATCATAGATTTTCAATTTCATCTACCTGTCACTAAACCGACATCTTTCCTCATTAGGGTGATCTGCCAAGGAACAAATTCGCTATAATTGCGTTGAAAATTCTAAATATAGTACCATGCGCTATCTTCTTTTCTCATTTCTTTTTCTAACTCTCACCTCATCTCAGAATTGTCATGCTCCTGCATCAGCACCGGAGCATGCAAACATGCCGCAAAAAGATCTGTCGAAATACCACCGGGCATACTTTGCCAGTGGTTGTTTCTGGTGTGTCGAAGCAGTATTCGAAAGTGTAAAAGGTGTGGAAGAGGCTATATCTGGTTATGCCGGAGGAGATGAGAAAAACCCAACATACGAGCAGGTTAGTGCAGGTGTTACGGGACATGCAGAATCGGTGGAAGTGTACTATGATTCAACAATGATCGATTATCCAACCCTGCTTGAGGTATTTTTTGGCTCCCATGATCCAACGACCCTCAACCGGCAGGGACCCGATGCGGGGACACAATATCGTTCGGCAATTTTCTACCAAAATGATCAGGAAAAACAACTTGCAGAGGACTATATTAAAAATCTGAAAGAGACCGGGGCCTTCGACGGACCGATTACCACAGAAGTTAGTGCATTGAAAAAATTCTATCCCGCTGAAGACTATCATCAGAACTACGAGGAGAAAAATCCCAATAATCCCTATGTCCGGGCTGTCTCCATCCCCAGGCTAAAGAAATTTCAGAATTCACATAAGGAGCTTCTAAAGGAAACAGTCCACTAAGCGTCACTCACTACGACCCTCCCGGCAAGAAGGAAATGCCAATGAGTCGCCAGACTTATTCCTGTCACCATGAGCTCTGGCATAGTTTTCGCACCACAGTTGCCGAAAATCGAACCAGTCCACTCTTTTCGAAAATACTCAATCCAGCTTTGAAATAAATCCAGCGAACGGGTCGTTGGTTTCGTTGTCTGCCTCTATTTATCCTGATTTTAATATATTACTGTTCTAAAACACACATTCGAATTCTTTTTCATATGAGAAAGATGAGTAGTCTGCTGTTGCTGGTGTTATTTCCGGTATTCAGCATTTTAAATAAAAATACAGATAGTCCGGCCTATGCTGCTGATGATGCTGCTTCGGTGATATCAGCTGATGATTGGGAATTTATTCAGGAATTTGAAGAGGATTTTCAGACAAAGCTTAAGGTATCGGGATGTCCGGGTGCTGCTGTTGCCATTGTAAAAAACGATCAGATAATATTCCTGAAAGGTTATGGATATCGTAAAGCTGGCCGGAAAGATACTGTTGATACGGAGACCTTGTTTCGGATTGGCAGCTTGTCAAAGGGCTTTGCCGGTCTTTTGACGGCCCAGTTAGTTGAAGATGGCCTGTTGAATTGGAATGAGAAGATTCGAAATTATCTCCCGGAATTTGATTTAAAGGATCACATCCAGGCAAATCGAATTAATCTCCAACATTTGATGTCTCACTCCACCGGGATCCAAAGGCATGCCTACACGGATCTAACTGAAAGGGGTTTGAATTTTAAACGCATTATTCCACATTTTTCAAATTTGCCTGTTTATGGCCGTGAGGGTAAATATTACGCCTATCAGAACACAGCCTTTTCTTTTATTGAAGAGATAATGTTACGTAATACCGGAATGGAATATTCTGAATTACTTAAAAATAAAATCTTTATTCCCGCCCAAATGGAATTGGCCTCAACCACTTTCCAGGAGATTAAAAAGTCAGACAATGTAGCTTATCCACATGTAGTAAATCGTTGGAATCACAGTGTATCAACTCGTTTGAATAAGAAATATTACAACGCCGTTTCGGCGGGAGGTATAAATGCCTCGATACGGGATATGGCAAATTGGCTCCGGGTTCTACTGGGAAATCGGCCAGACATTATTTCGCATAAAAGTCTCGATTTTATTTTTTCGCCGTTGGTCAAGAATCCGGATAGGAGATCGTTCTACGGATGGGGTGGGGTAGAAGAAAATTACTATGGAATTGGCTGGAGAGTGGTTAACTGGCCGGACCGGTCCATAATATATCACGGAGGTTCGGTAAATGGATACCGGAGTGAAATTGCCTTCGACCGGAAGCTCAATATTGGGATATGTGTTTTATTTAGCAGCAATAACCGCCATGCAAACCAGGTAATCCCTGATTTTTTCAACAATTATTACCGGCATAGGGAAGAAATAAAATCGGGCAAAAAAATGATCGTACACTCACCAAAGGAAAAAATCACTTCATAAAGTCCACATCATAAAGTGCTGCGCTCTCTCACTAAAAAGAATTATTTAATAAGGATGGAGTCAGCTGCTGCGGCATAATATGGCAACGAATCATTTCCGGTAAGGCCCAATTTCTCATTGATTTTTTTCAGATGGTAATCCACGCCTATTTCAGCTCCCGGTATAAAACCAGGGACAGTAATTACCTGGGCCAGTACGCCATTTATGCCACGGTGTACCACTCCCCGGGGTAAATACACCAGGTCTCCTACTGCCAATTCAGTTTTTTGCAGTAAATTCTTAGCCACAGATTCATCAACCAGATCGGGATTTTCAATTAGATCATGCCTGTTTCCGGTAATTATTGCTCCTCCCGGTTGAACCATTTGCACCAGATAAAATTCATCAAAACCACCGTTCTTCGGATGATAATGGGTGAATGAATCTGTAATCCTGACTCGATGTGCATTTAAAGATTTATACAAATAATGTCCCACATGCCCTAGCCAGGTAAGTAAAATTCGTCGATAGGCATTCGTCGCAGTGGCACAACCACCAGGAACATCGGTAATATTGATATCCCAGTCCGGACGAATAAACCGGGGAATCGTGTCCGCAGGTGCATCAGGCACCGTAAAGGCGAGAAGATCAATTAAGCTATCCACTTTTAACGATGTACCGGGATCCAATAGAATAATATCGCCGACCGATATCTTTGAGCTCATTTCATCGTTTAACCAGGCCGTACCACCGCCTCCCTGTACAAATAGAACCTGTTGATCAGCTGTCGATGATAATTGATCTATCTGTTTATGAAAGTCAAGGGAATAACCCGGATTATTTGCAGAGAAGATAGACCTGATTCGTTCATAGTCATCGTCAGCATTATATAAGTTTGATTTGATCATTGTATTGTCATTCCCGGACAGAATAGTTTCTTTTTCTGAACTACGTTTTTTGTCTGAGTTACAGCCCAGGATGATCAGGGCCCAAAGGAATAATGCTTTTTTCATTTATAGAATCCAGGTTTGCTGTTCGAAGATAAGGCTCCGCTTTTTATTCCGGGCATTTCACCTCTTGGTACTTTGTTGAAGGCCGGAATACCGGGGAGTAATTCACCAGTAGTCCGGTCAAAACCATCGGGTGTCAGATCCTCCGGAACATTATCACCCGTTTCACTGACCCAGATATCCAACTGATCCCGGAAATATTGTAGGGTATCCAGAAAAAATTCAGCTGATGCCAGATTGAGAAGCTGCACTGGATCTCTGCTCACCTGAAATAATTCCTCATGTGCCCTGGGTGCAATATAATTATCGAGTTGAGCAGCAGTCAGTTTCCCGGCTAATTTCACTGAATCAAGTGCCGCCTGCGACAGGCTACGTTTGGAATCTGCCGGTCCACCATTAGTGAGTTGCGGGCGGTTATTGCGGACGTACATAAAAGTTTGGGAACGAATCATACGTTCATGGGCTTCGTAATCATGCCAATTGTGTTCTGCATAAACAAAACGGCGAAATGGGAGATCCGGAGCAACAAACAGACGGGCAAAGCTGCGACCCTGAAAGTATTCCGGCATGTCAACTCCGGCAATATCAATGATGGTTGGGGCAATATCCACTGCACTGACCAGGCTGTTACTTTCTGTCCCAGAGGGGATTTTTCCCTTCCATTTGATAATCAACGGTGTTTTCATGCCACTGTCGTATACTCTGGTCTTTGCCCGGGGGAATGGCATGCCATTGTCTGACATGATTATGACCACCGTATTGTCAAGTATACCTTGCCTCTCCAATTCCTTTATGACCTCGCCCACATAGTAGTCCCAACGGCTTATCTCATGGTGATAGGCGGCCAGGTCCTGCCGGGTCTGTTCACAGTCTACCAGGAATGGAGGTACCTGAATAGCATCAAGCGCAGGTGTAGTCCCCTTGTCATCAAATTGCCAGTCGCGGTGGGCATCAATTGCAGCAAACCAGGCAAAAATTGGCTTGTCCTTTGGTCGCTCCTGCAGGCATCTTACCCATCTTTCTTCTCCCCCCACTCCGGCATCCTCCATTTCGTATGCATGATCAAAACACCTTAATGCAGCTTCACCGAAATGAGATTTACCGGCTTGCACCGAATAGTATCCCGCATTCTTCAGTAATAATGGAAAAGGAATCTGGCTTTCTGGCAAGGGGAAATGTAACTCCGCAGCACCGGTGTTGTGGGGATAACGACCGGTAATGATACTGCATCTGCTTGGACTGCAACTACTGGCAGTAAGAAATGCATTTTCAAATTTTATGCCCTCTCTGGCCAGTTTGTCAATGTTGGGAGTTTGGGCAACGTTACTTCCGTAACATCCCAGATCACCCCAACCTACATCGTCGGCAATGATATATATAATGTTGGGCCGGGTACTCTGACTCGTGGTCAGGGAGATCACACCAAACAAGAATATCAGGGTTAACCAGCCCTGCCTGATAGATGAGCGTTTCAAAGTATTTTGCTTTTTCCCAAAGATATCAAGACTTCCTTAGGCAGCTCAGTCACCAGATGCTTATCATAAAGAATATTGAATAAAAATGCCCTAATCCCTGGGATCTGCCATGCTTGCCTATAGAAAGAGACAGTAGCTGACATGCTCCTCAGTATATTTACCTTTTGAATTTTTGCCTGAGATGAGTTTCGTCATTCTTCTATTTCACTTCTTTGCTTTCCTGGGAGTTCTTCTGTTTGTCCTCTTCTTTCTGAAGCAGAAAGGAGATTCATGGGCAAACCGACTGCTGGGTCTCTATACGCTTCTTTTCTCCGTCGAACTGCTGAATAATACGCTGCGGTGGTCAGGGGCAATCGAACAACCAATTTTTGTGCATATCAATCTTACTCATTTTCCGCTCTGGTTGCTCTATGGGCCTCTGGTTTACCTTTATGTCAGGAGAGTGGTGACCGGTGTTCGCTTCAGGATTTATGATCTGCTTTTCCTGATTCCGCCTCTCGTGATCATCTATCTGCTGTTTCCATTCTACCGTCTCAATACAATGCATAAGGTGGAGGTAGTCAAGAGTGGCCGGACCTTTGAATTTGCCACTTTCCCCCCTTATGCCATCTGGATCGTCATTTTCCTCATGTTTGGTTATGCTTTTCTTACTTATTTCTCTTTTCATTCGGATAAGAAGGTAGGCTTTCGGGAAAATGTCTGGTTACGGTATTTCACAGGTTCATACTTTGGCTTTTGTCTGGCATTTGCCTCCTATATCTTCCTGGTACGCTTTGGACTTATGGACCCCAGCTATGACTACTTTATTGATATACTCATAGTTATATTCATTGCCATGCTCGCCTTTTTTGGCTTTGTTCAACCCGATGTTTTTGCCGGGAGATCGATCAGGGAGATGGTTCCTTTTATTAAGTATCGGAAAACGGGACTCACCTCCGGTTTATCGCTTAAAATGAAAGAGAGATTAGTGCGGATTATGGAAGATCAGGAGTTATTCCTTAATAGTGAATTAAGACTAAATGATCTGGCAGATGCCCTTGATCTCTCCCGCAATCATACTTCCCAGGTGATTAATGAACATTTTAATTTGTCTTTTTTTGACTTTGTCAACAGTTATCGCATTGACTATGCAAAGAAGCTCTTACTGAGAAGAATCAACGATCGAAGTACAGTAGCTCAGATTGCTTTTGAAGCCGGGTTTAATAACCGGGCTTCCTTCTACAAGGCATTTCGCAAATTCACAGGGATCAGTCCTTCTGATTTTATCACCCGGCATCGTGATTAGTGGATGAAAATTGTGTCAATTCTCGTAGGCAGACACATTTCCTGGTTGTTTCCGGGTTAATTTTCAGCTGTTTTTCTAATCGAAACGGAGATGCACTCGAGTAAAATACCATTGATTATGATCGTCCTGGGTTTGATACTTATTTGTCTTTTTAATTGTCGTTCGGATGAGATTTCTTTCCTTCGGTACGATCCGGAAGATTTATTGCTAACAGACACGATCAATGGAGGGATTCTGGTGGGGTGTCCGGATACCGAATATGATGATTGGCAGACCTCGCCTTATGTTCTTCCTTATCCGGTCGGTACTTCCTATAAAATTGATCTTAGTCATTGCAGTGGTGCCTATCATAGCGCCGGCCAACCGGATCAATATGCCATAGATTTCCGCATGGATGTCGGAACGCTAATTACAGCCTCCCGGGCTGGCAAGGTGGTTTTTGTGGAGGAGTCCGGGATCGATGGGGCTTTCCCAAATAATAAGGTCGTGGTGAAACATTCGGATGGAACCTTTGCACAATATATGCATCTGACCTTCCTCGGGGGTCTGGTGGAAGTGGGAGATGATGTAAAAGCCGGGGACGATATCGGCCTGAGTGGCGCAACCGGCCTGGCCGGGTACCCTCATTTACACTTTGTGGTGACCAAACCGGGTACTCATGTGTATCCTTATGAATCCTTACCGACCACCTTCAGGAATACGAAACCTAACGAGCGAAGCCTGGTCTCCGGTGAAACCTATGCTGCCAAGCGATTTTAATTGAGCTCAATGAACAGAATTTCTTTGACTGTCATGCTTGTATTTCTCATGGGCTGGGCATCAATGGGGCTTGTCCCCGGGTGGGTATTGTCTCCAGTTTTAGGCTCCTGGTCCATGAAAGAAATTCATTGGATCACGAAGGACACCACGTATTCCATCGAAAATGCCCAACCGGGGATTTTTATTTTTACACCCACCTCTTATTCGCTTATGTGGATACCCGTCGATGCACCCCGGCAGGCTTTTCGCAATCTATCCAGGCCCACTGATGCAGAGATTAAAGCCGGATTTCAAACTGTCGTCTTCAATGCGGGTTCCTATGAATGGACGGATTCCACGCTAACCTCCACGGCTCATATTGCAAAGGTGCCGGGATTTGAAGGAGGAAGGCAGTATTTCAGTTATAAAATTGACCGGGATGAAATGATCCTAACCATGTTTGATGAGACCTATCCCGATGGATCAAAACCCGAGTGGTATGGCCGGTATGTGACCAAATTTGTATTACGAAGAATGGAGACCTGGGATGCCGAATAAGAATTCCGAAAATAGCAGTAGAATTATGATTTCACTTAAGGGGTAGAAGGGGTGTGGCAAAACTCAATAGGGTGATAAGTCACCAACTAGGTTTAAAAAGTCGAATTATTGCAGTTAGATTCATGAATTTTGCAGGAAAATTGTAGGACTTGAACAATGCTCTGATTCGACTTTTGATACACCCCTTTTTCCCTGGTCTATTAGTTTTTCTCCTTCAAAATAGGTTCAAAGTCTGATTCATTAACCCAGCCTGCTGTCACATTTTCACCCTGCATAAATCTTTCGTAAAACCCTGCCGCACTCGAGGCATCCGGATACTGATCGAAAATTTCACCCTTACCAAGAATGCGAGGATCATCCTGTTGCTCCAATTCACTGTATAGTTGCGCTCTAAGTCGCTCACGGATGGATCTCGTTGATTCATCCCCGGCCAGGTTATTTATGCAGTAGGGATCTTCATCAATTTTATAGAGTTCGACGTCTGGTCTTTTACCAAAACTCCATTGCCAGAAATTTTCTGCGGTGCCATTTCTTCGTTGATTGAGTATGACGGACTTGGTCGGACTTCCATCACAATTTAAATAGCCGGTCTCCGGATTACCGGCTGGCCAGCGTTCCGGTTTGAAGTTTTCGACGTAGAGATAGTGGTCTTTAATAATTCCCCGAACGGGATAACCTACATCGTTCGGTCGGCCCACATCGTGCCGTTCCTTCCCGATCAGGGTGTGATCTCTGTATTCGTTATCTGAACCGGAATAATTATTTCTGAGAAACGGGATTAAGCTTCTTCCGGTCATAGGCTGCATGCCGGATTCACCTTCACTGATTCCGGCTAATTCAAGGAAAGTAGGAGCAAAGTCAATGAAATTTACAAAGGGAGTGATCTCTCTGCCCGGATCTTCAATTCCTTCCGGCCACATCATCGCCAGAGGCAGGTGATTATTCATTTCATACATCTGACCTTTTACCTTTGGGAAAGGCATACCGTTATCAGCTGTGACTACTACCAAGGTGTTTTCAAGCAGACCTTTCTCCTCCAGTATGGAGATCATGCGAGCCAGATGCTGATCAAAGTATTCGATTTCAAAGGCATAATCCAGTATATCGGTTCGAACGGAATCATTATCTGGCCAAAATTCAGGAACCTGATCTATATCACTTGTCTTTTTATTTCCATATTTAATTCCAGCCCCAAATTCATAAGCCCGATGCGGTTCGGTAGATCCATACCAGAAAAAGAAAGGCTGGTCTTTATTTTTATTTTCCAAAAAATCTCGAAAGTTTTCGGCATAATCATTATTGGAAATAAATTGGGCAGGAGGATCAGTCTTGAATTTATTAAAAGGATTTCCAATTAAATCCCGCTTTTCACCATTTTTCTTTGCTATCCCCGGTGACCAACCCTTGGCAGTATATCCAACCATATAGCCCGCCTGGGGCAGTGTTTCCGCAAATGTTTTAAATTTTTCCGGAAAATAAGGCCAATGATTGCAGGCTTCTTCCAATTGCCAGGAATTACGGCCAGTAAGAATACAGGCTCTGGAGGGGGCACATTTTGCATTTGGTGTATAGGCATTCATAAATAGCAACCCCTCTCTGGCTACCCGGTCAAATGCCGGCGTATTTACCCAGCTGGTACCATAAGCACCCATATGGGGAAAAGATGCATCATCGGCGATTGCAAAAAGAATGTTGGGCCTGGGACGATCGACATTTTGCGGTTGGCAACCCATCGAGATTAATAGCGGAATTATGAACAATGGAGCCAGTGTCCATCGTACCCTGGCACCAGGCCGGGAAGCGATTTTCGAAAGCTTTATTTTTAATAAATACATTTTTTCAGATAAGGAGGTGTTGCTTTTTGATCTGAATTATTGAGTATCGTCTGGATAATAGTACAATGCCCGTCACTTATTTTAAAATAGGTAGCTCCCCAACCCTCAGCCATGACATACAGCCGATTATTTACGATGCTATTTTGACTTAGACGCAAGAGATGGTGATCAGGACTTTTTTGGAAATAGCTCTCGATCGTCAATATTTCCCCAGCTGGAAATTCCCTGTCCAGATAGGAAAGAGAAAAAGGTTGACGGTGACCGGTTGTCGTGTCAAGATGTTGATAGATTTCATCATAGTCAAGACTCACCGGATCAATTGCATCCTCAAATGCAGGAAGCAATTGACCCACTGTATGGAAGGCCATACAGATGAAGGCTAAGACCGGGGGAACACGGGACCATCTCACTGATGAAAAATAGAAAAATTTAACCAAAACCGGATACCGCCACATAAATATTCCTATTTTACTGCGGCTTGCCTTACGACAAAAGAATCACTCCAATAGTCACGGTTTCACCTGGTTTCTTAACCTAGTAATTTTGAATAAATGCGTGTACACTCAATAGATGTCTTCCGGGCGGTTACAATGGTGTTAATGATCTTTGTCAATGATTTCTGGACGTTGGAGCATATACCTCAATGGTTGAAACACATGCCTGGTCAGGCAGATGGTCTGGGATTTTCCGACACCATTTTCCCTGCCTTTCTTTTCATTGTCGGACTCAGTATTCCCTTTGCGATTGATCATCGCCTGGACAAGGAATCTTCCGTTCAGGTAGTAATTCATATAGTTACCCGAAGTCTCGCATTAATTGTTATGGGCGTATTTCTGGTCAACCTGGAAAATATATTTCCGGCGGCGATGACGATCCCAAAGCAACTATGGCAGGTACTGTTGATTGTCGCTTTTATGCTGGTTTGGAATAATTATGAAAAAACTGAACTGTCACAGGGTAAAGTAAAGATCCTGGTTGGAGCCGGTGTACTCCTGTTGTTGCTCCTGGCCTACCTGTATAAGGGGGGGAGTGCAGAAGACGTGCATGGCATGCGCAGGCATTGGTGGGGAATACTAGGCCTCATCGGTTGGGCTTATCTGATCAGTGCACTTATTTACCTGGCAGCACGGGGAAAGCTGATTTGGGTTGGATTGGGGTTTCTAATTTTTATGGCTTATAATTATCTGGATTTTACCGGCATATTGGACTTTCTGGAAATTCTGCACCCTGACTTTTGGCTCACCGGGCATGCCTCTCACCAGGCTTTAGTAATGGGTGGAGTACTGACCTCGGTACTATTCAGAATATACCGGGAAAAAGGAACGTCAATGGTTTTTCAGATATTGTTAATGCTGGGCATCCTGTTGATCATCTATGGATTCATGGTAAGACCATCCTTCGGCATTTCCAAAATTAGGGCGACTCCGGCATGGACATCGATCTGTATGGGAATAAGTGTGCTGGTTTTTCTATTCTTTTACTGGTTGATCGATCTGAAAAAAATGGACGGATGGAC
>JAGQWZ010000004.1 GCA_020436835.1 Saprospiraceae bacterium | reverse complement strand
GCAATGCCACGTTGGAAATGTATGACCAGCATTTTTTGTTCGACATCGGAATCAGACAGGACGAAATTCAGGATAAAGCGGCGGAAGACTTTTATTTAAAGGCCGCTATTGGAGATCTTGGAGATTTGCATAATTATTATGGTTATGAAGAGTATGACGCTGAAGGAATAAATATAAAATATGAACGACTTTATGACCGGTCCTTTACCAATCTGGAGGCACTGAGGAAAAAAGGCCCGGAATTAATCAAACAAGGTTATACTACCTTTATGCTGGAATCTCCGCCAGATCCTGCTATTCAAGCCACACTCCCTTTCAAAATAATGAGGCCCACGGAAAAGTTCTTAAGTACTCCGGTACAACTGGGAAGAAATCCTGCTCTTACTTTCTGGAAAGATGATACGCTTACTGCCATCCTGGTGAATGGAAATATTTATAATTTAAAAGATCTTGAACAAACTGGTAATTAATGAATATTATTATTAAATCTTTTCCAGTCTTATTATTAATGATTTTGGGACCGGCCGGCACGCTGGCACAGCGATCGATTTTTGTTTCTCCGGAGTCAAAACAAACCCAGGATGGTTCACAGTCACATCCATTTTCAAAATTAGAAGATGCCGCCGCACAAGCTATGCCCGGAGATACGATCTATCTTCTACCGGGCAGATATAATGGCACCCAGCAGCTGAGACACATCAAAGGTCAACCCAATCAACCGATAGTCATTACGGCATTTGATAAAAAGGCTATCCCGGTTATTGACGGACTATCCGAACCATCTAATGATGCTCTGCACCCGGGCCTGCTCCTGGATAGTTGCCGTTGGATTAATATATCGGCCATCAAATTTGAAAATTGCTGGTTTAGTGTGATCGACCTCAATGAGTCGAGCTATATATCGGTGGAATACTGCCATTTTACTTCCGGAAAATATACGATCCATCCGCATGGTCTCAATACGCATCACATCCTGGTTGAACATTCCGTGATAAGACATCCATTTCAGGTGTGGAAAGGTTGGAGCTGGCTGGAAATGCACCATGGAGAAATTCAGTATTATAATGGTGCCCTGATCCATCCGCGCCGGACCGGCGGAGGGCATATCATGCGCTACAATGAGTTGCACAATATGTTTAATGGATTCCGTACCCGGCCATCCAACATTAAGGAAGATGGAAATACCGAAATATATGGAAATAAGTTTTTTAATGTAAGGGATAATGAATTCGAACCCGAGGGGTGGGCGTGGAATATGCATTATTATCAAAATGACCATGTCAACGTTCACAAGCTGTTTTCCATTGACGGTGTTGAGGGAGGGAATATTTATATCTATTCGAATACTTACACCCAATCGGATGATCCCTGGACAAATTACCAGGTCAGCGGCATCTATAAATACAAAAACGGGCCATTGACCTGGCCTTGTTATGTGTTTAATAATAGCTTTTACACCACGGCCAGGGTGATGAAATACGGTGAATCCAGCAATCACCAGATGAAACACTTTAATAATGCGTATCAATTCTTTGAGACGGAAAATGCTTTTCGGGTGGTGGACTGGCAGCCGGGTTATGAATTTGACTATGATTGCATCAATCAGGGTTGGTCAGCTAATATCAGACTACACAACCAGGAAAAAAATGGGCTGGAGCATACCGACCCACATTTTTCAGATCCGGCTGAGGGCCAATTTCCGCTAGCCGGTGGCAGTCCCTGTATTGATGCAGGCAAGATCATGCATTTGCCGGAATTCGGGTGGAATCAACCGTTCTCCGGCAGTGCTCCTGACATAGGAGCCTATGAAGGAGCAGAAAGAGTTGAGGGGCCTCCGTTTCGCTTTATTCCATCACCGGAAGGTGCCTACTACAGAGAATACCCACGTATCAGCCGGCACTACCTCAGGGATCAATTTTTATTATTGCATTTTTCTGCACCGCTCACTGGTGATGATTTTGTACAAAAGATTAAAGTCTTTGAGAATAATGACAAAGAGCTAAAACTTAAGTCTGCTCTTTTAATGGATGAAGGGTAT
>JAGQWZ010000394.1 GCA_020436835.1 Saprospiraceae bacterium | reverse complement strand
GCATCTGGATCCTGGACTGATCACTCAATTGCAAAATTACTATGATGATCAAGATATTTACACAGGCTCAAAACTACAGGAAGCCAAAGCACTTTTAGATGAATGTAAATCTACCCTCCAGGACAAAATTAGTGAAGCGCGTCAGGATGCCCTGCAAGAAATCGAAGGACTGCGGGATAAAATCATTCGGGATGAGCTTTTTTCCAATGCTGATCCAACCCACCAACAGGAAGTGCGTAAAAAATTGGAAGACCTAGTGAAGGAAATCCAGGCAGGCAGATTTATCGACACTTTTCGCTCTTTGATGACTCAGACCCAAAGTACAATTGTGCCGGAATTAGTTAAAAAATTACAAAAGAAAGAGGATGCCGATTCAGAAACGGAGATTGAATATATTCCCATTCATAAAGTAAAAGTATCCATTGGTAAAATGAGATTGGTGACCGATGAAGATATCGATACCTACACCACGGAGCTTAATAAAAAGTTGAAACTATTATTGAAAAAAAATAAATACACAACCCTAAACTAATGGACACTGGACTACTCAAGAAATTTGCCCAGGCGGCCCGTCGTAAACTGATGCAGGAGGTAACGGTACGGTTGGATCAAATCCTGCAAACTCAAAGTCTGGAGCACAGAGAAAAAGAAGAACAGATTGCCAAATTAAAGCAGGAATTGGACCGGATCGGTCAGAAGCCTTTGATTGAAAAAGTGGCCTACACCTGGTTTAACCGGTTAGTTGCGTTTCGGTTTATGGATATGAATGACTATACCAACATCGGTGTGGTCACGCCCCGGGATGGCGGTACTCTACCCCAGCTTTTACAGGAGGCGAAAGCCGGTCATATCGATGTGGATCTGCCCGTTATTAAAGAAAGGATCTCCGGAATACTCAGTCATCAAATACCTTCCAGTAATCCTCAGAATGAGGTTTATAAAATGCTACTAGTGGCTGAGTGTAATCGGTGGCACCAGGTCATGCCCTTTATGTTTGAACGGATCAAGGACTACACCGAGCTGCTGATGCCGGATGACCTGATCAGTCCGACTTCGATCCTGGAGGACATTCGGGTTGGAATGCCGGAGAAGGATTGTCAGGAAGTGGAAGTCATTGGTTGGCTCTATCAATTTTATATTTCCGAGAAAAAGGATCAGGTATTTGAGGGTCTGAAAAAGAACAAGAAGATCACTCCGGAAAATATTCCGGCAGCTACCCAATTATTTACTCCACACTGGATCGTACGTTATCTGGTTGAGAATTCACTTGGCCGGCTCTGGATGCTCAATCATCCCGAGTCGAAATTGGTTGAACAGATGGATTATTATATTCAACCAGAACAGATTGAAAGCGATTTTTTGCGTATCGAAAAGCCGGAGGATATTAAAATCTGCGATCCCGCCTGTGGCTCTGGACATATGCTCACCTATGCCTTCGATCTCCTCTATGTTATCTATGAAGAGTCGGGATATGGACCGAGTGAAATTCCGGAGAAAATTCTGACCCACAATCTGTACGGCATCGAAATTGATGAGCGCGCGGGAGCTTTGGCTGCTTTTGCCTTGATGATGAAAGCCAGGGCTAGACAGCGACGTTTTTTCCGAAAGCCGGTAGCACCCAATATCTGTGTACTGCAAAACATCAATTTTACAGATGAGGAGATTGTCAGTTACATGGATTTTGTTGGGCGAGACATTTTTACTATGCCGCTGCAAAACACGTTGCATCAGTTTGAGGAAGCAGACAATTTTGGTTCACTTATCCGACCAGAGGTCACCGATGTAGATAAGATGCATAGAATACTTAAATTAAAAAATGTCTCTGGTCATCTGTTCCTTAGTCTGACGCATCAGAAGGTGCTGCAAGCCATGCTACAGGCCGATTACCTAAGTCCAAAATACCATGTGGTAATTGCCAATCCGCCGTATATGGGAAGTAAGGGGATGAATGGACGATTGGCCGTTTGGGTAAAGGATAATTACCAGGAGAGCAAGTCGGATCTATTTGCTATGTTCATAGAGCGTAGTCTTGACCTTACTCAGAAGCATGGAATGGTTGCGATGATAACTATGCAAAGCTGGATGTTTTTGTCTTCTTTTGAGGCATTGCGTGCTCGCCTTCTTGCAAAGAACATTCTCCTCTCAATGGCTCACTTGGGTGCGAGGGCTTTCGACAGTATCGGCGGGGAAGTGGTTTCAACTACTGCCTTTGTGTTGGAGAATTTAAATCAGTCGAATTATAAGGGAAGCTATATAAGATTAGTTGCCGGCAATTCTGAAGCAGAGAAAAATAACGCCCTCCGAAAAGCGGTTAAAAATCTTGAATCTGGTTGGCACTATCGTGCCTCGGCTACCAATTTCAAAAAGATTCCTGGAAGTCCGATTGCCTATTGGGTTAGTGATGCACAAAGAAAGCTTTTTAATAATCCAAAAATATCTGATTATGGTAAAGTGGGTGTCGGACTTCAGACTGGAAATAATAATCGATACATTCGATTTTGGTATGAAGTAAATCGAAGTACATTTCACATTAAGAATGAAAAGTTGAGTGAGTTTATTTGCTGGTTCAAATGTAATAAGGGAGGAGAGTATCGAAAATGGTTTGGAAACGGTATAGAGGTAATACTATGGAAAGATGATGGTTCTGCTTTAAAGGCAAACACTCCGAGCGCTGTAATTCGAAATGAGTCTTGTTATTTTAAGCCTTGTGTAACATGGTCACGAATTACATCAGGAAATATTTCCTTTCGTTATGTTTCGGAAGGATTTATTCATAATGATGCGAGTTGCTTTATTGTGGGAGACACTCATGAGATAAATTTAAATCTGTTGGCTTATCTTAACTCTTCTCTTCGGAAATCTGTGCTTGAAGATATTAATCCAACACTTAACCTTCTTCCTGGCCAAGTAAACGGTACACCTTTTCTGAACTGTGAAGTAAAGGATGTAGAAAGACTTATAGAGATAGCAAAAAATGATTGGGATGCTTTTGAAATCTCTTGGAACTTTACATCCCTTCCACTTATAAATGCTGACTTTCGTCAATCGACCCTAAAATGTAGTTATAATAGATTTCGGGCTCAATGGAAAGGGATCATTGAGGAGATGCAGCGGTTAGAGGAAGAGAACAACCAAATCTTTATTGAAGAGTATGACTTACAGGATGATCTGAAACCCGAGGTACCATTGAATGAAATTACACTTACATACAACCCCAATTATCGCTATGATATAGACAGGAGCGATGATGAACTAGAAGCGCTGCTGTTAGCAGACACTATGCGTGAGCTGATATCTTATGCTGTAGGTTGTATGTTGGGCCGATACTCATTGGATGCACTAGGTTTGATCCTTGCCAACCAGGGAGAGGACTTGACAGATTATATATTGAAAGTCGGCAAAGAACTAAAGGAAATTTCATTTTTACCGGATGACGATGCGATCATCCCGGTGACAGAAGGAAAATGGTTTGAAGATGATCTGGCGGCTCGATTCAGCTACT
>JAGQWZ010000393.1 GCA_020436835.1 Saprospiraceae bacterium | reverse complement strand
CGATTATTATCAGCAGTTACAATCGTTCAGATCGCTGATCTCTGAGAAAGACAAATTGACTGCAGAAAATCTCCAGGTGATGGTGATGGACCAACTGGAACGGCCGAGACCTACCTATATTTTAGACCGGGGTATTTATGATAAAAGAGGGGAAATGGTAGAAAGTGCAACCCCAGGGTTTTTACCCTCCATCGATACCCAATCCTCTGATGATCGCCTGGCACTGGCCCGCTGGCTATTCTCTGATCAGCATCCCCTTACTGCGCGGGTGACCGTCAATCGATTCTGGCAGGCAATTTTTGGAAATGGACTGGTTAAGACACCGGAGGATTTTGGCATTCAGGGTGCACGACCAACTCATCCGGGACTTCTGGATTGGCTGGCTGTGGACTTCCGTGAATCGGGTTGGGATATCAAGATATTGATCAGGAAAATGCTCATGAGTGCCACCTACCGGCAGACGAGCAAGACCAGGGAGGAACATCTCGAGACTGATCCGGAGAATAAATGGCTGGCAAGAGCTAATCGGTATCGCAGACCGGCCTGGATGTTGAGAGATCAGGCGCTGTTTGTCAGTGGATTATTAAATGATACCATGGGCGGACCTTCGGTGAACCCCTATCAGCCCCCCGGGATCTGGGAAGAAGCCACCTTTGGTTTTAAGAAATACGTCCAGGATCACGGTGCAGACCTCTATCGCCGGAGTCTCTATATTTTCTGGCGTCGGATCGTAGGACCGACTGTATTTTTTGATAACGCGACCCGTCAGACTTGTGAAGTGAAACCGATACGCACAAATACTCCCTTACATGCTTTGACTACCCTTAATGACATCACCTATGTAGAGGCAGCTCGGGTGATGGCAGAACGCATCATGCTTCAGGAGGAAAAACCGGAGGAGCGCATTGAAATGGCGTTTCGGCTGGCTACGTCCCGAAACCCGGATGCAAAGGAAAAAGAAATTCTTATGACCGGATGGGAAAAGTACTTAAATCAGTTTTCTCAGAATCGTCAGAATGCTTATGATCTTGTTCGCACCGGGGAGTTTCGACAAAATGAAACACTCGATTATATCGAGCAAGCCGCTTTCACCTCAATTTGTTCGCTCATTTTGAATTTGGATGAAGTATTATCGAGGCAATGAACATTATTTGATAAATTAAAATTCAGGATAAAATTAGTCTAAGGATGTAATCATGACACGGGTGAAGTTGAAAATTAAAGACGAAATTTGAATTTTTTAAAAGGATAATAAATAAAAAAGGATAGCGGAAAAGAAATGAATTATGTTGGATTTTAGAGCACAACATACCAGGCGGCAATTTTTTGGAAAGATGGCATTAGGTTTAGGTACCGCGGCCTTGAGTACACTTATTAGGGAACCCCTTTTCGGACAGGCCTCCCAGCGTATCGATCTTTCCCTGCCTCATTTTGCACCCAGGGCCAAAAGAATTATTTATTTATTTCAAAATGGCGCTCCTTCCCATGTAGATCTTTTCGATTATAAACCCAAGCTTCGGGAATGGCATGGAAAACAGATCCCGGATGAATTGACGGGAGGGAAGCGGTTCAGTACGATGACCGGTAATCAGGTAAATAGACCGGTTTTATCAGAAATTTCCAACTTTGCCCAGCACGGTGAATCAGGTGCCTGGGTTTCCGATTTCATGCCACACACTGCAGAGATCGTCGATGATCTTTGTTTTGTCAAATCGATGTATACCGAGGCGGTAAATCATGCACCGGCCATTACCTTTTTTCTCACCGGATCGGAGATGCCCGGGCGTCCCACAATGGGATCCTGGCTCACCTACGGCCTGGGTACAGAATCGCAGGATCTGCCTGCATTTGTAGCCATGACCTCCCGGGACAAGGAAGCCAGTTGCGGTCAGATCTTCTACGACTACTATTGGGGTTCTGGTTTTTTACCTTCTAAGTTCCAGGGAGTGAAGTTTCGGGGAGGGGGAGATCCGGTTTTATATTTATCCAATCCCGAAGGAATGACCCGGGAAATGCGGCGTGAACTATTAAATGATTTAAGTGAATTAAATGAAATAAACAAGAGTGCATTTGGCGATCCGGAGATTGAGACCAGAATTGCTCAGTATGAAATGGCCTACAAGATGCAAATGAGCGTGCCCGGACTTACGGATTTAAGTGACGAGCCGCAACATATTTTAGACATGTATGGTCCTGACGTCACCAGGCAAGGCACCTACGCCTATAATTGTCTAATGGCTCGAAGATTGATTGAACGGGGAGTCAGGTTTGTGCAGTGCATGCATGCCGGCTGGGACCAACATCGAAATCTGACCTATCAGTTAAAAACCCAATGTTTGGATACGGATGCCCCTAGTGCCGCCCTGGTGAAAGATCTTAAGCAAAGGGGATTACTTGAGGATACGCTGGTTATATGGGGCGGGGAATTCGGGCGAACGCCATTTTTACAGGGCCTGATCGAAGACAAACGAAATTGGGGCCGAGATCATCATCCCTATGTCTTCACCCTTTGGATGGCTGGGGGTGGAGTGAAACAAGGTTTGACCTATGGTGCATCTGATGAATTTGGCTTTAACCCAGTGGAGAACCCTGTACATGTACACGATTTCCAGGCTACGATATTACATTTGCTGGGGATCGACCATGAACAGTTTACCTATAAGCATCAAGGTCGCCGATACCGGCTCACGGATGTACATGGAAATGTGGTAAGAGATATCCTGGGCTGAGTGAGAAGGTGGATGGCAGGAACTGTCTGGTTTGGAAGTTGCAGGATTGCTAAGCCCGGAGAGAAATGGAGGAATTGGTAAGCCTGCTTTGACTGGAATAATTGGAATAAATGGAAGAAATAGGATTGCTAAGCCCGGAATGAAATGGAGGGATTGGTAAGCCTGCTTGGGATGGAATAATTGGAATAAGTGGAAGAAATAGGATGCTAAGCCCGGAATGAAATGGAGGGATTGGTAAGCCTGCTTGGGATGGAATAATTGGAATAAATGGAAATGGAAGAATTGTTGGCAGGAGTTGAAAGATCTGGTGTGAAAACTTAAAATTGAAAAGTAATAAATGTATTCAAATATTAAAGTGGCTGTAGCTGGGACTGGTTTTATTGGGCCTGTTCATGTTGAAGGTTTGAGGAGGCTTGGTGTACAGGTCAAGGGCATATTAGGAAGTTCGTTGGAAAAATCATTGAAAGCGGCTAAGCATTTAGGATTGGATATGGGTTATGCCGCCTACGAAGATATTCTGGAAGACCGGGAAATATCCGCAATACATATTGCTGCCCCAAATGTGACCCATTACGAAATGGTGACACAGGCATTGAAAGCAGGCAAACATGTGATGTGTGAAAAGCCGCTGGCCATGACGAGTAAGCAGACGGAGGAGTTGGTTCAACTGGCCCGGAGTTCTGGCTTAGTCGCGGCGGTCACTTATAATGTCCGATTCTATCCCATGAATCTGGAGGCGCAAATACGGGTCAAAGATGGAGACATCGGCCGGATATTTTCTATATCAGGTAGCTATGTACAGGATTGGCTGCTGTATGAGGATGACTATAATTGGCGCGTTTCTGCCAAAAAGGGAGGTGCCTTACGGGCAGTAGCTGATATTGGCACGCATTGGATGGATTTGATTTATTCGATCACCGGTCTGGAAGTAGAGGCGGTATTTGCCAATTTGAATACGGTCCATAAACAGCGAAAAAAACCACTGGGAGAAATAGAGACCTTCAGCAGTAAAACGCAGGAAGTGGCCACGGAAGATATCGATATCGATACGGAAGATTGCGGCAGCATCTTGTTCAGATACACAAATGGTGCACAGGGTACACTGTGGGTCTCCCAGGTTACGGCCGGTTTTAAAAATCGTATCCGTTATGAGATCGCCGGAAGTAAGAAATCCCTGAGTTGGGATAGTGACCGGGCCAATCAACTTCATATCGGTCACCGGGAGCATTCTAATGAAATCCTGGAAAAAGATCCTGCATTGGTTGCAGTACCGACCGCATCTTTTATTGATTATCCCGGAGGGCATTCCGAAGGCTTTCCCGATACTTTCAAACAGTGTTTCAGGGCTTTCTACAATGCCATTTTAAATCGGGAAAATATTTCCGGGAGGCTTTCCTTTGCCTCCTTTGAAGATGGACATAAAGAAGTCCGGTTATGTGAAGCCATCCTGGAGAGCCATCATACGGAGCGGTGGATCCATTTATAGCATTTATTTCGTTGGTAATTTCGAATAGAATTATTGCCTGAAACACATCGCGCCAATACTTCAACATCCTGCCAGAATTTATTGATTTTAAGATCAGGTCCGAAAAAGGGCAAATCCATTTTTTTGCATGGAGGTAAACCGCCAAAATTATTTTCTCCGGTTATTGGGGATGCCGGAGGAATAAGATTGAGAGAAATTTAAGTCACCATCTTATTTATTAAATGACAAAATTTTTCAAACATGAGAAATCTCCATCTACCTATTTTATTTTTTTTCATTTTAAATAGTCTCTCTGCTCAACATCTGGATGTGGAGGGAGATGCCAGGATCGCGGGAAAAATAGATATCAACGATGGCAACAACAGTTTGATATTGGGGGAAAATGCCGGAAACTCCTCGACGGGCGATCGAAATGTATTTTTAGGGATTTTTGCCGGCCAGCTGAATTCTACCGGTATTATGAATACTTTCCTTGGCTATACGGCTGGAGCGGCCAATATGACCGGTCAACAGAATGTATTCATTGGTACCGCAGCCGGCGGTAACAATATGACGGGCAATCACAATACCGTGGCAGGTGTTGGTGCCGGTAATGGTGGGTCCACCCTGCACAACACCTACTATGGATTTGAAGCCGGAACCCGTAGTACAGGAAATGATAATGTGATGATTGGCTCCCGGTCAGGGGCATCAGCAACCACCGCCCAGTTCAATACCATTGTGGGCCGGCAGGCGGGCGAATCAAATGTCGGAGGTGACTATCTGACCGCTATTGGATTTCAGGCCGGTCAAAAGAACACGGCCGCAGCAAATACTTTCGTCGGGGCTTTCAGCGGAACGAACAATACTACCGCGACCAACAATACCTTTTTTGGAGCTTCAAGTGGTCTGAATACCAATACGGGAGGAGGCAACACTTTTCTGGGAATTGCTTCCGGACTGGAGAATACCGGTGGTTCGGATAATATTTTCATTGGCCATTCTTCCGGAAGAACTAATCTAATGGGGCTGCAGAATGTCTACATAGGGGCCGAAGCAGGACGAAATGCAAGTTCCGGACAGGGCAATGTATATTTGGGATGGCACGCCGGATTTAATAATACCAGTGGAGACAACAATGTATTTCTTGGCTTATCATCCGGGTTTAATACAACCGGCTCTCAAAATGTATTCTTGGGTACGTCGGCGGGAGATGGCATCACTTCAAATGGTAATAATATTGCAATCGGTTTCGAAGCCGGATTCTCAGGAAATTTTACAAATTCTACCGTAATTGGTGCCGGTGCCGAATGCAATGCGAACAATAAGATCCGGCTCGGTAATGCTTCTGTAAATGTGATCGAAGGGCAGGTCGCATTTTCAAGTTCTTCCGATCGACGATTAAAAAGAAATATAGTGGATTGTACTGCCGGTCTGGATTTTATTAATGAATTGCGGCCCGTACAATATCAGTGGAAAGAAGGCCAGGGAGATAAGATCTTCACCGGATTCATCGCTCAGGAAGTAGAGGTAGCTGCAGAGAAAACGGGTTTTGATTTTAGCGCGATCAAGAAGCCGGCTAATGAAACGGACTATTACTCGCTTCGTTATGCCGAATTTGTAGTTCCTCTGGTAAAGGCAGTTCAGGAGCTCTATCAACGGAATATGGTGCTTGAAAAAGAAGTGATGACACTGACTGCCCTATTACAAGAGAAAACCAATGGGGTTTCGACAGCCAGTCGCTAATTGATCTCGATGGTAGTCATAGTTAATTAATAACGATCAAAAGAATTTTTTGACTTTCCTGCATGTCTTTATAGTTTTGAGAATTAATCAAAAATCTAAAGATTTGAAAGTAGAAGAGTTAGCAAAAATGATCGATCATTCCCTGTTGCATCCCACGATGACCGATGATGATCTGAAAGCCGGTTGTGATCTGGCTAGAAAATACGACGTGGCATCGGTTTGTATAAAGCCCTATGCGGTTAAAGACGCAGTACGATGGTTGCAGGGTTCAGATGTCATGGTGGGAACTGTCATTGGTTTCCCCCATGGCAATAGTGCGATTTCTATCAAAGTAGCGGAAGCATTGCAAGCCTGTGAGGATGGTGCGGTAGAAATAGACATGGTCGTTAATATTGGAAAAGCTTTGCAGAAAGACTGGGATTACGTCACCAGGGAAATTGAAGAGGTCAATGGAGTCGTAACTGAAAATGGGGCGATTCTTAAAGTGATCTTTGAGAATGACTTTATCACAGATGATGCTATCAAAATTCACTTATGCAAGATCTGCAGTGATCTAAAAGTGGCGTTTGTGAAAACCTCAACCGGCTACGGAATGGTGAAAGGTGCAGATGGAAGTTATGGTTACCAGGGTGCTACGGACCACGACCTCAAATTGATGCGGAAACATGCCTCTCTGGAGGTCCAGGTGAAAGCAGCTGGTGGAGTCAGAACATTGGATGATCTGTTGAAGGTAAAAGCACTGGGGGTTACCCGGGTGGGAGCTACTGCAACTGCAGGCATACTTGACGAAGCATTTGACCGTTTCGGCGGGGAGAAACCGCAAGGTAACAGCGCGATCCAGGCTGATGGATATTAGATACCCCTGCCATGGTGGCTGCATTTATTCTGATATAGTTTCAGTTGCTACTGTCCACGATTTCACTAGGTTTCCAACCAAGTCGAATGGCCTGAGATTCAAATTGATCATTAGGCGAAATATGAATTGGTTTTGTATATAATTCCCAATCTGTATTTCCCCGTTTGCGATATGCGATAGAAGCCCCCTCGGTGTTACACTCTATCTTTAAAATATTGTTTCTGATTTGAATTTTCGGATTGCCGGTTTTCGGTTGAATGCCATCTGGAGGCCAAAGGATTTTAATTAGTTCGCTTTCTGGAATCAAATTAAGATCTGAATGTTGATCCTGAAAAATGGTAAGTGCATTTCTGAGTTCATCAAGTACGTCGAAGTATTCGGGGTTTGCAGCGAGATTTTTTATTTCATGCGGGTCTTTTTCCAGGTCATAGAGTTCTTCCAGCGGTTTGAATTTGCTATAGAATTGCCACTGATTCGGATTTAACTTTCCTTCAGCGGCCATTTGTTTGATTTCCTGCATCATGAGCATTCGATCCCGATAGGGGATAAAACCGATATAGGGCAGATCAGGACGGTAATTGCGTACATATTTAAATTGTTTGTTCCGGACCGCCCGGATGGTTTCGAAGGCAGGATCCATCCGGTCTCGAAAAGCATAAATATATTTTCTTGGGGTATTTTTCTGATCACCCAGAAAAGCCTGTCCCTCGAAATGATCCGGAATTTTCAGATTACATAAAGACAGGACTGTCGGAGCAAAATCGACAAAACTTACTAATTCGTCATTTTTCGTTCCTGCAGAAATCGCCCCCGGAAACCGGATGATAAGGGGAACCTTTATTCCGGAATCATAAACCCATCTCTTTGCTCTGGGCAAACCATCACCATGGTCGCCAAAGAAAAAAATAATAGTATTCTCCATTAATCCGTCTTCTTCCAACTGGCGGATGATGGCCCCAATTTCTGCATCCAGCGCAACGATATTGTCATAGTGATGAGCCATGTCCTTTCTCACCGTCCTGGTATCGGGGTAGTAGGGAGGGACCACTATTTTTTCCGGATCAACTATTTCCGGAGAGGGAGGATTGTGAATTTTACTTTCATGGGTAATTTCAAAATTAAATACGGAGAAAAATGGCATTCCAGGGTCAGGCCGGTTTCTCCAATGGGCTTCATGACTACTTTGATCCCAGGCAGTGACCGGGGGCTTAAACTGGTAATCCGTCTTGGCGTTATTGGTACAATAGTATCCCGCAGCACGCAAATACTCGGTAAAACACTTTGCATAGGCTGGAGGCGTTGCCTCATAGAGCGGGATGTTCAGTAATTCCGGATCGGTGATGTCCTTAATTGCGGAGGTCCGGACATGGGTTCGCATGGCTCCTGCCCCATTCGAACAGGGATACATCCCCATGATCAGAGAATGTCGGGAGGGAGCGCAGACACCATAGGTACTGAAAGCGTGGGAATATGTTATTCCCTCTCTGGATAAGCGGTCGATATTGGGAGTGTGTGCCAATGAATCCCCATAACAGGCCAATCTGGGGCTTAGGTCTTCCGCAGTAATCCAGACGATGTTGGGTGTCTGTGAATTAGTCAGCGTAATCGAAAGAAAACAGAAGAGTGCAGGAATTGACCACGGAAACATACGAATCAGATATTGGATGCTTAATATAGTTCTTTTGGTATAGAATCGGCAATCGTCATTTAGCCTAATCTTGTGTATTATTGTATTTTGAATCTCAAATAAGAGCATTGAGTATGAACAGGCGTAAATTTCAACAGGTATTGGGCAGTGCTTCCCTGCCTCTGGTTATTCCTTCTTTCTTAAGTAGCCGAGGAGAATTGGAAGAAGATGTCCGTATCGGTATTATTGGATTGGATACTTCCCATGCAATTGCCTTTACCAAGATCATCAATCAGAGAGAGGAAGGTAAACCAGGAACAGGATTTATGGTAACCCATGCCTATCCTCAGGGTAGCCGGGACATTGAATCCAGTGTCAGTCGAATACCGGGATATATTGAGGATATCAAGAAATTGGGAGTTCAGATTACAGATTCGATTGGCGATTTGTTAGATGAAGTAGAAGTGGTACTGTTGGAGACCAACGATGGACGGTTACATTTGGAGCAGGCCATTGAAGTTTTTGAAGCGGGGAAACCGGTTTTCATTGACAAACCCATAGCGGCCAGTCTGGATGACACCAAGATGATATTTAAAGAAGCTGCCAAACATAACGTTCCGGTTTGGAGTGCTTCCTCACTTCGATATTCACCTTCAACACAAGAAGTAGCTAATGGTAAAATTGGGGATGTCCTGGGGGCCGATACTTATTCTCCGGCTAAGCTGGAAAAAACCCACCCTGATTTATACTGGTATGGTATCCATGGTGTGGAGTCCCTCTACACCGTTATGGGCACGGGCTGTCAGCAGGTACACCGCATCTTTCACGAAAACATGGAGGTTGTGACGGGGGAGTGGGAAGGCGGCCGGATTGGTACCTTCCGAGGTCTGCGGACCGAAAAAGCTGGATATGGGGGGGTGGCCTTTGGCACCGAGGGCATTGCTCCGGTGGGTGCATATGAAGGATATGAACATCTCGTCTGGGAAATCCTTAAGTTTTTCAAATCCGGTCAGGTACCTGTATCACCCGCGGAAACTATTGAACTGTTTGCCTTTATGTCTGCAGCCGATGAAAGCAGGAAAATGGGAGGTAGACCGGTGTCAGTGAAGGATTTGATATAAGAAGTTGAGGAGCCTTTTTAGAATATTAAAAAAATAAATTATCCGATGAAAAAGGAGCATAGCCGCAGGAAATTCATTCGAAACTCTTCGGTAACCACCGCAGCCCTGGGTCTGGGCATCCAGCCACTTCCTATTTTGAAGCGACGCAGGCCGGCTGAAAATCTAAATGTGGCAATTATGGGCGTATGTAATCGGGGCCGGGCGCTGGCCAACGCATTTGCTGCTGCCAAGGACTGTACCGTGAGTTATGTTTGCGAGGTAGATACCCGGTGTGTGGCGGAGGTACTCCAGGACATTGCCAAGTATCAGGATGTAGTACCCAAAGTGGAAAAGGATATCCGGAAAGTACTTGAAGACAGTGCGGTCGACGCGGTGGCAATTGCTGCACCCGACCACTGGCATGCACCGGCAGCGATTATGGCCTGTCAGGCGGGAAAACATGTATATGTGGAAAAACCCTGCAGTCACAATCCTCAGGAAGGAGAATGGTTGGTAGATGCCGCCCAAAAGCATAACCGGGTCGTGCAGATGGGTAATCAGCGACGGACCTGGTCTAACGTGCAGCAGGCTATCAAAGAAATGCACGATGGCATTATCGGCAAAGTCTATTATGCCAATGCCTGGTATGTCAACGGGCGTCCTTCCATTGGTCATGGAAAGAAGGTGGCTCCACCAGCCGAACTGGATTTTGAGCTGTGGCAGGGACCCGCTCCCCGCAGAGACTATCAGGACAATATACATCCATACGACTGGCACTGGTTCTGGCATTGGGGTACAGGTGAATTACTTAACAATGGAACGCATTTCCTGGACCTCATGCGCTGGGGTTTGGAGGTAGAGTATCCGAATTATGTAGTTTCTACCGGTGGTCGATATCACTATGACGATGATTGGCAGACCCCGGATACACAAACCGTTTCCATCGATTTTCCTGAAGGTAAGACGATGACCTGGGAAAGCAGGAGCTGCAGCCGGCTGCCTATTCATGGCCAAACCGCCGGCATCAGTTTTCACGGCGAGGGAGGCTCAATTATTATTGAATCGGGAAATGCATATTCGGTTTATGACAATGACCGTTCGCCCAAAGTAATTAAGAAAGTTACGGCAGACAGCTCAAAGGAACATAACCAGCAAAATACTTACGGACCGGGATTATTATACGATATCGGTCATGTTGAAAATTTCCTGGATGCGGTCCGAAAAGATTTCAAGCCCAACAGTGAGATTGTAGGAGGACAAAAGAGCGTACTACTCTGTCAATTAGGTAACATTGCCTATCGCACCCGCACAGGCCTACATATCGACCCGGCAGACGGACATATTAAGAAAGATGCGGATCTCAATGTTCCGGAAGCACACGCACTTTGGGGGCGTGAATATGAACCGGGTTGGAAACCGGAAGTGTGAGGAGAGAGGGAGACGAGAGACGGAAGACGGGAGACGGGAGCATCACGATCCCTGGTACCCCTGGTACTCCTCACGGCTGACCACTGACTACTGATTACTGTTTGCTGTTTGAAAATGTCGGATGCCGGGTGCTTGATGCGATCCCTGGTACTTATGGTACGTATGGTACCTTTGGTACTCTTCACCACTGATTGCTGAATCCTGGAAAATGTAGGTTGAATTGTATTAGAGAATTGATCAGGTGAATAGGTGATTAGTTGATCAGGTTAAGTAGGTGATTAGTTGTTCAGGAAACTGGTTAGTCAATGGTCAGGAAGCAGTCGTGTCTATTAGCAGATAGGCTGGTACTTTTGACACTTCTGGTACTCCTGGTACCCCTCACGGCTGACCACTGACCACTGATTGCTGATTGCTGATTGCTGTTTGAAAATGTCGGATGCCGGGTGCTTGTGGTACCCCTGGTACTTATGGTACCTTTGGTACTCTTCAACGGGCCAAAGACCAAAAACTGCTTTGCCAGAAGTTATCTGCCAATTGCCCAATGTTTTTACTGGCAACCAGCAATATTGATTTCGAGGGTGCTTCCGGCATCTACGTTAAATAGTGGAATAAGTTCGACGGATTGTCCGGCCCGGAAGAGAACGGAAGAAGGCGCCTGAATCTGACCGGAGGCGGTGAGACTTACCGATGCCTGATGCACACCATCCTGGATTGGAGTATCCAGTAATACCAATTCTTCAGGGCAGGTGTTCGTATCTGTCTGCAGATCAATTTGATGCGACATAAATGGGGCAATACTATCGAGTGAAAAGACCATGGTTTTTAAGCCGGTGCCGGTTGTCTTCCAGCGAAGATTAGCATCGGCAGTTGCATCTGAAATACTGGAGATTTTAAATCTGCCAAGGCGATGGGTATTGGACTGACCATCGATTCTGGCTACCCGGCCGTTAAAACTGGCAGCATCACCTGGCGTAGGACCATTGAGGTTGATCACTAAATTACCATTCTGAATGGTGGGATCGGAATTATCAAAATAATTAATTCTGGTCAGGAGGATATCATTGGCCTGGTCTGAGGTTGGAGTAAGGGTGCAGAAACCTACCGGAGGATCGGTAGCCTTCGAAAGCGAATCATCGGTAAACATTTCAGTATTGTAGGCTATTACCAGATCACTGTTTCCCAGGTAAATATTACCCTCCAGTGCCGGAGAAATACGTTGGAAATAGATATCAAAAAGATAGTCGGTGCCGGAAATGGTTTCATTTTCGATAGAGAGCCTGACTTCGATTTGGCCTGCCATCGAAAAGTAGAAGAAGAAAGAGATGATGATTAATTGAGCGTGTCGCATGAATATTTTTTGAGAACTAAGAACTGGGAGATTTATTTTTCATGATTACCATTTTAAAAATTTACTTGAATTATTTTCGGTTTGCAGAATGTAGATTCCCGAAGGCAATTGGGATACATCTATTGGTTCCTGAGTCAAGATGCCTTCTTTTACTACCAGTCCGTTATTATCCACAATATTAAATGTCGCGCTATTCTCAGCTCCTTCCACAAAAAGCAGCCGGGACACCGGGTTTGGAAAAACATCAACACCCTCGGTCCTGCTGAAATAGATGGATACGATATTGCTGTGAGTGAAATGGCCGTCAAAATCCATCTGTTTCAACCGGTAAAAATTAATACCCTTTGAAGGATTTTCGTCAATAAAAAAATAGTTATTTCCCGTCTGGGTCTGACCTCCGGGAACAAATCCGATTTTTACCCACTGATCCTCCCTGACTCTTTTTTCCACTTCAAATCCCTGATTTTCCAACTCATAAGCGGTGACCCAATCCAATTTGATCTGCGTTTCTTCAAATATATCTGCTGAAAAACTTACCAGTTCGACCGGAAGGGAAGCATCTACCGGATTGATGGCATTAAGATTTCCGATTGCCACACTTTGGAATGGAGGAGTATTTTGTAAGGAAGTTGCGAGCGTAAAAATGGAGGTGCCACTTGTAATCCATTTCAGGCCCGCAGTACCGTATGGATTACTGATGCCGGTTATTTTAAATCTTCCCAGACAGTGCGTTGAAGTGCTATTATTAATTTTGGCTACCCGTGTATCAAACTCCAATTGATCAGAAGGTGTCGGAGCATTTATTTGAATCGCTATTTTATTACCATCGAAAATACTCGGCTCAGTATCTGAATAATAATTAGAGGAAGTAACGAGTTGATCGATCATTGAGTTGCTGGTAGGTTTCAAATTGCAGTGACCAGGTGAATTTCCTACTTTCGCAATTGATGGTGAGGAGAAATTAGTGTTATTAAATGTCAGGTAGAAATTTGAATTCCCCAGATAAATATCTCCGTCAGCAATACCCGAAGAACGATATAAATATACATCAAAGTAAAAATCGCCATTTTCAGTGGATTGATTTTCGATCGTTAATGTCATCTCCAGCTGGGCCTTGCTGAGCACATGGATCAGGGTAAAAATAATAATCGGGAAAGGTTTTCTCATGGGTTGGGTTTTATTTACGGCAATTGACTTTTTCTATTGCGACTATTCCAGATGATACTTCTGTCAAGTGCTTCGGTGGCACCATTTAGACTACAGTCGGTTTTCTTATAGGTTAGATCAAGCCTATAATTCCAGGCTTCACTGCGGTCGGCAGCATTGACAATTCCATTACCGTCCGCATCTCCTCCTACCATGACCATTTTACCTGCCAGGTTATTCAGAGCATTTATGCCAAAAGCAGGAATACTGCCATTAGAAAAATCTACTTCGGTTGGTGTGGTTACTCCCACGGCCATGGCAGTGGCTGACATAAATCCGAGGTGATTCCGGTGTTTTATCGCTATGTAGTAATTGTCCTTTCCAATATTATACATCAAAGGACTAAGCCCATCCGTCTGGACTACATCACCATCTCTCTGCAGGAGTGCAGAAGTGGAATCCAGAATGACGGTGCTATCATTCTGATCTCTGAGTTCAATCCAGATCCAGTCGACAATGGCATCATTCCCCGTTTTCATCAATACGGAATCATGCGTTTCCAGGCTATCAGAGTATGGGGAAGTAGCTGGAAGGAGGCCATCTTTGCGCAAATCATCTCGCATAAGATTCGGTTCCGCAGGGTTTGGTAGTAAACTTGCACCCTCCAGAAATACTTTGATCGCCAGCTGGAAATTGTTGAGATCACAGATACCATCGTTGTCATGGTCTATAAAAGTTCCCTGGCAGGCGCAATCTTT
The DNA here is from genome assembly GCA_020436835.1 of Saprospiraceae bacterium. Classification (GTDB taxonomy): domain Bacteria; phylum Bacteroidota; class Bacteroidia; order Chitinophagales; family Saprospiraceae; genus JABDMH01. The sequence continues at coordinate 10,597 of JAGQWZ010000393.1, read as the reverse complement.
GCCATAGGTATCATTTTCGGTGCAGGGATCACCATCATCACATACCTTGATGAGTCGTGCTTCGGCCCAATTTCCATGATCACAGGTTACTCCATCACCGCCGTCGGTGACCACCAACTTTAATTGATCCTTATTGGACACATCGATTTCCACATCAATTGCATCGTCACCCTGTCCCATGATGGGGCTCTGATAGTTTAGGATATTATCGACATAGATAGAAAATTGGACGGTGCCCTGATCGCACGTGCCATCATCTACTCCAATGCTGGTTCTGAAGAAGGCATACGCAGTATCGAGATCATAGATCAGCTCACTGTAAGCGTGTACACCAAGTCCTTTTCGATACGTGGTCCCATTGATACTCAGAGGCGTGCCGTCATCAGGATCAGTGGATCCATTACTTTGATCCCGCTCATAGGGTCCCCATCCGTTTTGTGGAGTGCCGGAAGGTTCCAGGTCGGACAGATAGAAAACATAACAAGTAGAGTCATCCAGTTGGTTGATCCAATCGGTCAAAACACTGATATAAGTGGTGTCCACCAGATTTTTTGCCAGGGGAGGCATCGCCCCATCTCCCAAAATATTATCCCGGATCCAGAGCTCTGACTGCAAATGTTCTCTTGGTCTTACAATCAGGCTTCCAGGTGAGGTATTAACACTCACCCCAAGTCCATGGACAATATTTTGGTTGATAAGGGGAGTAGCAAACCGTGCATCAAATGCCCCGTTCACACCATTGGGAAGATGGCAGTGAGCGCAGTTGGCGTCCAGATAGGACCGTACTCTGGTTTCGAGATCTACTGTCGTGTCAGCAATGTGAGCACTTTTTAAAAAACCGGAGATCTCGGCGGGTGCGAATGGATTGGCGAAAATACCCAGGCCCAGCCAGGCCTCTAACTGATTTTGTGTTGTTGACTCATAAGTAAAGTCACCATTGAGCTGCCAGGTATGGATTCCCAAGACGCTTCCGGCATTCGCATTATGACAGGTTTGGCAGTCCGTTCTGCTCGGAAAATCCCAAACCTGTTGCCGGGTGGTCATATCCACCTGCGTAATAGTGTAAGTAGCAGTGTCAGAGGTAGTGAGCAGTACCGCATCTGTACCGGCACTATTCCACTTATAGGTTAGACCATATTGTGAACCATCCGCCTTTATTATTATAAATCTTGTCTCTACTCTTGCGGTGATTTCGGGGGCATTTTCGTTGATTGGTAATTCAAAATGTTTCATCAACACCGTACCGGGAGGAAATAGCCAAATACTGTCTTCTGTGAAGAATACCTGCTCACCCGGACTGTTATGTACGCCATCATTAGGTACCGCCACCCATCTTTTTTTAACTGCATTATCTGACCATAGCGGCGAGTTTACCGTATATGGAATGAAGCCCTGTGCCGGAGTCAGGCTACTCAAATCACTAAAAGCTCCCGTCTGCGAAAGCAAAGCCGGAGGATCCGGTGTTTCCATTTGGGGCAATAATTTATAGATCAGACCTCCGTCCAGATCGGTACCGTAGAGTTTCAGTACGTAAATGTTGCCTTCATAGTCGGTACCAAAAGAGGATATTCCGTTTTTATCACCAACCCCTCCTGAGGGTATGTTGGCCAGGAAATCCACTTCGTTGGTATTGAAATTATAACTCCAGATGTTCCGGGTACCATGATCGCCGAATAAAAACTTTCCATCGAGCGCACCATTGTATTTTTCTCCGCGGTATACAAATCCACCGATGACCGCAGTACCTACGGAATGACTGTATTCATAGACCGGACCTTTGCTATTTCCAATTAGCGGTACCGGTTGGGCTCTCGGTCCGGTTAAACTTCCCTCTTTATAAGGCCATTCCAGGTTATCTCCCTTCTCTACAATATTTATTTCTTCTCTGGCTCCCTCTCCAACTTCAGCAATCCATATTTTTCCGGTCGTTGAATCGAAATACCCCCGGTGAGGAGAACGGAAGCCCAGCGCAAAAAACTCCTCGAGCACACTGCCATCAGGGTTAACCCAGGGATTGTCATTTGGAACGAAATATCCTTGCGTGTAACTGTTTTCTGGCAATGAATGAGTCCGGTCCTTAGGTTGGCGTCGGATGGGGTGACTGCGGCTGGCGACCTGATCCACATCAATCCGGTGCAATCCTCCAAAGAAGAAACTATCTATTTGTTGGGTCGAATGGTAGGGATCGTTGCTGGATCCAATATCACCGAAGGCAAAATAGAAATAGCCTTCATCGTCAAAAAACATGGCTCCTCCGGTATGCCAGCAATGCGGGTCCCACTGCTGAACAAGCACCAGCTCGGAATTTGGATCGAATTGCATTTGACCATCTTGCCTGGTAAAACGGGAGAGGCGGGTGTATGCTTCACTGTCGCAGTCTCCAATCGCATCTCCCTGAGGATGATATCTGTAAATGATGTAGGCAAAACCACGGTTGGCAGATCCGGCTTCGCCAAATTCCGGATGCAGGATCATGTTGATTAGTCCCGCATCACCATCCGTATGCACAACACTGCTGATATCGAGAACGGTCGTTTTGGTTCCGGTTGTCGTGTCATTGGAAATCTGCCATATGAATCCCTGTTTGCCGGTCACGTAGAATCCACTTGTGTCCGGGATCTGAATGATGGACAATGGATCAGCAAATAATAGATTGGGATAGGCATTGACGACTTCCCAGTTGCCCGAAGCCGATCCGCTTCCTGGTGTTTCTTCCGGAAAAATGCCATTTAAGTAGGGTCCAACCGGTTCAGGAGTAAGAGCAGGGGGTAAAAAAGGAAACATAGCACCAACTAAGACAAAAAGACCCGTCAGGACAGCAGGGATCAGAATACGGTGCTTGAAAACGCTACTACGGCATTTTGTGTGCATGGGTGTATTACGGTTTGTTTTCGGGTTTCTAATGCAAAGTAATGAAAAACAACTAGTTAACCCAATGTGGACAGCTGATTTTCGATCTCGTAATTTTAATATTAGAACTAAATTAAATACGATAGTTTTAAATCATTTTGGAACCTAATGTTTACTACCTTGGCTGGCAATTGATTAAAACGGGTTATCCATGGAAAGACTAATGATCATTTGCTTTATTATTTTTTGTCAATTTTATTCCTTGTCTGGTCAGGAAGCGCAATATCCGATCGTCAAAGAATATGGGGGTATCTATAAAATTGAAAAGGCGACGGTTTTACCGGATAATAATCTGGACTATCGAATTGTAATTGATATCGTCTCCGGACCAGACTCCCCGGAGCAGTTAAATCCGGCTTTGAATAATGTAGCCCGGCTCATGAACCTGCATGGTTTGGGTGGAATCCAGCCCGGGAAAATAGAGATTGTTTTGGCCATACATGGGAAGGCAACCGTAGCGGTAGTCGACAATGATGCATATTTAAAGAGATTTAATGTTGATAATCCAAATCTGGGACTAATTGATCATCTAAAGAAAGCGGGAGTGAAGTTGACGGTCTGCGGGCAGTCTCTACTAGGGAGTGAAATTGATCCAGCGGAAGTGAACCCGGACGTGGAGATAGCACTCTCAATGCTTACTACAGTCACAACTTATCAATTACGAGGATTTGCATTTTTAAGATTTTAGTTTTCGATCTTTCTTATCTTCTTCTATCAAGAGAAAGAAATGGGATTCTAATTGGAATCCCACTTCTCCTTATGTCATCAGACGCGGTATCGGACGCCCAGGTACAGATTTCGACCAAAAATTGGTCCCCAAACCAAAGAACTGTCGAAATGGGGGCCAAATGGTGTTTCGCTGGATAGGATCGGATTCTTTTGCCTGAAATTCAGCAGATTTTCGGCTCCCAGATATATACTGAACCTGTCCGACCATTCCTTGCTTACTTGTGTATTCATTACAAAGAACGAGGGTGACCTTTCACTAAGTTGCAAGTCGGGAGGATTTCTACTGGTATCAGGAATCCTCTTGGTTCCCTGCCAATTGAAGGTGTAGTCAAATACCCAATGATTATTGGTCGAGAAGGCAAGATTGATAAAGAAACGATGTTTTGCCACCAGGGGCTTTTCAAGCAGACGTTGATTAAATGTAGTTCTTACATCATAGAATCGATATGCCATTCGGATATCCAAATGCCTGATCAACTCATAATCAAATTGTACTTGTGCACTGGAAGCAAAGGATCTTCCTGCCAGGTTATAAAAAGAAACTTCAGAGGTATTTTGATCCAGATCGACCACGATTTGATTCTCAAAAAAAGTATGATATAAATCTAAAGTCACCGTGCCAGGATGTTGGTTGACTGAAAAGGAATAGATGCCATTGGTTCCTGCGTTCCAGGCTACTTCTGCATCAAGACCATAGGGAGAATCTCCATCGTTATTGACTAGGGTGAACTGTCGGGCAGTGGCCATAAGGCCGGTGTTTTCTGAAAAAATGTTTGCGGTACGCTGGCCTCGTCCGGCTGAGATCCGCCAAACAAACTGGTCGTTTAAAGCATAACGAAGATGAAGTCTGGGTGTCAGAAACAATCCGAATTGATTGTGATGATCCATCCGAAAACCAGCTACCAAGGAAAGTTTATCGTGACCACCGTAGGTATATTCGAAAAAACCTCCGGGCACGATTTCGGTACGTTCATAGAGCATACGCTGAAAATCTTCTTTGTAGTCATCATACTGCAGACTTAACCCCATCAATACCTGATGATTGGTGTTTCCCAATATGCTCTGGTAGAGGAGGTTACTGTAAAGGCTTCTTTGATTTGCCACATAAGCCCGTTGTCCGAAGTAGCTGTCCTGCTGATGGTCAACAACATTGACCTGAATAGCCCAACTTCTCCAGGGAAGTGCCTCATACACTTTCCCCAATTTTAACCATCCCTCCAAACGGTTAATCAGAAGATGCATTCCCCATCTTTCATTGCCCATGGCGTGTTTGTCGGAATCAAAATCAATTTCGCCACCAGTATTGTCAATGTGCGTGCCATTGATCCCAAACTGGAAACGCAAGCCATTTTCTCCACTGTATTTCCACCGGTTTAAAACAAAAAACTGTTGCCCTAACGGTTCGTCAAGAAAATGGTCGTTATTGCGATCCATTTTCCTGAAGTTCTTCTTACCATGAAGGAGTGCACCCGTCGACCACTTCTCATTTACCGTAGTCGAAAAATGGGCATTGGCTTCGAAACGGGCACCAGAATTACCATAAAGATTAAGGTATAGACGATCTGAATCTTCCGGTTTGCGAAGTTCGATATTGATTTGTCCGGCGATGCTTTCAAAACCATTAACGACACTCCCGGCACCCTTACTGAGCTGCATCCCTTCTACCCAGGTTCCCGGTACAAAAGTCAATCCATATCCGGAAGCCAGGCCACGGATGTAGGGCATATTCTCTCGGGTTATCTGAGTATAGGGTCCCGCCAATCCCAACATCTGAATCTGCCTGGTGCCTGTTATCGCGTCGGTAAAGGCAACATCAACACTGGGATTGGTTTCAAAACTTTCACTTAGATTACAGCAGGCCGCTTTCAGCAATTCCTTTTCATTGATTTTTTCCACTTTCGCTGTATTCAAATGGGAAAATTCAGTTGCCTTCTGCCGGTGGACAACTTCTACACCCTGGAGGACACTTCCCTGTTGAAGTCTGATCAGCAGCGAATCATTCCCTGTCACCTCGATGGTATCCGTAGCGTATCCGACATAACTGATGATCAGTTGACGAGACACATCACTGGTTTCGATAATGAATTCTCCCTCTTCGTTGGTGGAAGCTCCAATCTCTGTACCCAGCCAGACAAGGTTGACTCCCACCATGGGCACGTCCGGTTGAACTATATCCACTACCTTACCATGCAGAAGAGGCACTACCTCTTGACTAAAAAGGCATACAGGCACCAGTACTATGGTCAGTACTAGCGCCCAGATCATCCGATAATTCATATCAATGTACTTTTACACCTTCCCGGTAGGCACAGCAATCGGGCAACTTCTGATAGGCCTCATCCGTAGCCTTGATGTCGTCAGTGTCATGACCAGCATCAGCGACAGCATGTTTTATCTCTCTGAGTGAGGTTTTCTTCGTCTTGAAAATAACTTCCAGTTTTTGAGAATACTTGTCCCACTTTGTGGAAACTACTCCCGAAATCAGAGCCGCTTTTTCAATACGTTTCTGGCACATTTCACAGACTCCTAGTACTGTGAACTCTTCTGTTTGAAATTTCTTGGAATCTTGGGCCGGACACAGATAAATTCCGGATACCACGAATAGTAGGGTTATTATAATGTACTTCATTAGTTGCTGATTTGAATAAAAAAAATTATTTCAATTTGAATTTGATCAATTCAAATCAGCTATAGAAGAGAAGCCTTTTATACTTGAGCCACAATGGAATGGGAGGAGGATCCTCTTCTTCTACCGAAATGATAGGATTATCCCCACCAGAATCTAAAGGTGGCAGTTCCAGTGAATAAGTGCTTGGTGCAACGTAGTGGAAATAGGGTATTTTGGCTGATATCTGCTTAATATCATTTTCCAGGTCAATTGACTGGTCATCGCAACAGGAACTTCCGCTAGGTTGACAAGTCTCAGCCCGGCTGCAACACATTTCCGGTGCACTATTAATCTGAAGATCAATGATGTGGCCTTTGCAGTAATGTATATTAATGCTAATTCCCAGAGAGAAAAGGGAATAGACAGTAAGACATAATATATTACAAGCTTTTCTTATCACACTATCTAAACGGTAAGGTTTACGATATATTTTGAATCAAAGTTATGCAAAGTTGGATTCATCGGCTTGAAAGTATATGAAATCAGGATTTGGGTCTCAAAGAACTAAAAATCACAGCAAAGTGGAAATTCTTCGAGGATTCCTGTATTGTCAGCCTGAATCAGCAATGTATCGGGACGCCGGGTCAGCCGGCTAATATCCAGAAGTCTCATATCCATCATTTGGTTGCTCATTGAGCTAGTCTGCATCGAGATCAGTTTATGTGAATCCATATCGTAGGTCATGACATCGATAATGGAATAGTAGTCAGGATCGACACTGCAAATCAGTCCGATCCTGTCAGCATTTTTACGGCAAGATAGAATCACGATCTGATAATTTTGCCCGGATTCACCAGCCGGCAAACGGAGAAGAGCATGCCCATAGATGTCAGAATATTGTCTTTCAGAAAGTTGCCGGAAGAAAAGGCCATCTTCAATCAGAATTGAATCCTGAAGGATATCTGCCTGATATCGCTGTCCTGACTTCAGAACATGAGTGGGCAATTGAATAAAAGTCTGGTCTTTGCACCCGGTAAAGCAGGCGGAGAGAAACAGAATGACATATATCCATATACCCGGTTTATCCATAGATCAGATTTCGTGCAAAGTTAACAAGAATGCACTTCCGGTACGTCTGATACACTTTCTGGCTTTTGTCACGCGTGAACATATACCCTTTTAACAGGATGAACAAAAAATCATTTCGAACCTTTACTGATGTAGATCACTCCCTATTTAATTATTCCAATTGGAAAATTGCCGTATTTTTAAAATTGATAAATTATGCAATGACTATGAAAACATACAATCTACTGCCGACTCTATTTTTACTCTTTGTTCTTTTATCGATTCAGATTGCCTGCTCGTCTCAACGGCCCATGGCTGAGAGTAAAAGAACTGAAAAAGTCTATACTTCGCTGCTGGATCGACTTCGGGACCAATCTGAGCTTACGATCACTGGATCGGAAAATAGCCCGACCATTCGTATCCGCGGTAACACCTCATTGGTTGGTGATAATGAACCTTTGTTTGTGGTCAATGGAAATCCGGTTGGACATGGATATTCCAGCGTTTCTTTCTCTGTCGACGTCAACAATGTAGAATCCATCCGGGTGCTTACCCGGTCACAATCCGGTCTGTATGGAGCAAGAGGAGCTAATGGTGTGGTCGTGATCAAAACCAAGTAGTGGCTAGATCTGCTCTATTTCCACCCGGTTTCGTGTGGGGAACAGCGACTTCCTCCTACCAGATAGAAGGGGGTCATGATGCCGGTGGGAAAGGGCCTTCGATATGGGATGCCTTTTGCACGATTCCAGGGAAAGTCAATGAGCATGCTGATGGAACGATAGCCTGCGATCACTTTCATCGCTGGAGAGAAGATGTGGATCTCATGAAAAAAATGGGACTGACGGCATACCGGTTTTCCCTGTCCTGGCCCAGAATTCTTCCCACCGGATATGGAAAGATCAATCGAAGCGGAATTCAATTCTACAGTGACCTCATAGATGCCTTGCTGGAGGCAGAAATCGATCCCTGGATTACTTTATATCACTGGGATTTACCCTTAGCCCTGCAGCTGGAGAAAGATGGTTGGCTCAATCCGGATATGGCATCGATCTTTGCAGATTATGCAGAGATTTGCTTTGAGGAGTTTGGTAACCGGGTCAAGAATTGGATTACAATTAACGAACCATGGGTAGTGGCCATGCTGGGATATGGTCAGGGCATTTTTGCTCCCGGGCGTATTTCCAACGCTGAACCTTATCTGGCTGGACATCAATTGATTCGAGCCCACGCCTTTGCCGTAGAACGTTACCGCAAGAAATTTCAGTACGTTCAAAAAGGACGAATTGGTATCACCAACAATTGTGATTGGCGAGAACCACTGAATGATACTGCAGCCGATCGTGCGGCTGCTCAGCGAGCACTGGAATTTTTCCTGGGGTGGTTTGCCGATCCGGTATATAAAGGTGCGTATCCTGATAGCATGAGAAGTAGGGTGGGAGAGAGGTTACCGTATTTTTCCGATCATGAAATCGATATAATAAAGGGATCCAGCGACTTTTTCGGGTTGAATCACTATACCACAATGTATGCGGCCGAGGCCGGGAATAAATTGCAGGACAGTTCTGTCTATGGAAACGGTGGATTGTCGGAAGATCAGGAGGTAAATCTTTCTCTTGACAAAGAATGGAAACTTACCGAAATGAAGTGGGCCATCGTGCCCTGCGGCTGTAAGAAACTATTGGAATGGATTGATGCCAGGTATGATCATCCCGAGATTTTTATCACTGAAAATGGGGCTGCATTTGACGACAAGGTCCTGGATGGTCACTGTCATGACGATGATCGGGTGGATTTCTATGAAAAATACCTGCAGGCAATTAATGCGGCGATGGAGAACCGGGTAAAGGTCAAAGGATATTTCGCCTGGTCATTTATGGATAATTTTGAATGGGCGTCGGGTTATAGTAAGCGTTTTGGAATGCACTACGTCGATTTTAATACCTTGAAACGCATTCCGAAATCATCGGCAAAATGGTATGCAGATGTAATTGCACATAATGGATTGAAATAGACTGAAATCACCAGTTAATTACTATTATTCAATCTTATTACAATGGATAAAATTGACAACTTAATCCGGGAATTTCGAAATTTTGAGTCTGCTGATATTCTTTTACAGGTAATTCAGTTTATTATCTGGACCATTTTTATTCTGTTCTTCGCCTGGTTATTACAAAAACTGCTAGGACGGATTGTCAATGAAAATCTGACACGCTATCGGGTAAAAAAGTCCATTCGAATTGGAAGTTATTTTCTAATTCTTCTTTTGGCTATCGTTAGTTTTACCGGAAAACTTCAATACTTCACTATTACCATCGGCCTGATAAGTGCCGGAATTGCATTCGCACTACAGGAAGTAATACTGAGTGTAGCAGGGTGGATCGCCATCTATAGCTCAGGAATATACAAACCCGGTGACCGGGTTGAGATTAATGGCATGAAAGGGGATGTGATTGATATTGGCATCACCAAAACTACTTTGATGGAGATTGGCGATTGGATCAGTTCCGATAATTACAATGGAAGGATCGTGCAGGTCAGTAATGCCTCTGTTTTCAGATCCGCCGTTAAAAATTATAGCACTGATTTTCCATTTGTCTGGGATGAAATAAACCTGCCGGTTAAATACGGGTCTGATGTCACTTATGCCGTGGAAATGGTAAATCAGATAATGTCGACACATTTGAAAGATTATGCAGAGTTTGCCAAAGAACATTGGAAAGGTATGGTCAAGAAATACATGATTGAAAATGCTAACGTTGAACCTACGGTGACCATCTCTCTTAATGACAATTGGATCGAATTGAACCTTCGATACGTGGTCGATTACAAAAAAAGAAGAAATACTAAGAGCCTGCTATTTACCGATATTTTCCGGGCAATTGAGTCATCAGGAGGCAGCGTATCTATGGCTTCATCTACTTTTGAAATAACGGCGATTCCTGAGATGAAGGTCAATATCAAACCGTAGCTCTTTTCCAGTATCAGCCTTAATTTCGCCGATGTAATCTCTGTATTTTATTTATTCTTGAATGCGTTTGATTAATTTCGATATGAATTATTTTACGCTGAATTCTCCTCGTTGAAAATGAAATGATTATTGGTATTGGCCAGCTATATGTTGATGGTGGAAATCCTCCGCTAAATCTGCAGGAGGCCGTGGCTTTTATCCAAGAAGCGGCGGAGAGAAGATGCGATATCATCGTACTGCCGGAGTGCCTTGATTTTGGTTGGACCAATTCAAGTGCATTGCAAAATGCCCAACCTATTCCGGGTAGGTTT
>JAGQWZ010000392.1 GCA_020436835.1 Saprospiraceae bacterium | reverse complement strand
ACTCCGGTCAGTAGTAAAATCACCTGGAATCTGGGAGCCCGGACTTCTTACCTCAATGCCGCTGAACTAAATAGTTTCGATCTGACCCAACCCCAAAGTGATTTCTACCGGAATAATTTTCGCTCCCTGTCCCGTTCAGAAAGAATTAAGACAAATCCCTTTTTTAATTTCCGTGACCTCAATTCAAAAATCACCTATGCATCAGGCAATGGACTGAAAATTGACCTCAACTTCTTCGGTTCCTATGATCAATTGAAAAATAATTATGATATTAAATATTCCTCACGGATAAACCGGGAAGATGCCATCTCAACAGAAATTTTCAGAAATTCAGAAAATTGGGAAAACCTGGGAACCAGTCTGAATTTAGAGGGTATTCTGAATAATAACTGGACTATTTATTCAAATACTTATTTTTCGGCGTATAGCAACTTTTCAGATATAAGGTCTATGCTCACCGTCGACCTACCCGGTAAAGATATGTCGTCGGGTTTTTCAAATATTCAGGAGGGAAAAATCGTGAGTGGAGGAAGCATATTCTATTTAGTGAATCATTCAGAAAAACAGGAATTTAAATTCGGTATTGACTATAAATACAATCAGGCTGCGTATTCTTTTGGAGAAGATGACAAGATGCTGTTAAATGGTAAAGATCATGCAAATCAGAGTTCCATCTTTTTTGAAAAAATTTGGGCAAAAAATAAGAACACTAATTTCATCTTTGGAGGCCGCAGTACTTTTTACTCACCTACCGGTAAATTATACCTGGATCCAAAGTTTCAGATAAATCATCATTCCGGTGAGTATCTGACCTTTAAGACTTCGATCCATTATGCCAATCAATTCACCCGGGAGCTTAATTACGAAAACAGACTCGGTCAGTCCGCCAATTATCTGGTAATGGCAGATGGCCATAAATATCCGGTAGGGACCTCCTGGCAGTATATGCTTGGAATTGATTTAAATCGCTCCGGTTGGAATCTCGATGTAGAGTTCTACCGAAAGTCTCTTGACGGGGTGCTCGAGTATTCTTTACAGATGCCGGGAATTGATCCAAATCAGGGCTTCAATAAAAGCCGTTCTTACCGGGTTTTTAGTGGTAAAGGGAAAATAACCGGCATGGATCTTCTGCTCTCACGCAGTGTGAAAAAGTACACCGGGTGGATAGCCTACACCTTGAGTAAAAGCACCCGGCAGTTTCGCGAAATCAGGAAAAACAATCCGTTCCCCGCCGAAAATGACCGCAGGCATCAGTTCAAATGGGTCAATTCATACGATCTGGGAAACTTCACCTTCTCAGCCAATTATATCTTTAGCAGCGGAAAACCCTATCTGGCACTGGATGAAATTCCCGGCGAAATTGATCGCCGCCAACTGGAATCACGAGCTTTTATCCGAAATTTACCCAGTTACCAACGGCTCGACCTGGGCCTGGACTATCATTTTAATCTGGCCGGAAAAAAAGCTACGTTGGGAGTAGCCTGCTTCAATATCACCGACCACCATAATGTAAAATATCTCCAATACATCTATTCTGTGCAAGCTGACAATGAAGCCGGTCGACCGGTAAATACCATTCTGGGTACGGAGACTTCGCTTTTGGGTCGCACGCCCAATCTCCGGTTTCATCTTGACTTCTGAGCATTAATGCTCCGGCACACTGACCTTAAATCTCAAAATAGTCTTCATTTTTTCAGGGGCGGTCTTACGGGCATCCGAGAGATAGATCTCCCGGTGTACCTTTGATGCCCTGATTAACTTTTTTTCCTGGCAATACTGCTCCATGACGGAAAAAGTTTGAGGCTCATCATCATAACTGCCCAGATGTAACATTTGCACGCAAAGTCCTTCTTCGATTTTTTCAAATTTAACGCTGGTCAATAATTGATGTGGTTTCTTTTTTTCTGTCCGTTCTCTAATTTGCCGGGCAAAATCCGGAGTGACAAAATCAGGTTGCCGGATCATCAATTTAAATTTCAGATTATTTTTATCCAATGGCCGGTTGGGATCATATTTTGACTTATCAATCAAATCCCATACACCCTCCAGAGGATAGACGGTATATTCAAAATAGTCAGGGGGTGCGATACCTTGCTTGTGACTCATTCGCACCCCATAGCTCAAGCTGTAAAGCACCCCGATATAATCCGAAAAAAAAGGATCGTTTGGATTGCCTTCTCCCTCGATGGTGAAGAACTTGAATTCGGGCACCCGCAGACTCTCCGGCCGATTTTTTGGGGCATAATATTGCTTTTCTTCTTTTTTCCACTCGTGTTTCATAGAACTCCCGACTTGACTTTTTATAAGAGATTTCGCTACATCCACCTACCTTTAGGAAACCCAATAATGGCTTATTATATTGGGAGAAATCTATGAATATAATTCGAAAATGAAGCAGTACCTCCTT
>JAGQWZ010000391.1 GCA_020436835.1 Saprospiraceae bacterium | reverse complement strand
GGGTCGTGAAATCCGCCAAAGAAAGGGGAACTACCCCGCTTTCCAGCACTTTCTCAATGCTTTGGTAGCCGGATTTGTTCAAGGCTACATTTTGAGCAAAGTATTGAGGTGGAGGCAGTAATCCATCGGTAACTTGCTTGATGAATTCTTCCCGGGTCAAATCCGGATTCAACGCATAGTTCATTTTTTTCTGATTCCCGAGGGTATCGACCGTTTCCTTCATCATATTTTTACCGCACGCGGAACCGGCTCCGTGAGCGGGATAAACGGTAATCTCGTCCGCCAATGGCATAATTTTATTGCGAAGGCTATCGTATAGAAGACCGGCAAGTTCTTCCTGCGTCATATGGGCCGCTTTTTGAGCCAGGTCAGGTCTTCCCACATCTCCCAGGAATAAGGTATCCCCGGTAAAAATTGCTTTGTTCTCACCTTGCTCATCCTTCAGCAGGTAAGTACTGCTCTCCATGGTGTGTCCCGGAGTATGTAGCACCTTAATGGTGATATCACCAATCTTAAATTCTTGCCCATCTTTGGCGATAATTGCCGGAAATGAGGGATTCGCCGTTGGACCATAAACTATCTTTGCGCCAGTTTTTTCAGCCAAAGTAACGTGCCCACTGACGAAATCAGCATGAAAATGGGTTTCAAAGATATATTTGATTTTTACTCCATCCTTCTCCGCCCGGTCGATATATGACTGGACTTCACGCAGGGGGTCAATGATCGCTGCTTCACCTCTGGAATTGATGTAGTAGGCCCCTTGGGCCAGACATCCCGTATATATTTGTTCAATTTGCATAGAAATAATGACTTTAGATCGTTAATGACTTTTAGATAATAAGCGCAAAAATGTACTTCTTGTTCAGTTTCTTTCGTGACCAGCATCACAGTTCATCAGTCAAAATATGAATATATGATCATATATTGAAATGATGTATCGCCAAATCCCGTCTAATCAGAATACTTTGTGGCTAAAAGGGCTACAGACCTACTTATTTGTCTGCAACACGTAACTTTGATGAGAATGGCTAAGGGAGTTTCCTGCCTTTTGATCATCAAAGTATTTTACTGCCTCCTGGATGGACATAAAGAAATGATCCTTACTAAGACCTTGAAAAACAGGAGAATGCAGCAGACGGTCTCTAATGGGACCTTTTACTGAAGAAAAGAACAGAGAGATATTTAATTTCTCCGCGTTTTCCAAGATCTCCTCCAGCATCTTCAAGGCGGTACTGTCTATGGTATTTATACTCTCGCAATTGAGCACAATGGCGCGGAGTGATGTCCCCTTCTGATCGATATATTCATTAAGTGCATCCCGGAATCGTTGACTATTCCCAAAAAACAGGGATGCATCAAATCGTAGGATCAGAATATCCCTCCTAACCTTTACCTCCGGAAACCGGTTTACATTTCGGTAGAAATCCGTTCCGGGTACCTGACCCAACTCGGCGTGATGTGGATAGGAACTTTGAAATATGACCATAACGAGGGAAAGCGCTACTCCTATAAGGATACCCTTTTCAATGCCAAGCATCAATGTGGCCAGAAAGGTGGCAATCAGCATCCAGAAATCGATGCGATGGGTATGCCACAGATGAATGGCCTCTTTGACATCTATAAGTCCGATCACCGCAACGATGATCACAGCTGCCAAGATTGCATTTGGCATCTTGTAAAAAAGATCCGTTAAAAAGAGCAGGGTCAGCAACACCAATACCGCACTAATAATCGATGCCAGGGTTGTTTTTGCTCCAGCCTGATCGTTTACCGCAGTACGCGAAAACCCACCCGTCACTGGGTATGATTGAAAAAATGCGCCTCCGATATTGGCGATACCCAGGGCGACCAGTTCCTGATTGGGTGAAAGCTTGTAGTTCTTATGACGAGTTTGCATAGCCTTAGCTACTGCAATACTCTCCATGTAGCTGACCAAAGATATCGCCAACGCAATAGGGAGCAGACTATTGAGGCTGCCCAGATCAAGGATAGGCATTTGAAAAGAAGGAAGACCCTGGGGAACATCCCCTACGATCTTAACCCCCTGCATGTCCAGATTAAAAACACTAACTACCAGGATAGACATAATCACTGCGATAATCTGACCTGGAATAGAGCGCGAGATCCGCTTGATGATCAGAATGAGCGCGATGCCACCCAAACCCAGAAGGAATGTCTGCCAATGGATATTTCCGATCTGCTGAAAGGCAGAAATGAAGATTTCATGGACATAATGACTCTTAGGCAGTGGAATCCCGAGGAGATGCTTTAACTGGCTGGCGCCAATGATAATTGCTGCTGCTGAAGTAAATCCACTGATCACCGGATGAGAAAGAAAATTTACCAGAAAACCCAGTCTGAATACACCCATCAGCAATTGGATCAACCCGACCATGAAGGCCAGCAAAAGCACATATCCAATATAGGTTTCCGATCCAGCCTCAGCCAACACGGCAACCCCGGAAGCAGTCAACAGGGAAACCATGGCAACCGGACCTACTGCCAGCTGGCGAGAGGTGCCGAAAAATGCATACAATAAGATTGGGATTGTTGCTGCATACAGACCATAGATGGGATCCAGTCCGGCAATCATGGCATAGGCCATCCCCTGCGGTATCAACATCACTCCAACAGTCAAACCGGCTGCAATATCACTCTTCAGATCTCTTTTATCATAATGCAGGAGCGATTGCAATCCCGGAAGTACCCTATCAATTGACATCTGGCTATTTTTCTGCAAAGATCGACTTCACAAATGATAATAATGTGAAGAAAGTCACAGATGTGAGCATCTCTCCTTCTCCACAGGTGATTTTTGATGTAAATCCGGGATGTTCCGTCGTGCTTCAACGGGCGTTACGTCAACCTGTCCTATCCTGAACACCAAGCCCTCCGAAAACAAAACCATCCTGGCTTCCGGAGCCCGAGGACAACTTCCTCTAAGCCACAATGAGGCCTATTCCTCTTTGATGTAGTACAGTTCTTTGGCCGGTTTCAACGGACGGGCAAACCAGAGTGGACGTCTTAGACCATCCGGACCGGGCGCCGGGCGGGTCATCTTCAACCATTCTCTGTAGATCTCATGTGACTTATTGGTATCCACAAAAATGTCACCGTATTTATCTTCCGGGCCAGGCTTTTCAATACGAACCCTTTGATGCCAACAATGCATACCACTGATCGGATCGGCATGGACTGCATGGGTAATATTCTGGTGTACCCCTCCATCCAACCAGAAAATTCTACTGGTATCCGGATCATCGCTTTTGAATGGTTTAACCCCCCGGATGGTATTCATCTTCCATTGTCCTTTTTCGGGATGTTCGATCCGGATCAGATTGGCTCCCCAGCCATTGCCCTGATCTTGCTGCCGCTTCCAGCGACCGAGGTGATGCGAACAAGCAACCACCCCCGGCTTCATGCCTTCCGTGACCCATACTTTATCGACAAAGTATCCGATATCCGTATTCATCTTGACCAAATCTCCCGTCTTAAATCCCCAGCGGGCAGCATCTTCCGGATGCATCCATATAGGATTCCGATTGGAAATCTCCATCAACCATTTTGCATTAGCCGACCTCGAGTGGATCAGGGTAGGTAACCGGAAGGTTGGAACCAGACAATATTCTCCTTTGGACTTATCCAATTTTTCCGGATGGATATGGCTCTTGATATAGGACGGAATCGCATATTCCGGCCATTTCCAATCCACCAGTGTCTGAGAATAGAACTCGTTCTTTCTGGAGGGGGTGGGAAAACCAACACATGGCTTACCATCGATCATTACCCCGATGGCCTTTCCATCTTTATTTATCACTCCTGTCTTTTCATCGATAGAACTTCCCTCTAATTGCGCACCCGTCAACCGATTCTCATTCTTTTTAAAGACATTTTCCTTGATTTCAAATGCTCCGTACTTTTTCATGTACTCCAGTTCAGTAATGCCTTCTTTTTGAGCTGCCTCTGGTAGACCCTTGACCCGCTCGAATATATACTGATAGTATTCATCAATATTGATCTTTTCTCCCGGCCGGTAGGGTGATTCGAAATGCTTGCGAATACCCATTGAACCATCAGGATCAATTCTCCAACTGAGTTCAATCCAAAATTCATCCTCTTCCCAGACCTCTCCCGGATTCACTTCATAGGTAAATTCCACGTTTTTACCCTGGCGTCTGGCTGCTTCCCGCAATACCGGCTGACGGAATGCCATCCAGACCCCGGCATGGGTGCCATACGTTGTCAAATCGTGTCGTTCCGCGGAATGGCCCATAGGCAACACATAATCAGCAAAATAAGCCGTTTCATTCCAGGTAGGAGTCATCGCTGCATGCAGGCCAAACAGGTTTTCATCACTGAGCGCCTCCATCCAGGTGAAACCGTCAGGATAGGTCCACACCGGGTTAAAAACCCGGGAAAAATACACATCCATACGGCCTCTGCCTTCCTTGAGAAAATGTGGGAGCAGGAAGCTCATCTCAAAAAACGCCAGGGGGTATTCCTTGGGAAAATGCAGTTCATTCCAAAATTTCTGACCGGGTGGAACATCAAAAAACTCAGGATTAAATTTATTCCAGGCTTCAAAGGAAGTTCCCCCTTTAGCCCCCACACTACCGGTCAGTACATTAAGAAAATACAGGGTTCGGGAAACGCACCATCCCCCGAGATTACCACTGGCTGCACTTCTCCAATTGTGGGCGGCAAATCTTTCACCCGCTTCGCCGATCTTTATTCCAACCTCTCGAATCAGTTCTGCCTTAACCCCGGATTCCTGAGCAGCAAACTCCGGTGTATAGTCTTTGTATACTTCCTTAAGTGTCTGGATAAAGTTATCGAAGGTCACTTCTTTCTCAGGATGAACTTTTTCCAGATATTCTTCCCAGTTCACCCACTTCTCCATATAGTCACGATTGTACAAGCCTTCATCGATGATCACTTTGGCCATGGCCAAAAGTACCGCGGCCTCCGATCCTGGATAGGTAGGCATCCAATAATCCGACATACTGGCCGTATTGGATAACCTCGGATCCAGGGTGGCCAGTTTTGCTCCCCGCATCTTTCCTTCGATAATTCTTTGAGCGTGCGGATTGAAGTAGTGACCACTCTCAAGGTGTGCTGAAACCAACAGAATGAAATCGGCTTCACTATGATCCGGTGAAGGCCGGTCATACCCCGACCAGACAAAATAACCGCAACGAGCTCCGGAGCTACAAATGTTGGTGTGCGAATTGTGGCCATCGACACCCCACCCCTGCAGCACCCGGTTGGCGTAGCCGGCATGACCGGGTCGGCCTACGTGATAGGCTACCTCATTATTTCTTCCTTCTTTGATCGCTTTCCGAATCCGGCCGGCGAATTCATCCAGAACATGATCCCAGGAAACTTTCTCCCACTTTCCTTCTCCGCGCTTTCCCACTCTTTTGAGTGGATACAAGATCCTTTCGGGGTCATTAATCTGATTTATTGTCGCCGGGCCTTTGGCGCAATTCCGGCCTCTGGATGCCGGATGATAGGGATTGCCTTCAAACTTACGAATGCTGCCATCTTCCTTGTCAATGTATGCAGTGAGACCACATGCACTTTCACAATTAAAACAAACCGTAGGTACGATTTGATATGTTTTCTTCATTTTACGGGGCCAGGCAGTGGACTCATATTCTTCCCAATGATCCCACTTTTCCATGGGGGGATATTTATTCAACTGACCATTCTCCTCCCCCTCTACCCGGGGCAAATCACCGGTCTCCGTCTGGATGGTGGGTATGATACCTATTTTTTCTGCTATTTTTTCAATGACTGTTTTTGCCATTTTTTCTGCTTATTTATTTTTAGAATATTGATCTCTAGATGGCTCGGCTGTCCCATCAGGACTATCAAAGCTTTTTTTGATGTTTTAAAATCACTTTTACCACAAATCGAATAATTAGCTCAGCGGTATGCGCTGGGGAGCCTCTACCCAAATTTGTTCTGTAAAATAAATTCCAATTAATACCATTGCACTGACAGCTATCGACATTACAGGGGAAAAATCAGTGAAAATCAAAAGCGAGAGTGGGATTATATTTCCCAATAAAATCACTCCGAGCCAAAACTTGGTCGAATATCTACCCCTGGTTATGGAATGTACCGCTCTCTTTGCATCTACCGTGGGATGCGTTGTGATCATCTCTACAGCAATGGTCACCAGGTTAATCAACATGGACAAAGCCAAAACAAACACCATTAGTTGATCAGCCGCCATAGATTGATCACTCAAATAATTAATCACCAGATATACTGCAGCCCCGGCCATGATGCTATGCACCAACATATGGATAGCCAGGGTTGGGCTTTGCCAGAAATCTCTTCCCTTCGCCTGAGCAAAAAGAAACGCCGTATAAACTGCTACCAGTACGGCAGCTATAGCGGTAAGCCACATGATGGTGCCTTGCAACATCTCCCATCCAAACCATATAGTCAGGGCCAGCAAGGTGATGAGACCACCGAAAATACTGATCGCGTACCCGCCACGTACCAGCCAGGACTTCCACTGGGGACGCAGTAATACATTGAGAAATCGATCCGGCCTGTCCAGATCCTTTATCAACAGTAAACCCGTAAGGGCCAGAAAAACCAGGGAAACACCAACAACCAACCAGGAAGCGGTACCCTGCAAATCATGAGAAGCTGATAACCAGGCGAGGAATGCGGCGATAAATACGCCGGCAGAAATCGCCTTGGTCCACACGTAAGCAGATACCTCCCAACCCCATAAAATACCCTTATCCGGGCTATCGTAAATGCGCTTCGTAGATTGCATCAGCAGATCAATCGACTTTGGAGGTGGTTGCCCCTCTTTCGACTCCACTCCCCCATTTTCCTGAAGAAGAGAAATAACATCGCCGTTCGAAAATGCCATTTTCTCCGCTTCTTTCGCGTAATGGCCTACACCCAAAGATTGAGAACTCCAAAAATAACTGTCAGATTTCTGGGTCTGCGAAGGGACGAGCGAAGCATCATCCGCATCAATATAGAACAGATTAGGATTCGTACCTTTTTCTGCTTTTCGCACCTTTACCGGTTGACGTGCCAATAACCGGGCAATTTCCGAATCGGGATTATCCATATCTCCGGAGATAATAGCATGCTCCGGACAGACATTTACACAGGCAGGCTCCAATCCAATGTCAATCCGGTTGGCGCAGTAATTGCACTTGGCCGCAGTATGATTATCAGGATCAATATACAGCGCGTCGTAAGGACAGGCCTGCATACATGATTTACACCCAATACATCGATCCTTATTAAAATCGACAATACCGTCCTCGCGAAAAAACAAAGCTTCCACCGGACAGATCTCCACACAAGGAGCATCCGTACAGTGATTGCATCGCATGACCGAAAACAGTCTTCGGGTATTCGGAAATGTGCCCTTTTCTACCTGTTTAACCCAGGTACGATTTACACCCACAGCCACCTGATGTTCAGATTTACAGGCAGTGGTGCAGGCGTGGCAACCGATGCATTTTCGATTATCAATGATAAATCCGTATCTCATTCGATATTTCTTTGTTGTACATAAACTTTCCTTTCATATTCAGCTTGTTCCCGGTGGAAATGCTGCAGAGCATCTTCAATGTTTAAGAATTGATGGTCAAAAGGTATTTTTTCATTTAAACCGGCCTTGTGGAAAATATCTCGTACCGGACCTTTTAATCCGGATAAATAAAATTGTATTCCAGCCTTATCCAGCTCCTCGACTATCAGCTCCAGATAGTGCAATGCAGTTGAGTCAACATGAGCGATAGTACTGGCATCGAGAACGAATAAGCGGGCCTCCGGATTTGATTGAAGTGAGCAAATTACCGTATCGTAAAAATGCTTTGCATTACCGAAAAACAGATCACTATCATACCTTAAAATGATAGAACTCTGATCAATATCAAGGTCAGAAAACCGCTTAATATTGCGAAAGGTATTGGTACCCTGTATTCTACCCAGAAAGGCAAAATGTGGTTTCGAGGCCTTGTAAACGATCATTAAAATAGATAAACCGATCCCGGCAAAAACACCGGTTTGCACTCCAAGCAGCAAAGTCAGAATAAAGGTGACGAACAAGGAGTAAAAGTCCGTGCGATCCAGTTTCAGCAGATTGATGCTTTTCTTAATCTCAATTAATCCAAATACGGCCGAAAGCACCACCGCAGCGAGGATGGAATGCGGGAGGTAATAAAAATAATTAGTGAAAAAAAGCATAATCAGGCCAATAAATATTGCAGCAAAAACAGAAGCCAATCCCGTCTGCGCACCAACATCATCATTGACGGCAGACCTGGTAAAGCTGCCCATACCTGGAAATACTTGAAAAAAAGAACCCACCGCCTGGGAAAGACCGATGGAAAATAGTTCCTGATTTGCATCAATCGGATAATGATTGTTCTTTGCTGAAATAGTCTTTGCAATGGCCAGCGATCCGATGAAACTGATTAAACTGATTATAAAAGCAAGCGGCAATAAATTAATGATGTGTTCAACCGTAATAGAGGGTACTCCAAAAGATGGTAGCCCCTCAGGCACTCTTCCTACCACCTCTACCCCATGATCGGTCAGATTAAAAAAGTAGGTCGCGACCGTACCCAGGATGACCGCGATCAGTGCTCCGGGGATAAAGCGGTTTACTTTCTTTATTCCCATGATAAGGGCCAAACTGACGGAGCCCAGAACTAAGTCGTAGGGATTCAACGCCGGTAGATGAATGCTTAAATCGATTAATTCGTTGAAGACGGTATTGGATCGCTCAACTTCCAACCCAAAGAAATATTTGAGCTGTCCAACCGCAATGATAATCGCTGCTGCGCTGGTGAAGCCACTGATGACCGGCAAGGAGAGGAAATTCGCCAGAAAACCCATGCGTAAGCCGGAAAAGATCAACTGTACGATGCCCACCAGAAAAGCGGTCAAAATTGCCAGCTGGATAAATTCTTCACTTCCCGGTTGGGCAAAGGCTGAAATACCACTGAATACCAGAATAGACGTTAATGCAACCGGCCCCACTGACATCTGCCTGCTACTCCCGAAAAGAGGGTAAATTAATAAAGGTAGAAAACCGGCATAGAGTCCGTATATCGGTGGCAACCCGGCTAATAATGCATAAGCCATACCCTGAGGAATCAACATAACCGATACCGTAAGTCCGGCTAGAATATCCCTGGGAATCGTACTCTTCCCTACCAGCTGTAGCTGTTTTACAATCGCAACTTCCATCTGTCTATCGATTTACAATATATGAATACATGTTCATATTTTCATTCTAATTCGGCTGAGGAGCGTTGTTGAATCCAACCAATTAAATCTGATTTTCAACATATATTCTAGAAAAATTTCAGTATAAATAATAGGCTATCAGGCCAAAACAAGCATTCTCCCGCATAAAAAATAAGGTAGAATTGGACTCTAAGTTATGTGATCGAAATCACAATGGAATGAAGAACGTCCTGATCATTTGAGGCTATTAGCAAAGCCATGATAAATTCTTAACTTTAAGCCAATCCGAAGCTAGTCAGTCCAAATTCACCAAACTAATTATCACGCTGCTGTATATCTGAGATACGGAAACGTATCCAACCCTTCCGGGTTCCTTTTATAAGATCCCGGATATTTATATCAAGGAGGGATAAACAATTATGAAGCATCTATTTTTCTTTTTTCTAATATTTTACCTCACAAACCCATCATTTACTCAACCGGAGGTCGCTCCCTGGAGCAATATCAAAGGCATAAGGCTCGATGGTGAATTAGTTCAACTGAACAGCAGTCTGGGATTTGTGGGACAGGATTGGACCTCAGTTCGCAGGACGGCCAAAGAAAGGGCAGCGTACTCTTATGAGCGCAGTGGAAATATTCAACACACTCCGATCCGCATTGATAGTTTTCTTTACGATCAGCGTGTTGAATATCTCGGGGCAGGCAAAACCAACATCAGAATCCATTTTCAAAATGAAAAAGATACCAATATCATTGGTCAGTTTTTTATGCTATCACTACCCGGCGACCAGTATCATGACGGAGAAATCAAATTCCTGGACCCGGCCTATTCGTCTTTCGAGAGAAGGATACCTACTGACCCCAGTGAATTAAGTCGTGGAAAATCAAAAGGAATCTCGATTCGATCTGCAAGCAGAAATCTCGACATTCAGATCAATGAGAGTACGGATATTTTCATCCTCCGCGATAAAGACGATCCTGCAGCGACAATTGATATCTACTTTGGCCTGATGACAGGACCATTAAAAAAAGGAACTTCTTCCTACCGGTCCTTCACCCTTGAGGTAATGGGAATTCCGGATCGTACCCAGGCTAATATAAGTCTGTATCCAAGCGAGCTAGGTAGACAATTCAAGGGTTTTGGTGGTAATTTTCGTTTACAGAACCCTACCGCCGACCCTCCCGTGATTGACTACTGTTTGCGTAATCTGGACGTCAGATGGGGAAGAGTGGAAATGCCCTGGCGATTCTGGCATCCGGAAGTGGATAAAGACCCTGTGAAATCAGCAAATGCGGATGGACTGCACCCCAGGGTGGAGGCAGCGATGCAAATGGCAAAGCGATTAGACAGTCTTGGCATGCCGGTCATTCTCTCCGATTGGTCCGCTCCAAACTGGGCGATTGAAGGCCAAATGAGTTTTGGACCGCAACCTGGCGGGCTTCGGGGCAATCCCCTGGATCAGGAGAAAATCGAACGTATATGTCGATCTATTGGAGATTACATTCAATATGCAAAAGATCATTTCGGCTTTGAATTCGCCATGTTTTCCTTTAATGAATCCGACCTGGGAATTAATGTTCGTCAGACAGCGGAAGAGCACGCTGCCTTTATCAAAGGGCTGGGTGCGCACCTGCAGCAAAGAGGAATCAAAACAAAAATGTTGCTGGGAGATACAGCTGATGCCAATGGATGGCCCTTTCTGAAAGCTGCGATGGAAGATGAACAAACACACCCTTATATCGGGGCGGTTTCCTTTCATTCCTGGCGAGGATATACGGACCAGAATCTGTATGAGTGGTACCATGCTGCTGAAAAAATGGAGGTACCACTGTTGGTCGGCGAAGGGAGTATGGATGCCGGAGCCTGGCGGTACCCTCAAATCTTTTCTGAACCAATGTATGCGATGGAAGAGGCCAACCTATATGTCAGAATACTGAGAATCTGCCAACCGGAATCCATATTACAGTGGCAGCTCACGGCCGATTACTCTCCTATGATAGGAGGAGGTGTATTTGGAAATACGGAAATTCCTCTGCAACCTACACAGCGGTTCTGGAACTTTAAGCAAATTGCCAATCAACCGGCAGACTTAAAATTTATGCCCGTTAAAACGGATCATAAATCCCTGGAGTGTACAGGCCTTGCGGATCCCGAGAGAAATACTTATCTGGTTCATGTCGTTAATAACGGAGCATCCCGGTCGGTCAGAGTCCAGGGAATTCCGTCCACCATCGAATGGATCAAAATCTGGGTTACCAATGAGAACAGTAATAATGCCCGGAGAAGAAGCCTCCGGGTAAGAGATGGCATTGCAACTTTTGATGCCGAAGCAAATAGTTGTATTACTTTACTTGCCGATGGAGAATCGCCATTTTAGTACAGGTGAAAACAGCAAGAATCAAGTAATATTTTACTACTCAAAAAATTTTTAAAAAGATAAGCAGATGAACAGAAGACAGGCCATCCAACAATTATCGATCATGGGATTGGGACTCACCCTGTACCCTGGATGCAAAATAGAGGAAGTTCCTGACTATGCCCGGGTTCCTCTGGATGGAAGAAATTATAAGACTTTTCGTGAAGTTTCTGAGGCAGTGTTGCCGGTAGACCACATCGTTTACACTACTCCGGAGCCAAGATCCGAGTTTATCTTAACCATTTTAAACGATTGTACTTCTGATGAGGAGATTCAAAAATATCTTATGGGACTGCAATCGCTGGAAAGTTATCTGAGTAAAAATAATAAAGAAAAGCTCGGGAAGCTGACCAATGCGGAGCTCGATGAAATCTTTGCTTTTATGGAAAACAGTAAAGCAGACGATGAGAACCTATTTTTCTTTTATCAGACGACAAAGAACCTGGCACGACAACATTTCACCGGCTGTGAGAAATTCATGACAGAGGAATTAAAATATGAATTTGTACCTGGAAGATATATAGGCTGCGCCGCGGTATAATTCAATCAACTATTTAACCAAAAAAATATACACAATTGAGCGATACAAATAATTTCGATGCAATAGTGATCGGTGCGGGAATGACCGGCGGGTGGGCAGCGAAAGAATTCTGTGACAATGGGTTAAAGACACTACTCCTCGAGCGGGGAAGAAATGTCCAGCACATTAAGGATTACCCTACGACCAATATGTTGCCATGGGAATTTAAGCACCGGGGGAGAATCCCGGTGGAGGTAAGAGAAGAAAATCCGGTGGTGAGCCGGTGTTATGCCTTCCGGGAAGATGCCATGCATTTCTTTGTGAAAGACAAAGAACATCCCTATGGTCAGCCGAAGCCTTTTGATTGGATTCGTGGATATCAGGTCGGAGGTCGCTCCATCATGTGGGCCCGCCAAACCCAACGGTGGAGCAATTATGACTTTGAAGGACCAGCCAGAGATGGTTTTGCCGTCGACTGGCCGATTCGGTATGACGATTTAGCACCCTGGTACTCCTATGTTGAAAAATTCGTAGGTATTTCCGGAAATAGAGATGGTGTCGATACGCTTCCGGATGGTGAGTTCCTGAAAGCCTGGGATCTCAACTGTGTAGAACAACACTTTCAGAAATCAATCCGAGAGAACTATGAAGACCGGCATGTAATTTATGCCCGCTGCGCCCACATTACGGAGAATAAAGAAATCTTCCGGCAACAAGGCCGGGGACCCTGTCAGGGTAGAAATATCTGTCAGAGAGGTTGTCCTTTCGGAGGTTATTTTAATTCAAACTCGGCTTTAATTCCGTGGGCAGAAAAGACGGGAAACCTCACGCTGCGTCCCGATTCCGTAGTACATTCCATACTCTATGATGAGACGTCCGGCAAAGCAATCGGGGTCAGAATCATTGATCGGTTGACAAAAGAAACCCAGGAGTATTTTGCCAGAATCATTTTTGTCAATGCAGGTACCTTAAACTCAAATTTAATCCTGCTTAATTCTCAGTCGGACCGATTTCCCAATGGACTGGGTAACGACCATGGAATCCTGGGTAAGTATGTTGCTTTTCACAACTATCGAGCCCGCATTTCTGCAGAGCATCCGGGCCACAAGGAGTTTGCGCCGGAGGGCGGCAGGCCCACTTCTGCCTATATTCCCAGATTCCGCAATGTATATCGACAGGAAACTGATTTTCTCAGAGGATATGCCTGCACATTTGGAGCCTACCGTGGACTACAAACCAACGATGAGGGATTTGGTGAAACCTTACGCAACAATCTGCTGGCAGCCAAGGAATACGGACCCTGGAGAGTGGGTTCGGGTATGATGGGTGAAACAATACCTAAAGAGAGTAATTTCGTGAGCCTCGACGCAGAGACAAAGGACGAGTGGGGCATTCCGATTTTAAATATTTCGATGGACTATGACGAGAATGATGAGAAGATGATCCAGGACTTTTTCGAACAATACACAGAAATGTATGAAAAAGCCGGATTCACCAATATCCGGACCAGCGACAGCAAGCAAGCTCCGGGACTGGACATTCACGAAATGGGCGGGGTAAGAATGGGACATGACCCAAAAACCTCGATCCTGAATAAATGGCATCAGGTTCATTCCTGTCCAAATGTTTTTGTCACGGATGGAGCCTGTATGACCTCTGTTTCCACGCAAAATCCTTCGCTGACCTTTATGGCCATGACTGCCCGGGCAGCTAATTATGCCATAGACCAATTAAAAAAGGAAGAAATCTAAAACAATAAATGGTCAGAGTAGAGTTGATTCTCGTAGATTAAAATAATTCTTTTTGACCGGATTCCACTCAAATCGATACATCGGGATACTGTTGATTGCAGCAGTCCTTTTTATTCATTGTTCAAATGGTGATCGCAAGTCTCGTAAAGAAGAAGATTCTCTGGCAATTGCCGTAGCGGCAAACATGCAATTTGCCATGGATGAACTGGTGCAGGCATTTACCGAAGAGACCGGAATCCAATGCAAAGTAACGATCAGTTCATCAGGTAAACTCACGGCCCAAATAAAACAGGGAGCACCATTTGATGTTTTTGTGTCCGCCAATATGAAGTATCCCAACGTCATTTATGAAAGTGGACTGGCCGAAGTACCTCCGAAAGTCTATGCGCATGGCAAACTGGTGCTTTGGACAATGAAAGACGGAATCGATCCATCACCTGACATCTTGCCGTGGGATGAGATCAGGCATATTGCGATGGCAAATCCGGAGACCGCTCCGTATGGTGAGGCGGCTTTAGATGTCATTAAAGATCTAAATCAATTCGAAAAGATCAGGTCAAAATTAGTTTATGGTGAAAGCATAGCTCAAACAAATCAATTTATAATCACCGAGTCAGCAGAAATCGGATTTACGGCAATGTCGGTGGTGATGTCTCCCCAGTTAAAAAACAAAGGTAAATGGGTCGAAATTCAATCGACATTACATCGACCGATAGAACAGGGTGTCTTAGTAATTAACCGGGAAGGTCAGACCGGAGACCAGGGCAGAAAATTCTACGACTTCCTTTCTTCGGAGCGGGCGAAAAAGATTCTTGAAAGCTATGGATACAATACTACCAACCTGTAATCTGTGACCAGCTTATCCGGAATCCAAACTTTACAAGATAATGTAAGTATTTTGAAATAGTAGCCTCTTTCAACTATGCTCCAACCGGAAGCGAATAGCCCCATAGAAGGAAGCACCTTGTAAAGCTGCTCGATCGTTCAGGACGATCCTTACCGGTACTTTCTCAAGCAGGCTTTTCATTCTGCCTGCCTCCAGAAAATAATGCAAAAAATCTTCCTTGCTGAGCACATCCAGGTTTTTAGGAACGATTCCACCTCCGATAAATACCCCCCCAAATCCGTTGTATTTCATCACAATATTGGCAGCTTCGTTGGCCAGGTTTCTCCAGAACATCTGCATGGTTTCCTTACAAACAGGATCACCGTCTTTGCTGCCTTGCGAAATGATGGCAGCCGCATCTCCTTTTTCCAGTGCTTCCCGCATCTGATCATCCGGTTGGTAGTCCCGATATTGGCAAAGGAATTCAAAGATCTGATTAATCCCCATGCCGGAAACCACCCGCTCCCAACTGACATGACCATGAATTTTCTGGAGATACAATAGTAATCCAATGTCCTCCTCTGTCTCCGGAGCATAGTCAGCATGACCACCTTCCGTAGCGAAAGGATGAAAATAATGACCGTCCCAGAACATTCCAGCTTCACCCAGTCCGGTACCGGGAGAAATAATCGCTGCATTACCCATTATGTCCGGAGCCCCTTCATGAAACACGACAAAATCCTTGGCCTCCAGGGTAGCCAGGCCATAGATGTTTGCGACCAGATCATTGATCATATATACGTGTGGGATCCCTGTTGTCTCTGAACAACTTTTCGCCTCAATGGACCAGTTAAGGTTCGTTATTTTGACCGAGTCATTAATTACCGGACCTGCGACACCAACACTGATGCAATCGGGTTTTTCCGAACCAACAAAGTCCAGGACCATATCATTAAAGGAATTGAACGACCGGGAGGAATATGTTTTTTCCTGGAGCAATCGAAATGTGCTCTCAGCATAGTGAAATAAAGCCAGGTTGGTTTTGGTTCCTCCTATATCACCTGCCAAAACCAGAATCGGTTTGCCCCTGCGTCCGAACTCTTCATATACAATTGGGATCATAATCACACGGTTGTCAAGCAAAGATGCATATTTTTTTAAATCTACCTGAAGTGAACAAGTTCAGTTACTCAAACCGTCAAAGTATATGAAGTTTAGGTTAACTTAAATAAAAAGGTATTGCGAGCTGAGTAGAAATAATATAAATTTGAATTAAGCTCGTTGAGAACTGAATAAAAACATACCAACCTACTTCACATTGCGTTCTATCAATGCGACGGGCTCAAGACATTCCTGACACATGAAACTTGCATATTTGCAAACCTTCTAACCTATTGTCAAAATGATTAATGTAAAGGAAGAGAAAATATCCCCTAATGTAAGTCCGGCACCGAAGCCAACGTCTGGTCTTGAAGTCATGAAAAGTTCACCAGCTACTATTGTAAATCGCTGGGCTCGTTCATTTAAAAAATGGCTGGATGTATTAAGTACGTGGAAAAGTGAAGCCAGTCTCATTGACCGGCTCATCTCTATGTCGTTATTGGGAGAAGACAGAGGAGCGAATCCGCTGATGATGCACCATCAAAACCTAAAACAATTGGTCGGTATGGAAATTAAAAATCTGGAAACAGAAATTCTGGATATGCAGCAAAATCTGGATCTGTTACAGAGATACGTGATCAACACGGATGTGAGAATTAAAGAAATAAAGTTACGGATGCAAAAATTGTCCGAAAGTTACACGGATTTAAAATTGAAAATTTTCCAGGATCTGGCAAAAGTGTATCCGATTCGCATTTTCTGATTTTTATCAGGACCACCCCCACGAGTCCACCGCATCAGAAGGTCCGAATAAATGAGCAGGCGAATTCTCTGCTTCGTATTGATCCAGTGCTTCCAGGGTGATTCCGGCCATTATCAGGGCTGGCGATCCGCCCATCATGACGGCAACCGTAAGAACCTCCTCGATTTCCGCACGGGAAGCGCCAACTTTCAGGGCATCATATAAATGGGTAATGGCAGAACCTTCACATTGGCTGGTAACCGCGATGCCCAAAGCAACCAGTTCCTTGGTTTTCGCCGGAAGGTCTCCATTCATCGAATGATGCCTTTGCAATTTAGTTAAACCTGCCAGGGTTTCCGGAATCCGGTTTTCCAGCACCTTATTCAGTCGAACCAAATGCTCATATTCAGCTTTGTAATTTTTCATAGCAATGGTTTTACTTCAGCAAAATGGATTAGATAAACGAAGGATCTCTATAAGTTTTGCCCGGGACAGGAAAATCAGGTTGGCTTATTTGGTCCCCGGCCAGAAGCTCCCTCACTCCTTTATAAATTTAATATATAAATTAGTACAATGCTGGAATATTTTACGGCAGAAGAGCGCGATTTCAGCATTCAATGCCTGACTATTTTCATCAGGTACCGAACCGGTAAGGGCAAAATTGTGATGATTATCAGTGAAAGGAATATAAATCCATAATTCTCTTCCACCCAGGGGATCGATCCTAAAAAATATCCAAGCAAGGTAAATAACAGCACCCAAGCTACTGCCCCAACCAGGCTATTAATGCCAAACTTTTGCCTATGCATATTTGACAAACCCGCCATCAGAGGTACATACGTGCGAAGGACTGGTAAAAAACGGGCAAAAATCACTGCATTTCCACCGTGACTGTCATAAAAACGCTGGGAATGCTGGAGATAAACCTTTACTCTTTCATTCTTTGATTCTTTGAATAAACGCTGTCCGTACCTGCCGAAGGCAAAACTGGTATAATTACCAAGAGTGGCTGCAATGATCAACAGCAATAAAATCCACCCGATTTCCAAATATCCCAAACCGGAGATTACACCAATGGCAAACAATAATCCATCTCCGGGTAGAAAGGGAAATACAAGTAATCCGGTTTCTGCATAGACGATCAGGAAGAGAATTAAATATGTTATCACGCCATACTCCTGTACCAACGCTAAAATCGCATCATCGGTATTTAGTATAATCTCAGACAATCGATTTCCCATACCTTTAAGGTCACCTTCTTTAAAGCCATCTTTTACGGCGAAAATAGGACAACATGATTATCGCAATTACCCCCATGATTCCCCATAAGATATAGTAGGAATAGCGATAATGTAATTCGGGCAGATGATCAAAATTCATACCATAGACTCCAACCAAAAAAGTCAACGGAATAAAGATAGTTGCCACAATTGTCAGCACCTGCATAATGGCGTTTGACTTAAAGCTCAACTCGGATATGTAGAGGTCCTGCAAGCTGGTAAGATTGTCCCTGGATGTCTCAAGCAAATCGAAAGCTTGTATACAGTGGTCATACAAGTCTCTAAGGAAAACGTCCGTTGTTTCAGCAATAAATAATGAGTCGCTCTTAATGAAGT
>JAGQWZ010000390.1 GCA_020436835.1 Saprospiraceae bacterium | reverse complement strand
TATAGTGGTGACCTAATTCTAATCTTAACTGTATTCCTTTCTTTCTTTTCAGGTATCCTTGGTGCTCAACCTGAGGAATGGAATTCAGTGGGAATAGGGGGTGGTGGAGCTTTGTTTGCCCCCAGTATAAGTCCACATGATGATTCGGAATATTTTGTGTCTTGCGACATGACCGATTTATTCCACTCCATCGATGCCGGTCAAACCTGGGACGTTGTGCCCTTCACTGAAATCCGCTCTTTCCCTGAATCAGAAATACAGTTTACCAACGATCCCAATATTTTGTATGCCCTGCACTATGATTTTGTAGCTGACCGGAAAATACCGGTAGTGAGCATTGATGGGGGTCAACACTGGTCTCCCGTGACTGCGGATCCAACCGATGGTGAAGCATATTATCTCTTGGCTGATCCTGGGAGCACTCAAAGACTGTTTGTGACGAATTACGAATCGATATTTTTTTCAGATGATGGTGGTAATTCATTTGCCGAAGTATATACCAACCTCGAAAACGATGGTGCTTATATTGCCGGAGCATTCTGGCAGGATAGTGAGATTTTTATTGCCGTCACCAGGGGTATTCTTCATTCCACCGACGGAGGTTCTCAATTTCAATTATTGCAATATCCTGGTATTTCAAATTCAGAAGGTATCGTGAGTTTCAGTGCGGCAAAAAATGGTGACCTGATGCGTTTTTTCGCTGTGACTCTAAACCGTGAGGACATTTACCCTACTGTCACAGGAGCCGATCATTGGGGTTTTGTCAGTTGTTATATTCTTGACTACAATGGTACAGGAGAATGGATCTCCGCAGATAATGGTTTGGGTCCGGATGATCATCCATTTTTTGTGAAAGCTGATCCAAATGATCCTAGCACGGCATACCTGGGTGGAGGGAATGGCGAAACTGCATTTCCGATTGTTTTTAAGACGGAAAATGGAGGCCAGAACTGGGTTGAGGTTTTTAAAACGATTGATAACGAAAACATTATTACCGGTTGGTCCGGCTATCGGGGCGACTTTGATTGGTGGTATGGCGAATATGTATTGGGTATGGATATTTCTCCTACCAATCCGGACATTGTCGTTTTTAGTGACCTGGGATATGTGCACTCAAGCCGGGATGGAGGCGTGAGCTGGCAGCAAAATTATGTACAGAAGGAAGATGAAAATCCTGCCGGTCAACCTACACCCCAGGGCCTCGCTTACCGTACCAATGGTTTGGAAAATACCAGCTGTTGGTGGCTAACCTGGACCGGTCCGGAGGAGATCTTTGCTTCCTTTACGGACATTACGGCCATTCGTAGTGACGATGGTGGCGAAAGTTGGTCCCGGAATTATTTCGATCTGGACTATAATTCGGTGTATCAGGTATTGAAGACAGAAGACGCTAATCTGCTCTATGCCGCTGTTTCCTCGATTCACGATATCTATCAAAGCACCTACCTGCAGGATGCAGATTTTGCCGGTGGAGATGGCGGGATCATGTATTCCGCGGATGGTGGTGAAGGATGGAACCTGGTGCATGATTTTGGAAATCCGGTAATCTGGTTGACCCAGGATGCCAGTAATTCCAAGGTAATGTACGCCAGTGTCGTTTCAGCCGATCAGGGGGGCATATACCGGACCAACAATCTCAACGACCTGGATGCATCTCAGTGGGTAAAGCTGACTTCTCCATCCCGGACCGAAGGTCATCCTCTCTGCATTCATAGTCTGGAAGATGGTACCCTGGTGGCGACTTATTCGGGAAGACGTTCTTCCGGTGGAGCTTTCACAGCCAGTTCTGGAGTATTTGTAAGTACGGATGGTGGGGAGTCCTGGCAGGATCGTTCGGATCCGGGTATGCTCTACTGGACCAAGGATCTCATAATTGATCCCCATGATCTCTCGCAGAACACCTGGTATGCAGGAGTACATAGCGGTTGGGGTGGTGCACCCAATGGCTTAGGTGGATTATATAAGACCACCGACCGGGGCCAGACATGGAACCGGATTCTGGTTCTGGACCGGGTGGAGTCATGTTCTATCGATCCTCATGATCCGGCTGCAATGTATGTTACCACTGAAGCAGAGGGCCTATGGTACACTAATAGTCTAAACCAGACCGGACCGGAATTCAGTCTGGTTGAGACCTATCCCTTTCAACATCCGATGCGCGTCTTTTTTGACCCCTATGAACCGGGAAAGATCTGGATTACCAGTTTTGGTAATGGCATCCGGGTAGGTACTACCACCGGAACCAGCACGGGGATCTCCGATATTATAAGTTCGGATCCACTTGTTTTTCAGGTATATCCCAACCCGGTAGATGATTTTCTCACCGTGGATTTCCAGTTGCATCTTCCTGATAAAATCGACGTAAAACTTTACGATGAAACGGGGAGATTTGTGCAGAATTTAAGCAGCAATGAAGCAATCTATCCGTCCGGCAAATCCAGCGTTCAGGTAGATATAAGTTCACATCCTCCCGGACTTTACTTTCTGCGCTTCAAACATGGAGCAGCTGCGGGTTTCAGAAAAGTATTAAAAATTCATTAACTGATTGCTTAGGAATTAATCTTTAAGACCCTGGATTGAGGTCGGCCGGTTTACAGCGGATAAAATGAGGGAAATACATTTTTCCGGCTGATCGAGCCAGGGGCAGTGACCCGCTTCCCTGACCGTCTTAAATGTATAATTCGGGATGTTGCTTACCGTTTCAGAGCCTCTATCAGGTGGGTAAAATGCATCATTTTCTCCCCAAATAAAATGAACTGGAACAACCAGGCTGGCCAGATTGTCCGTTATATTATTTTTCTCTTTCCAACCTCCCAGGTTAACAACACTCTCCAAAAGATTTCGTATTGTTCTTCCTTTGAGCATCATATGGTGGGTGATATGTTCCAGATAGACATCTTTGATATTTTTTACATCATGCATAATCACCTGTTGATGGAAGGCGGCAGTGTTCTTTAAAGTCGGTTTTGCTACTGTTTGCATAATTAACCGGTTAATTCCCTTTGTGCCCAGTAGGCGCAGGGGTAAGGGGACTTCACGATGAATGCCGGCCGGAGCGCCGATCAGAATTAAGTTTTCAACCTTTTGAGGGAATTCAAGTGCAAAATTTATCCCATAGAATCCACCGATCGAGTTGGCGACAAGATCTACCTTGTCCAGGTGAAGTGCTTTGGTAAATTCCTGGATAAATCTGGCAGCGTGATTTCGAAAATCTACCCTGTGGTAATTGAAGAAATTGTTGAGACCATGTCCTGGAGTATCCATGGCAAATAATCGAAAGTGTTGGGAAAGAGGCCGCATTATATTAATCCACTCACTGGAGCAATTCCCTCCGCCATGAATTAATAGCAGGGGCCTTCCGGTACCTTGCTCCAGGTAGTGAATGTTTCCAAAATGGTTTCCCAGGTAGACTTCTTTGGCATCTGGTTGCACCTGATACGCATCAAATACTTTCTGCCGTGACATTTTATAAATGGCTGATAAATCCATAACAATATCTTTTTCTAGAATGATGTTGTCTCAATAATGTTGAACTATTGATTACTAAATTATGGATTTGTATGCGTCTGGAATTTGCTGAAAAGACCAAATAATTTGTTGAGCGGTCGTAAAAATTTTTATTGCTGAAGATTCCGGAATTGAGCCGGAGGGCTCTCAAATTTCTCTTTAAATGCATTGGTGAAATGTGACTTATTCTTAAAGCCGGAAAGGTCACAAACGTCATCAATGCTTAGTTTGGTGGTTTCAAGCAAATACCGGCTGTAGTCGAGTCTTTTGTTTTTGAGCCATTTTCCCGGAGAAGTGTTAAACAACTTTTTGAATTCCTGTTTAAATGTGGTCAGGCTGCGAGCGGTCAACCGGGCATATTCTTCCAGGGAGAGATTCTTATGAAAATTCATTTCCATTATGTCTTTTAAAGAAGGTCTTTCGTGGAGGCAGATTTCCTGAAAGTAGTGGCGCAGGCTTTGGTATCTATTCCTGCTGGTAAGAATATTGATAATTAATTCCTCAAATTTCAGTCTTAGTAATTCCGGGTTAGGTGAATTGTTTTGGGAGAAATGTACTGCAAGCGACTGAAAATAGGAATCTATTATATCATCATTTGGGATAGGGATCAGCGTATCGCTATGATCCTGATCTTCGGAAAGTTTGAAGGTGATCTTATATTTTCTCACTGTCGTCCGAATGAAATCATCCGGCATGAACACCATCAGTTGGCAAAAGTTTTCCTGAATGTGACTTTGGATGGTGATACTGCCTTTTTTAGCAAAAATGCAATCGCGTTCGCGTAAAACATATTCGTTATGGAGGGATTTTAGCCTTGTCTCGCCGGTTAGAACGTAAGCAAAAAGATTGTTGTGCCACCAAACACTGTCTGCCGATTCATCGGTTGGACAACGAAATTCGACGAATAAAAGATCATCAACATGATATTTCTTAAACATGTTTTGTCCTTCGATAAATTCTTGCATATTAATCATAACCAGTTGAAATTCTGTTAGCTACAAAGATAAGGCGTAATCAAGGAATTGGTTAATCGGGGAATTACCATTTGTCAATTATCAATGAGGAATTATCAATTAGGAATTTGGAGCTTGGAATTTGGGCTTGAGGGTGGAATTGGGAGCTTGCAGCTTGCAGCGATCATAATTTGAAGATCAGGGAAAATCGCCATGAAGTGTAGGGGAAATCAGAGAGGCCTTCTTGAAAGCGTACACTTAAATTGGGGTATTTTTCAAATTGACTTTGGAGCGTAAGACGGTATACCAATGGTCGATCACCATCGCCGATGTAACCTGAATATCCGGTCAGGGCATTGGAGATGATGAATTTCTCAGATTCTATATCGAATCCAAAACCATAGAGGAAGCAGTCATTTTGATAATGGTCTATCTGATAGGTCTGCCATACATAAAGTCCCAGCATGGTATAAGGCCGGATCGTGTCAATGACACTGTTGTGGATCGAAAAGGATTTTCCCATTGAGAGATCAAAAAAATAGCCGGGGGTATCTGTAAATCTGGCGGCGTTAAGACCATTACCGGAAGCAGTCTTAAGATTAATACTTACTGATATATCTGGTAATTTTCTCCGATTTCGCAATAGTTGGATATGCGTTCCCAGGTAAAGATCACCAAAAGCAGATCCTGTCCCATCATAGTCGCGTACCCGCCTTGCATCACGAGTTGTGGTATTTAGATGGTACCGTTCATAAGGTATCAACTCCAGGCTCAGACCCACTTTGTTTGTGGCAAGGGGGAGATAGAGCCGGGTATAGATATTTGATGTTCGGTCACCCGGATTGAAGTGTGTTTCCCAGGCGGTCTGCAATGAAGATTCGGAACCTAATTTACCTTTATTTATCTCAGGTACCGGCAAGGCATTGGGTCCCATAAACCCGGGTGCCAATTTGATGTACCTCGACCAATGGGTATGACCATCCCAATTGTGGATTGAATTCCACCAGGTGAAGTCTTGTGCCTTTCCCTGCGGTGAAAAAGCAAGACAACAGAGGCCCATTAGTAAAAATCTATAAAATCGTTTGAAATTCATTTGATATAACCTACAGGTAAAATGAAGAATATTCGCTTTAGTTAGCAGAGACTATACTCTTTATTGCCTGGTACTGGTAGGTGTTGGTTCCTGCTTTCAGATTCTTAGCGTCACGGAGCATCGCCTGAGCAACTTCCCGTGCCTGTATTGGCCGGTATTTGGCGGGTATGAGAAATGAAAGGGGTTGCATTAAAAGCTTACCTACTCTTTCACCCAAGCGGAATTCTTCTCTTTGTCCGAGTAACATTGAGGGCTGAAAAATAGATATTCTTGGAATGTCGAGAACCTTGATAGCTCCTTCGACCTCTCCTTTCAAGCTTAGATAGAAATTTCGGGAGTTGGCATTGGCTCCAACTG
>JAGQWZ010000389.1 GCA_020436835.1 Saprospiraceae bacterium | reverse complement strand
TACCGAGGATCAGCGGAGCTAATCCTTAGTTATTTGGAAAAGAATACGGCAATGAAAAAAGGCAGAGCCGTAGGCGCTGACCTTGACGAAGTTTGAGCATCTCCCCCTACCGGGGATCAGCGGAGCTAATCCTTAGTTATTTGGAAAAGAATACAGCAATGAAAAAAGGCAGAGCCGTAAGGGGCGCTGACCTTGATGAAGTTTGAGCATGTCCCCCTACCGGGGATCAGCGGAGCTAATCAAGCAGTATCACCTGAGACTGTTGTGGTAGGTTATTATCGTGCCGATGCACGATGAACATTAATGGATTTTCTTGCATGGAATAACAAGTGGATGGATGGGCACCGGAAATCAATCTATATCTTGACAGAAAAGCCTTTTTCTGAATTCTTTACGATCAGCATGTCCCTGGTTTACCTCAATCCTGCTGAAAACGAAAACTTAAATTCTAATCATATTAGAAAAATTCATTAACTAAAGATTGGACATATTCATAACTATTATCATATTTGATCCTTCTTGATTTCATTTATTAGTGAGTTGATACACACCCAATTCAGTAACCGGGAATCCCAGTGATATTGAACATATCCTATGATTACACCCTTACTTCAGATCAATACATTGGCACCTCGTCTTATTGACGGGGTGTCCCGGCTTTGCCAGTATCCCGGGTTGAAATGAATAAATTTTCAAAAAGACCATCTAAAGATTTGGAGCATCGATGGTCCGACATCCAACTGCAGGTTTTTTTATCCTGCGCGCTAACATAATTATAGAAAGCCGTTCCTGTCTATTATTTTCTCATAATCGGGTCAGGTTGGAACAACTGGATATGGTAACCATTGCAAATAGACATGGTTCGAACCGATGTCAATTAGGACGATTAATTGAACCTGAATCGGTCTGATCGCCGTCTTATGCTAGATGCAGAGATCTCAAATATTTACAGTCAGATTCTCACTGCATCAGGTCATTACATGCCAATACCAAAAACATGAAATGAGTTGCTCCTCCACCCATGACATATTCTGTTTGTTGCCAGAAATAAGGCCACACCTTCAGTTCAGGTAAATCTGGCCGGATAAGGGCAGTACCTGAAGCCACACCACCTGGGATATAAGACCAGTCATCCCGGTTGACGCCGTAAGCCACAAGCAGGGAATTAGCACCCACCGCTGATACAAAGGATGCAGTGTTTTCACCGGGATGAACTCCCAATACAAAGTTTAGCGTATTGAAGACGGGAGCTGCCGGGAAAATATCGGGGAAGGCACGGTGTAAAAAGTAGTGATTGACAGCGAATCGTTGAATATTCCAGCCATCTCCCCAAATGTTTGGGCGGTATCGGACCCCATATGGCGTCTGACTTATCTGCTGTCCCACTTCCTGACTGTATTTCGTTAACGCGTCTCTGATTTCTCCGCCGAATTGATCTTTACCAACATGACTTGAAACTCTGGCGATAGCCGGAGCCACTCTTTCGATGTGCTCGACTAACTGATCCCGGTGACTCAGGATATAATTAAGGTATTGCTGATCCTCTGTTGACTGGAAGAGCTCACTAGCCAGATCAATAAGACCCGGATTTTCTGAATTCTGATGTTTCTCCCACAGGTCCTGAGCTATCTTGAGTGCATCTTCTGCCAGGTCGTCATTGTAACCCTCAAGACTCCGGAATGCGGTAGCCAGACATGATGCAACATCCAGTTCTCTCCTGGGATTTTCTTCTGTAAATACCCATCGGTCATCAAAGACACCTGAATGTGATCCGGACTTTTCCATTTGGCCCATATCCGCATCATAAACCAGATTGTCTGTCATTACCGAGCCATCTCCCAGTAAAGAATATTGCCGTCCGGTGGGGCAAATGATGCCCCGGTAAAGCCGGCCAAGGGCATGATAACCTCCGGCAATCGTTCGTACTCCATGTTCAATTTGCTGCAGAATATCCGGTATTCCGTCCGGCACATTCATCTCTACTATTTTGGCCTCCGGAAGCACAGTCGTGACATCATACTCCGGATGGAACAGTTCCCAGGTAAAGGACAACGTTCTAACCGTATTGGCTTGAGACTCAACGCGAAGATCATAGTCACCGGCATCATGCCATCCACCGGTATTTAGTCCAGGCACCGAATCTCCGGGCTGGAAGTTCGTGAGGGTAGTAGGACCCTGACGATAGCCATCGAAATGTATATGCGAAACAGGCGCCATCAGGGCATCATCATCGTGACATAGGCCATGCCACACTTTGACCCGGTCATTGATCCGCATATGACACATCTGAACCGGCAAATAATAGGCAAGTGTGGGCTGCCAAACCTGTGTCATATACACAGACTCACCTATAATGAAATTATTAGAAACCTCCTCTCCGTACTTAATCCGGTAGATGCCAGGCTCGGAGACCTCACTGAAATCGAAATGAGCATAGCGGTAGCGAAGGAAGTCCCCCCAAAGTTGTGGTGTACCGGTTTTTACGGTCTGAGCTATCCCACTTTCATCTACTCTTATTAAGTGGACATTTTCTAACTCGTCCGTTCTCTTATCCAGTTCAATCACTGCCACTTTTTCCTGACTGGGAAAATATCCTACCTGTGAAACCTGAATTACCGGTTTATAAACATAGTTGTTTCGACTGGCGACCCGCACAACCCACTCTACCACGTCCTTTGTGAGGCCTGTCTTAACCGGTGAACGCAATATATACCAGCCATTATTTCGCATCACTCTTCCGTCGACAAGTTCAAGCGGCTCGCCTTTCGATTCGATGGTGACCATCTGATCGCCTTTATCCGGATGGATCAGAAGTCTGTTACCACGGGCG
The DNA here is from genome assembly GCA_020436835.1 of Saprospiraceae bacterium. GTDB lineage: Bacteria > Bacteroidota > Bacteroidia > Chitinophagales > Saprospiraceae > JABDMH01. The sequence goes on along the minus strand of JAGQWZ010000389.1, from coordinate 1,359 downwards.
AGTGGTTCAATCCGTATCAGCCCGTCACTCTCCTTAACCAGTTTGCCATTCATCGAACGGGGGAAAGTGCCGGGATTCCCATCCATGTAATAAGGAGATTCAAAAAGATCGCCAGGGAACAGCTCCAGGCTGAATCCAAGTTTGCCGGACCAGTCCCCGGGTAATGGTTTATTGAGGTCCACACTGATCCTGAAAATATCTCCTTCGCCTTTAACGATCACAGTCGCCAGGATATCCAGATTGGGATAGGGATAGCGATTGTCTGTGTACTCTTTTCTCAGAGAATCATTATAAAACACATCGACAGCAATGGTGTTGGTATTTTTGTCGACAATGCGTTTTCCATGATCCGGAAAGGGACGGTCCATTGGCCATAGCCTTAGGTCTCCATTGGCAGCGATCCGGTTGCCATTTTGGATAATCGTAATTCCACTCTGGTGCCCGACAGGATAATAATCATGATAGACCATGACATTGAGACCGGGTCTTTCAAAATACTCCTGGTCATTGATTTGTAGTCCCCCATTATTTTGTGCATTTAAATTGAGTGAAAATCCACAAACAATCAGGAGGAGGATCCCGGGGCTAAATATTTTAGAAAAGTGCATAAGTGGAAAGGTATTTTTTTGTCAATTTATAATTGCCTGAAATTCGGGCAGTAATTCAGATACTCCTTCTTAGTTGCTTAATTTATCAAATCTTCATTTTTCCCAATGTGACTTTGATCAGCCCAGGTACTGATGTCTATTCGAAACAGACTTTTTTTGCTCCAATTGACTCAAAGCCTAGCTGGCAAGTTTGTTTATTTCGACTGATCCTCTTTGACCACAATACTCCGGTCATCAGCAGATATAGAATGATCAATGACGGCTAGCAATGCTTTCCAGTAGGCATTTCGAACAAAACCGATAAATGTCGGCCAGCAGGATGTTTGCGGATCTTCCAAATTGCCGTTAATAGGAATCTTTGTACCGGTCGTTTCCAGTTTCTTATTTTAAAGCATTTCCTGCCCCCCTCTGTAAATAATTCTTTAATTGCCGCCAGAAATTGCGATCCTTTTCCACTAGATTAAATATTGTGGCGTCGTTTAGGATCGGCTTTAGGTACCCGGTGATCGTTCTTCTTTTACCACCATTTCCGAGAATTGATCCAAAGTTCCTTTCTCAAATGTCATATCCGTAAAATATTCAAACCATGGGTTCAAGGTATTAAGCTTGATTTTTTCAACCTCTAGATTATAGTCGAAGTCTGGGACCAGTCTAGAAAATTGGCCCTTCTTTCCATGACAATTTTTCCCTCATAACTGGCGCTGTTACCACGCAGAAAAAATTTGGAAGGGAATGGATGATTGGAGTCATC
>JAGQWZ010000388.1 GCA_020436835.1 Saprospiraceae bacterium | reverse complement strand
TTTGGCAGATCCTTGCTCGTAATATTCGCTGGCACTGTTGAAGCCGGTGACCTTTGTCGTGTAGGTATCATCAAATTGACGCCAGGTTTTTATCTGATCGTACATTTCCATATTTATGGCCCCGGGAAACTGTTGACTCTTATATTCAAACTTCGGTTTTAACGAGTGCATAAACCGACGTGTATACAAGTAATTATACCACTGGTCCAAAGCTTCGGAAGAAGAAGCGAGATCACATGGTACAGATACGGCCACCGCCGATTTAATCAATTCCGGGGCCTCCTCACCCAAAGTACCTAAATATTTGAGTATCACATTTCCACCCAGACTAAATCCACATAAGGATAAGTACCGGTATTGATCCCTATCCACGATCTGGTTGACGACAAACTGCAGGTCGCTAATTTCTCCATGATGGTACATCCGGAGCTTCCGGTTCATCTCACCACTACAGGACCGGAAATTGATACACAGTACATCGAGATCTTGTCTGTTGGCAATCAGTGTCATGCCCTTCATATACTGACTCTGACTACTTCCCTCCAGTCCATGACATAAGATCAATAAATGATCTGCCCCCTTTTTCACCCAATCCAAATCGATAAAATCACCATCGGGGAGCTCCAACCGCTGCCGTTCATATCCAACATCATCGATTTTACGAAACAGGTAGGGATAGAGTGTTTCTACGTGCGATCCCAAAAAGAAAAGATTGGGTTTGTAATCCGGCGTTGGAAGAATTGGCATCTTTTCAAAATTTCACAAAAGCACGGACGGGAAAACTACCCATACCTTTGATTTTTGGAGGAATTGCGGTAAAATAAAAATTACTGCCGGGAGTGAGATGAAGCTGACACATATGTTCAACGATCAGGATATTCTTTCCCAGCAAGATCGAATGTACTGGCCGTGAGTTGGAACGGGTATCATCGATATTATAGGAATCAATACCCACCAATTTTACCTGGTTCGTTCTTAGGTATTCTGCGGCATCAATTGATAAATAGGGATGATCAACGTAGTACTGCTCTGTATTCCAGTGCTTAGACCAACCGGTTTCGATCAGAACGGCTTTACCTTCTAATTCAAGATCTTCAAAATGTTGCCGGCTAATTGCCTTTGTCTCCGTGAATGGCACTGACACCTTAACACCGGGTAGATCAGCCAGATCGGAGAGGAAGAATTGAGTAAAGTCTTTACCATCTTCATAGCGGTGAAAAGGACAATCCATATAGGTGCCCGTATTGCCTACCATATCCACGCTTCCGATCGAAAAAGTCGTACCATCTTCATAAAGTTCACGAGACGCCTCCCGGCTCAGGTAGTCACAAATAAGCGGAGCCGGCAGCCCTTTATAGGTTTGCAGACCATTAAAAATTGTGTGACTCAAATCGACGTATCTCATAATTAAGTACGCACTTTAGAACTGTAGATACGGTAAATCGCCACGAGGGCGATAAATCCCCATATCACATTTAAAAATGACGATGGATAAGCCCCATAAAAAAGCGTATTGATCAATAGGAAAACACTACCTGTCAGGTTTAACCATTGATATCCATCTGACGATGGTGATATCTTCTGATAACTAACCAGAAAATACGCGGTCAGTAACTCCATGGAGCCAATCCACCCTAAGATATCAGCCAGAAAACGGTAATCCATATTTTTGGTGGCTAAAATAATCAAATACGACTTCCCTTCGATTATCCAAATCTGGACACCAGATAGATCTCAAACACATCACCACTAAGGATTTCGCCGGCTCGGGATCTCACCCCTGCAATCCCGATTTTAAAACATTTACTATATTCCATCCTTCAATTGATAAAAACCTATGAAAACACAACTCTTTTTCGTTTTAATCTTGGCGTTGACCCTGGCCAGTTGTGCTGGTGGCGGAAATGAAAGTAGTCAATCAGAATCAGCTCCTGCTGAAAAAGAAACAGCGGCCGCACCGGTAGACAACAAAGCCGCCGGAGAAAAGATTTTCCGAACCTATTGCATTACCTGTCATGGAATCGACGGAAAACTTGGTTTGAACGGAGCCAAAGATCTCACTGTATCAGAGATCAGTATGGAAGAACGCATAAATCAGGTGACTAACGGCAAAGGGTTGATGACTCCATTCAAAGACATATTAACGGAGGAACAAATCCAGCAGGTAGCGGAGTATACCGTTAGTTTAAAAACGAATTAATTATATGCAAGTCTTGGGACTGATGTCGGGAAGTTCTTTGGATGGCCTGGATATGGCCTTGTGTGATTTTATGATTAAAAAAAAAATCCACTGGCGATTGGTTGGCGATTTATCAGTTGTGAGACGATCCCTTACCCAAGCGAATGGTACCAGGTCCTCAAGGAAGCACCTAATTTAACTGGACATCAGTTGAATCTGCTTGATAATCGATTTGGATCCTTTGTCGGCAGACTTGCTGCCGAATTCTGTAGCAAAACAGGTCAAACACCAGAACTGATAGGATGGCACGGACATACAGTCTTCCATGACCCGGAACAAAAATCGACGTGTCAGATCGGACATGGAGGTGCATTAGCTGCCATCGCACGGATACCTGTCATTAACCAATTCAGACAGATTGATCTGTCACTTGGAGGTCAGGGAGCACCGCTTGCCCCTCTGGCGGACAAACTTTTGCTGGATGAGGCCGATTTCTACATAAATCTCGGCGGCATCAGCAACATCTCTTTTGCAGATAGTGGCGGTGCTTTACGTTCATTTGATATCTGTCCCTGCAATCAGATTTTGAATCGGCTGGCAAATGAAACCGGCCATGAGTATGATGATGAAGGCAAGTTGGCTGCCCAGGGCACTGTAAAAGACAAGCTCCTAAATACATTAAACGAACTCAGTTACTATCAGCTACAACCTCCCAAATCGATCGATAATAATTGGGTCATGCAATCGGTCTGGCCAATTGTCGATATAGCTGATGGTTCCATCAACGATAAGCTTTCGACCTTCACCAATCACATTGCATGGCAGATCGCTCAGGTGATCATAGATAATCATACAAATTATAATCAGACTGCCAGGATCATGATTACCGGTGGTGGTGCTTTCAACCGCTATTTGATCCAATTACTTCACCAGAACCTGAAGCGGATAAACCACGAAATAATCCTTCCTTCAGCGCAATTAATTCAATTTAAGGAGGCTGCACTCATGGGATTAATGGCATACCTTTTCATTAAGGGGCTGGAAAATGTCTTTTGCGAAGCAACCGGATCCAGTGAGGATCATATCGGAGGATGCCTTTTTCAAGCACCGGGAAATCCGAAAATAATCTATGCATAAAAATGACCGCATTTTAGTGACCGGAGCGACTGGTTTTATCGGTAGCTACGTGCTGCGTACCCTCATTGATAAGGGGTATAACAACGTGGTGGCCATGAAAAGAGAAAAAAGTAAAATGGATCTTGTCCAACCAGTCATCGACCAGGTCCAATGGCTGGATGCAGATCTGCTCGACATTTCCAGCATTGAAGAAATTATTAAAGATATAAAGGCGGTAGTTCATGCAGCTGCCATGGTGTCGTTTGACCGGCGGGACAGACAAAAAATATATAAGGTTAACATCGAAGGAACCAGCAATCTTGTTAATTGCTGTCTGGAACATGACATTGACAAATTTATCCAGGTAAGTTCCATCGCTGTCTTTTCGAGGAAGGGGGACAAGCAGGAAATTGACGAGCAAACTAATTGGGATTATCATGCTCCGGCTACGGACTATGCGATCTCCAAATACAAAGCAGAAATGGAGGTTTGGCGTGCCGGTGCAGAGGGACTGCCGATAGCAATTATCAATCCCTCATTGGTTTTAGGAGCCGGCTTCTGGGATTCCGGTAGTGCCAGTCTTTTTAAGAAGAACTATGACGGCTTGCCATTTTATCCCCGGGGTGTCAACGGCTTTGTGGATGTACGCGACGTAGCTGATGCCGTCATTTTGCTATTAGAAAAACCCATTGTCAATCAACGTTTTGTGATCAATGGTGAAAATCTGTCCTATCTGGAGGTTTCTACAATGATGGCTGAAGCATTGGGACGTAAGCCACCTCATATCGCGCTAAACCCTTTTTTGCGAGAACTGGCTTTATTCCGGGCCTGGATTTTACGCAATTTCTTTGGCCGGGAAGAAGTCATCTCACGAGGTACGCTACGAAATGCCCAGCGACATTTTTATTTCGACTCCACGAAATCAAGAGAAGTCCTGGGGTTAAAATACCGGCCCATCCGGGATACGATCCAGGAAACCTGCAGACTGGTTAATGAAGCAGCCAAGGACGATTTCCAGCCTAAATATTTACCGCTTAAATAGCTCTTTCACCCCGTAAGTGAGCCGTGTTGATCTATGTCATACAGGTATTATATTAATCATTAATACCACTTTTATTTATTTGATTTACAGAAGAATACACATTGAAATTACATGCATGAAAAAAATGAATTGGGTGCCTGAGTAAATATTAGGTAAAGTGGTGGTAAAACACTATTTTGAAATTTTTGAGGTAAACCGGTTCCGGAAATTCTCTTCTACTGTCCCCGGCCGGTTCAAATAAATCGGAATCAAATGACTATAGACACTAAGAACATCAGGAACGTAGCATTATTGGGACACTCAGGATGCGGAAAAACTACTTTTGCAGAAACCATGCTTTTTGAGTCAGACTCGATTTCAAGGCGAGGTACCGTTGAAGATGGGACCACTACCTCTGACTTCACCGGAATTGAAAAAGAGCGTCAGGGGTCTTTATTTAGCACCTTAATGCATGCAAACTGGAGAGGAAATAAAATAAATATTATCGATACGCCCGGCTTAGATGATTTTGTAGGAGAGGTAATTAGCACTATGAAGGTGGTCGATACTGCGATGGTCATCATAAATGCAAAAAGTGGTGTCGAAGTAGGAACAGAATTGATTTGGGAATATGTCGAGAAATATAAGAAGCCAGCCATTTTTGTTATTAATCAACTGGACCATGAAAAAGCGGATTTTGACCTGAGCCTGGACCAATTGCAACAACGCTTTGGCAACAAGGTACTGCCGATGCAGTATCCGCTAAATTCCGGCACCGGATTTAATACCATCGTGGATGCACTGCGTCTGACCATGTATGTGTTTCCGGAAGAAGGGGGAAAACCTGAAAAAGTAGATATTCCGGATAGTGAAATTGCCAGAGCTCAAGAAATGCATAACCTGCTGGTAGAAGCAGCCGCGGAAAATGATGAAGAATTGATGGAGAAGTTTTTTGATGAAGGCTCCCTTACGGAGGAGGAATTGGCTCAGGGACTCACGCTTGCCATAGCCAGTCAGGAGTTCTTTCCGGTCTTCTGCTGCAGTGCGTTAAAAAATATGGGAAGTGGCAGGATTATGGGCTTTATCAATGACATTGCTCCATCACCAGATCAAATGGAACCGGCCCTCTTAACCGATGGAACCACGCTGAAATGTGACAGCAGTGACGATCCTACCCTGTTTGTTTTTAAAACCATGTCCGAACCTAAAATTGGTAATGTAAGTTATTTCAAGATCTACTCCGGCAAGCTAAATTCAGGAGATGAATTGTACAACGAACGGACTGGTACCAGTGAACGATTTAATCAATTATTTATCAGCAATGGTAAGATCCGGGATCACGTCGACCAATTAGTGGCCGGAGATATCGGGGTGACAGTCAAACTGAAGAATACCCATACGAATGACAGTCTCGGCCCAAAAGGCAAAGTCCGGATGATCGATCCAATTCATTTTCCCGAGCCGCGCATTCGTACTGCAGTAAAGCCACCGAACAAGAGCGACCTGGAGAAACTGATGAAGGCTTTACATATCCTCCAGGAGGAAGATCCGACCCTGATCCTGGAACAATCACAGGAATTAAAACAAACGATTCTGCACGGCCAGGGACAGTTGCATTTGGATGTGATTAAATACCGGGTGGAAAAAGCCCATGATATCCATATGGATTTTATCCGACCCAGGATTTCCTACCGGGAAACCATCACGAAGGTGGCAAACGACTCCTATCGTCACAAAAAACAAAGTGGTGGTGCCGGTCAGTTTGCTGAGGTACATATGCGAATCGAACCCTATCATGATGGCATGGCCCATCCGTCCGATCTTTCGGTTCGGAACGAGGACATTACAGAATTACCCTGGGGAGGTAAGCTGGTGTTTTTATGGTGTATCGTGGGAGGTTCCATTGATTCCAAGTATTCTAATGCCATCAAGAAGGGAGTGATGATGAAGATGGAAGAAGGCCCGCTCACCGGGTCGCCCTGCCTCGATATCAGAGTATGCATCTACGATGGTAAGATGCACCCGGTAGATTCAAATGATATGGCTTTCCAACTGGCTTCAACTAATGTGTTCAAACATGCTTTTGAAAAGGCAGGCCCACAGATCCTTGAACCTATCCACGAAGTGGAAATCCTGTGTTCGGATGAAGTGATGGGAGATATAATGGGCGATCTACAAACCAGAAGGGCTATGATTATGGGAATGAGTGCCGATGGCCATTATCAGAAAATCAAGGCCAAAGTGCCTCTCGCGGAAATGTACCAGTATTCAAGCACCTTACGTTCGATCAGTCAGGGAAAAGCGAAATTCAACCGGCACTTCTCCGAGTTTATGCCGGTGACCCCGGATCTGCAAAAACAATTGATTTCTGAGTATCAGGAAGAATTAGAGGAAGCCTGATCCATTATCCAGACAAAAACAAGAAATGGTGCCGGTGTTTACCGGCATCATTTTTTATTTTTAACCCTAATAAAAAACTGAAGATGTCCTCTGAGATAATTACCCGAATAATGATCATGATTTTGGCTCTTTCCACCTTTAGCTTAGCTGCTCAGGATCTGAGTGTGGGTGCCAATATGTTTTCGCACAAGAAGACAGCCTATGTGACCAAAAAGGATGGTACCAGCCTCGAAGGAACCGTAGATAAAATTAAACGCAAAAAGGGATTGTTGGAAATGGTTGTTCTGGAGGTAGATGGCCATGAAATTGAATTAATGCCTGAAGAAATCGACCACATGTACCTCCCTCCTTCCGGATTAGACAAATTAGCGAATAAAATGGATGAAGCCACTACCATGACCAAGTGGGATCGTGAAGATGTTGCATCTGACAAAATTAAGGAGGGTTATGTATACTTTGAAAATGCACAGGTTTCTCTTAAAGGAAATTCTCAAACGCTATTGATGCAATTACTCAATCCTGGATTTTCCAGTAAACTGAGAGTATATTTTGATCCCCTTGCAAACGAAACATCAAGGGCCAATATTGGTGGCCTTACTGTTGCCGGAGGATTGGATAAATCCTACTATGTACAAAGACCGGGGGAAGAAGCCTACAAATTAAAGAAGAAAGACTACCGAAAAGACTTTGAAAACTTCTATAAAGACTGCCCTAAAGTACTGAAGAAATACCCCAAGCCAGATTGGCCGGATTTTGCCAAACATATTTTCTACTATTCAGAAAATTGTGAATAGAACCTTGAATTCTATCTCATTTGCTACCGGTAAAATCTATTCCTGATCAGGAAAAATGCAACTGATGAGATCCGACCAGGTCATTCCCACATCTATCAGGTCTGATTAAAGGAAAAAGTATGAAATATCTTGAAGTAACTGCCGAAGCCGGGAAAAAATTTTATCAAACCTATCAGGGCAGAGGAAAAATAGTAATGCTAAATCTGCTGAAATTCAAGGTGAATGCCAATTACAATGCTTTTCCCAGTTTAAAACCGGAACAAGAGATATCCGGTAAAGAGGCCTATGAACGGTATATGGATGGCACATTACCTGAATTAAAAAAGGCCGGTGGTAAAGTGCTTTTTTATGGTACGGCCACAGACTTCCTGATTGGCCCAGAATCAGAAAAATGGGATGCAGCACTTCTGGTCGAACATCATTCGGTAGAAAAGTTCATACAATTCGCTAAAAATCCTGACTATTTGAAGATTGCCGGTCACAGAACCGCAGCCCTCGAAGACTCAAGATTGCTCCCATTGACCGGAAGCATTGATTTCAAAGGCTGACCTTCGCTGAAGCCTTGAAGATCTTTATAATTTGAACTACCTTGCATTTATAGATTATAATATTTCTCTGCGGATTTATTTTCAACCCAGACTTTTACGCATTTTCAAAGAAAACAGTGTTCAGCAGACTTTGTCCTCAACTTATTAAATTAAACATTTTGAACATGATGGCTCGACATACAGTTGTGATTATAATGGCTATGGCCTTTGCTTTTGCTTGCTCTACCACAAAGAAGATGGCTGATAAAAGTCTATATAATACAACCTGGGAACTTGAATATTTATCCGGGCCCAGAATTGCCTTCGATGGACTTTATCCCGAAAAAAAACCGATCATCCGTTTTAATCAACAAACAAAAAAGGTGGAGGGAAATAATAGCTGCAACGGATATTCTGCCGATTTCACTCTATCCGGAGAGAACGGTATCACATTTGGCGAGCCAGGACCGACGACCATGATGTACTGTGGGCAGGGAGAACAATTCTTTCTGAATACGATGGAGAAAATCAACTATTATGAGATAGATCAGGATGGTAAACTCAATTTGAAGCTCAATGATGTGGTGATGATGCGATTCAAAAAAAGGATGTCGGAATGAGATTTCTTCTGCCACTTCTATGGATTGTCATACCTATCTCCTGCAATCAATCAACTACAAAAAGCGAGCATTCCTCCTCCGGTGAAAATATGGCTAAAAGCATCGAAAAGTCTGATGCACCGGATACATCCAGCGATTTTTCGCGGGTTTATTTTAAGGCTACTGGAACAGAGCCTTTCTGGTCACTCCAAATTTCAGATGATAGAATCAAATTCAAGGTGCCAGGTGATTCATTAATAACTCCACATGCGGATCCGGGAAAAACCGCTGACGCCAAGGTTAAATATTACCAATTGGAAACAGAATCAACCAACTTAAGCATCCAAATATTCCATCGGGAATGCACCAATGCGATGTCAGGTTTCAAATTTCCTTATGCCGTAGAAGTCCAATACAAAAGAACCGGCGATCAGGACAGCAAAACTGTGAAGGGATGCGGTGAATATATTACAGATTACCGGCTTAACGATGTCTGGGTACTCGAAAGCCTGAATGGAAAAGAAATAACAAAAGGTGATTTTAAAGAACCGCCAAAGTTGGAAATAAATACCTCTTCAAATCAATTCATGGGTTTTGCCGGTTGTAATCGAATGAGTGGTGCATTATTCTTTGAAAAAAAAATAATTCGATTCACTAATATAATCACCACTAAAATGGCGTGTCAACCTGGTAATAAGGAAGATGCGTTTTTACATGCTCTTAAAAACACCACGAACTATCAAATTGGCAACAACCGGTTGAAATTAGATAATCAGAATGGTATTTCTATCGTGTTCAGAAAAACAGATTAAATATGGGTAAACAATTAATGAAAGGCCTGTTGATTCTATTTTTTCTCAGTTGTCAAAATAAGACAGATTCTCCCGCAACATCAGGATCAAATACAGAGGTAGATGATGCGAATGACATCGGACTCACAAAAGGATGTTACGAATATCGTGACGATGAAAATTCCATTGAATTTGAGATTACAGATACCGGTAGTGAGGTCAGGGGGAATTTAACCTACGCCTTTAGTGGCAAGGATGCCAACAAGGGTGCCTTTACGGGAAAACTGATCGTTGACACGCTGATAGGCACCTATACCTTTTATTCCGAGGGAGTTGAAAGTAGCCGTGAAGTTGCCTTTATGCATGTGCAAGACCGGCTTATCGAAGGATATGGGCCAATGAGCCAAGCCGGAACCAAATTCAGAAACCGTAAAGCGATTTCCTTCTCCACCAAGATGCCCCTGGCAAAAACTGATTGTCAGCAGTGATCACTTTTCAAACAGAACAAAGGCATAAGACCCATCCTGATTATAAAACCATCGTGAGATTTGAAGTGCACTTTCCTGGGCCAGGTAACTAATTTCCTCACGGAAATATTTCTTTGACACTTCGGTCTGTATCGACTCATAGGCTTCGAAATAGAATGTCTCGCCGGTTCCCAGCTGACATTCCTGCTTTTCCTGGCTGATAAGGAAGCTGGTCGTAATTCCGGTAGACGGATTGTAAGTAGGAAAATGCTCAAATTTATCCAAGTCAAAATTGCCCCCTAGTTCCCGGTTAATCCGGAGCAATAAATTTAGGTTAAATGCCCTGGTCACCCCGGCGCTATCATCGTAGGCTTTTAAGATCTTTCTGGGATCTTTTACCAGGTCAAAAGCAATCAAAATATAATCATGCTCATCAAGGCCGGCACTCAATTTTCTGACAAAATCAATGGCTTCCGACAAAAGGTAATTTCCAATATTGCTTCCCATAAATAAGACTAACCTGCAGGCCTTTTCCCTCACTACTTCCGGATAAGTCTGGAAATAATCTCCTGCGACCGGCTGCACTTGAACCTGAGGTAAAAATTCGTTCAAATTAGCTTTATTCTTCAGGAGGATATTTTCGGAAATATCCAGAGGCACATATTCTAACTCCGGAATAAAAGTGCTGAAAGACTTGAGCAGGTGCTGAATCTTACTGCCATCGCCTGCTCCAAGTTCAATGACCTTAAGGCGCTTTGTGGCAGATGCGAGTAGTGAGGCAATATCTTCAGATTGATTCCTGATAATATCCATCTCAAATTCCGGCAGATAATACTCTTCCAATTTCATTATTCTCTGAAATAGAGCGTCTCCCCGTTCATCATAGAAATAGCGAGACGAGAGTTTTTTCGGCCTGCCGGAAAGCCCTCTAATGACATGCTTGCGGAATTCATTCATGTTTGTAATATTATCTGGCTAACCGAAGACCGGAAAATATCCAGCGAGCAGAAGGGTGGAAAAAGTTGCGATATGTATTTCTCGAATGACCCGATGCAGTAGCTACGGAAGCACCTCTTAAAACCTTTTGATTTATCATAAATTTTCCATTGTACTCCCCTATTGCTCCTTGTGGTATTTTATATCCGGGATAAGGAAGATAGGCCGATTCCGTCCACTCCCATAAATCTCCCCACTCAAAGGAGAATGAGGCTGCTTCCCATTCAAACTCGGTAGGCAGCCGGCATTGCTTCCATTGGGCATAAGCAAACGCCTCGTAGTATGAAAGATGCATCACAGGCAAATTGGGATTCAGCTTTTGCAATCCTTTAAAAGTATAGTGACACCATTCACCATCAACGTTCACCCAGTACAATGGCGCCATCACTTCCTCTGATTGAATTATATCCCATCCTTCGGAATGCCAATAATTAAAATTTTGATATCCCCCACTGTCAATAAATTCTACAAATTCTCCATTCAATACCAGCCTGTTACTGATCTCAAAATCACGGATCAACACCTGATGCCTCGGTAATTCATTGTCGAAAACAAATCCCTCACCCTCTGCCCCGATCTCCTTTATTCCCCCATCGATCTTTAGCCAACTTTGTTGAGATTTCTGTTCTGGTGGGGAAAAAAGATCTCCCAGTGGCGGATAGAAAGGCTGAGACCCAAGTATATATTTTATATCATAAGCCAATAATTCCTGATGCTGCTGCTCATGATTAATCCCAATTTCTATGGTTTCCAGAACTTCCGGTAATACCGGTCGCTCCATAAATTCCAGCATTTTCTCATCGACATAGCTACGGAATTCATAAATTTCAGCAACCGTGGGCCGGGTGAGAAACCCTCTGTTCTTTCGCAAGACCCGGTCTCCCAGGTTATTATAGTAACTATTGAAGAGATAGGAGAATTGGGGATTAAAAATTTTATACGCCGAATAATACGGGACCAGAATTAACTGCTCGAAAAACCAGGTAGAATGAGCTAAGTGCCATTTTGGTGGTGAAACGTCGGGTATGGGCTGTGGAATGTAGTCTTCAATTGCCAGTGGTTCACAAATCCGGGAGGTAGTTTGGCGTGTTTCCAGGAATTTTGATATCAATTTTTTAATGTCACTTGATTTACTCATGATTTCGTATCGCGGATAGAGGACAGATTTTAGGGCAAATTACGCTTCTTGCAAAGATTGGAGCATAGTTGGAATTAATTCGGATACAGTGGGGTGTGGAACTACCGAATCCCGAATAATTTTGTACGACTTACCGGCATACATTAAATTGAGGATACTGCTTATGATCTCATCTCCCCCTACACCAAGAACAGCAGCTCCCAAAATCTTTTCATTGTCTGCATCAACCAGCACACTCATATATCCTTGCGTTTCATTTTTCTCTATCGCTCTTGAAACTTTATTCATGTCGTAGTTTGCTTCCAGGACTTTATAACCTTGAGCCTCTGCCTCCCTGCTGGTCAAACCTGCACGTCCTAAAGGAGGATCAATGTATATTCCATAGGTTTGGATCCGGTCCGTAACCTTTCTATCCCCACCCTCAAACTTATTGGCGACAATAATTTCGTAGTCGTTGTAGGAGGTATGGGTAAACGCTCCCCGGCCATTGCAATCTCCCAGGGCAAATACCCCAGGTATACTGGTTTCGAGATAGTCATTCACTCTGATAAAACTCTTATCATCTTTCGCAATTCCCGCCTTTTCCAGACCGAGATGCTCTGTGTTCGGCTTCCTGCCCATCGCAAGCAAAAGATGCGAACCCCTCAATATTTCATTTGCGGATTTGGATTCTAAATGCAGACAGATTTTGTCCTCTTCTTCTACACCGGCCCGAATACAGGTGGTCTCCAGGTGGACCCTGATCCCTTCATTCCTAAGGATTTGCAGGATCGATTCGCTCGTTTTCAAATCTTCCCGCTGCACCAGATTCTTTCTCTGTTCAACGATGGTCACCTTACTACCGAACCGGCGAAACATCTGAGCAAATTCAAGTCCGATCGGACCTCCTCCAATAATCATCAGGTGCTCGGGCAGGTCTTCCAGTTCCAAAATCGATTCATTAGTCAAAAAGGAGGGATCTCTAAATTCGTCCGGAATCCTGGGTGAAGTACCAACGTTGATATAGATCTCTTCTGCCGTTAATTGCGCATCATTTACCAGTACCAATTTTGGACCGGTAAAACTTGCCTTCCCATCAAAAAAAGTGATATGTTCATTTTCACTAATGCCCTGGGCAATTCCATCCCGGGATTTTGCGACTATCTTTTCCTTGCGTTGTTTTATCAATTTTAAATCTGCCCTAACTCCGGTTGGTATGTGTATACCGAGCTCCAGGCCATGCTTTGCATCCCAGATACGACGGGCACTGGCTACATAGGCTTTAGTTGGAGTACAACCAACATTAACACAGGTACCTCCAAACGGACCCTTTTCAATAAGGGCTACTTTCATACCCTCCTTTGCCAATCTAAAAGCAAGGGGGTTGCCAGCCTGTCCGGATCCGATAATAATTGCATCAAATTTTTGCATCAGAAGTCCAAATATGTGAGAAAGACACTCCGAAGGATTTAACTATAGAATAGGTCAAAATGTTCAGTTAGTGGATGGATGATCCGGAGTAAAGGTCAACTTAGCGAACCCATATTTTAGGCTATATTTGATTGTCATGGAATTATTCTCAATGGTCATCCAAAGATCGCATTTCAGACCGGTTCTCTTAATGCTGATAATTATGGGTTGTCAACATCAACCAGGGGTCGACAAGGATGGATTCTCGGTGAGTGAAAGTGGGTTAAAATATAGAGTGATTAGAGAAGGAAGTGGCCGGACGGCAAGGGTTGGCCAGGAAATACTCCTTCATGAAAAGATGTTTTACATGAATGATTCTCTTCTCTTTGACTCCCGCCAACTACCTAATCCGGTGAAGGTTCTGATAGGAGGTAATCAGGCAATAAAAGGAATTGACGAAGCCCTGGTGGGAATGAGAAAAGGTGAAATAAAAGAAATAATTGTACCGCCAAAATTGAGCAGGAGGCAGGGCGAACAGGTATTTCCGCATCCTGATTCAACTCTAAGATATCAAATTAACCTGGTGGAAATTGTTTCACCCCAAATGTGAATAAAAGGCATTCCCAAGAAATAAATGAATTTATTCAGAAATGATCAGGCAATAATCCTGTTTCATAAATCCGAATCTAACTCATATTTTCCGCAGACACCGCCTGAATCATGGCGATAATATAACCATAAACAAAAGCAAAAGCCTGGAGGCCACTGCCTTCAGCCGGATGCTTTGGCACGTGATCAGGCATAACCATGCCATCATAGTCTACATCTCGAAGCGCTCGCATGACTTCCAGAAAATCCATATCTCCGTTGTCGGGGTATACTTCCTGAAAATTATTCCAACCACCTTTTATATTTCGATAATGAATATTGAAAATCTGATTCCTCTCTCCAAAGTATTTTATGATGGGAATAATTTCGGTTTTCGGATCTTTTAAGCCTTCCGCTATGGATCCGATACAAAAATTAAACCCGTGATAAGGACTGTCGGATAGTTCGGCAAAGCGCTTCATACCGGCAAAAACATCCGGGCTATTCCACCTGGTGATTCCCCGAAATCCCACGGGAGTTGGAGGATCTGCGATATGATTCCCCAATTTCACTTTATATTCCTCAGCCACCGGGATGATTCGATCCAGGATGTATTTGATCCGTTCGAAAACTTCATCGACCGAAACATCTCCTGCGATGGTTTTTGATTGATCCCCCTGCAGGGCTTTCTCATAATTCCAGGTGCTGTAAGTTGCTCCACCCCTTTTGGCATCAACCGTAGATTCCGTGCGCAAGACTCTGTGAATGGTCGTATTATAGTTCAATAATCCGACACCGGTTTTTCCGGCTACCTGTATCATCTGTTGGATTATTTCGATTTCCCGGTCACGTTCAGGGCTTTTACCCAACATCATATTGGGGTATTTAACCCGGTCTATTCCTGCAGATGTAAGGGGAAGATGATAGGCATCAAGACTGATTCCGTATTTTTCGCATGCCTCCCTTTTACGCATAGAGTCCTCCAAATCCCAACCCACACCTTCGATGATCTCTGGACTACCCCCATCGATATTATATACGCCATGCCGGGCTTTAAACTCCAGGTTTTCGATCGTTGTCCCACCTGATTGGCAACCAACTTTCATCAATACCTTTCTTTTTGCTGATCCTTTCCTATTGACCGAACCGGCTTCGGCAGTACCGAGTGCAGCTGCACCCAGTGTTCCGGCGGCGACACCGCGCACAAAATTTCTTCTTTTCATAAATTATTCTTTTGAAACAGACTCTAATGGCAGACAGTAAGATACATATTTTCCCGTTATTCTGTTTCGTTCCTGAAGGAATGGATATTTTTATCTTTTGATCAACAAACTGTAATCTCTGAAGACGTTTTTTTCTTGGCATTCAAATTAAAAAATTGGATTTGGGATGGTGTTTTTCTTCCTCGAACCCAAGTTTGCAATCGAAGAGTAAAAATGGAAAATCAAGCGAGTCATCTTTCAGGCAGGAAATTGCTCCTAATCTACATGGCACTATTCCTATTTTATTCCTGTGGTCGAGTAGAACGTCATGAAAATAATCCAACGGGAAGTAACTCCTCAAAACCGAACATCATAATGATTGTCGTCGATGACCTGCGATGGGATGAATTATCGGTGATGGGACATCCGTTTTTACAGACACCCAACATCGACCGGCTCGCACACGAGGGGGCGCTCTTTGAAAATGCCTATCAGGTAGTTCCCTTATGTTCTCCCAACCGGGCCAGCATCCTCACGGGTCAGTATCCCTCTCGGCACGGCATTATCGATAATGTTGCCAGGGATCAGGCCAGTCATAAATTAAGTCTTTTTGCGGGAGAACTCCAGAAAGCCGGTTACGAAACGGCACATATTGGAAAATGGCACATGGGCAATGATGCATCACCGCGGCCGGGATATGACTACTGGACCTGCCTGCCAGGTCAGGGCCGGAGTATCGATCCGGTGCTCTATGAAAATGGACAATTGGACACCATTCAGGGATATGTCACTGATATACTGACAGAGAAGGCTGTGAACTTTATCCAGAAGAACCATGAACGGCCGTTTTTTCTTTACCTTGGCCATAAAGTGATTCATCCGGATCTCCGGCAACTGGACAACGGAGCAATCGATCTTACGTCTAAGCCACAATTTACACCCGCGCCCAGACACGAAGGCAGGTACCGCGACGCAACGATTGTAAGAAGCAGGAATGCAATAAATTCTTATTCCCAAATTGATTCTCAAAGTGTCGTTGGTCAGGCTTTAATCGAAAAAAACGCACCGGAAATACTTTCGACGTTTGGGAATGCCCTGTTGGACCATTTTACATCCGATGAAACCATAAGGGACCGGTCAGAAATGCTCCTTGCGATTGACGAGGGGCTGGGAGCCATTCTGAAGACGTTGGCAGACAGAGAAATTCCTAATCAAACCTTTATTCTTTTTACCAGTGATAATGGTTACTTCTACGGAGAGCATGGTTTAAGTATCGAACGAAGACTACCTTATGAGGAATCTGTTCGCACCCCTTTGCTGGTTCGCTATCCCCCATTGATCAAGCCGGCAACCAGGGTGAATGAATTTGTACTTTCGATTGACTATGCTCCAACTGCTTTGAAGCTCGCGCATGCAGCGGTAGATCCAAGCATCCAGGGAGATTCATTCATTCCCCTTTTCAAAGAAAATACAAAGCCATGGCGAACTTCATTTTTAATGGAATACTACAGTTATGAGAATCCAATGCCCTGGTTAATTGATACCGATTACAAAGCGCTGAGAACAGAGAAATATAAATATATCAGGTGGTTCAAACACGAGAATAAAAATGAGCTCTATGACCTGGAAACCGATCCTTATGAGCTGAATAATCTTTATCATGAAAAAAGCATGGAAGAGATCATCCTGGAAATGGAAAATCTAATGGCTCGTGAAGTCGCCAAATCTTTCGGATTATCAATGCATTAATGGTGATCTCCAGGAGCACTGTTTGAAATAACTGTATGAATAAACTAGTGATTAACCTGAATAATAAAAAATTTAAATCTTTATCCAATTCGGACAATGGAGAAGTCTCCGATGCGACTATTTTTCATTATTATCAGCAGGAGCAATGCATCTGGGCCGAATATCACGGAGGTGAAATTATCAGAGGTTTCATTGTTGGTAAAATAGTAAATGATCAACTTGAATTTACCTATCAACATCTAAATACCGCTTTTGAACTGATGACGGGAAAATGTATTTCTTCTCCGGCTATAAATGAATCCGGTAAAATCACTTTGCACGAAAGATGGCAATGGACATGCAGGGATTTCAGCATCGGTGAATCAATTTTAGTAGAAATATAAATGAAGGAGCTAATCATATATGCCCATCCAGGTACAAATTCTTAAACCCACGGAATAGGTCTATGTAATTAATAAAAAGCAAAAAAGTGCACAGAGGAAGAAATTGGGTCATGAGATTGCCTGTGTACGGCGGGATACACGCTAAAATACCTGGGCGAAACCGGCATCGCCGACAGTATGCGAAAAATAACGGTTGGAGACCGGATGCTCAGAAATTTGAGAGAAAAGAACTGATCATTCTGGGCGACACTATATAAAAAGGGAAACAAAGGAGAGATCATACCCCTTCATAATCCTTACTACCTCTTTCAGCAACTCTCATTTCTTACCGGCTCGCCTGGATTTCCATCACATATCAATGCCTTTAATTCTCTTTGGTATGGCCGCCACGATATCCATATGTTCTAAGGATAGAAAAACCAGCACTCAATCTGATTTTTTATTAACTTTGCATTTCAAAGTACTTTTCAATGAAAAATCAGCAGGATTATTTAGGAGATTTGGCGGAGATCCGTTCGATGATGGAGCGTTCCTCCAAGTTTTTGTCTCTATCTGGCTGGGCGGGGATTATGGCGGGGATCTATGCATTGGTTGGTGTTTATATCGCTCATACCCTCTTAAAGTTCAAACCAACAGATCAGGCTTACGACTCCGTTT
>JAGQWZ010000387.1 GCA_020436835.1 Saprospiraceae bacterium | reverse complement strand
GTCGATGAATTGATATTGTTAATGAATTCAATTTCTTGTCAGTAGTGATAGCGGCGAATCTACGTTCGCCGACTTGCATCACCTAAGCTGCACGGTATTGATTCTAATAGCCCCGGCGGGGCAAAATATTTGTAATAAAGTTGAGTATCAGCGGAGAGCCCCGTAGGGGTGAAAGCTTGAGGGTGTGCATCGGGGGAGAGCGAAAATATCAACGAGAAAAACTCCGGGGGTAGCTAAATCCCCCGGAGCAACCTAAAAATAGATCAACAACTACTAAGTACACAATTAAAGGGAATAGATTCTACCCCCTTTGATAGTGGTTTAGAGGTTACTAACCCGCCACTCGGCTAATGGGACGGCAAAAGCGTTGAGAACGACTTCGGGGATAATGTCTTCCATGAGGTATAGTGCCTGTGCATTAATGAACTTCCAGGTTTCGTTTTCGGAGTTTTTGAATGCGTACATTCCATCCACTCCATTTACGGTAATCTGGCCCTTGTCGACATGGTGTTTCACATTCTTCTCTCCATATTGCTGACCAAGCATTTCCAGCCATAGATCGGGATCAGCATCTTCGTCATCCAGATTTACCAGCAGGGTGAAACGAAAGAAGACGGCCCGGTACGAGAGGTTTTTATGTTTCACAATATCACTTGCGCTCTGGAAGCTGATGTCTTTAAACTGGATCCCACTTTCCGGATCTCCAAGAGTGTAAAAATATTCTGCGATAATTTCTTCCGACTCCGGAGAGTCCGTAAATGCAGGATGCAAATAGGTCATGATCTTTTCGACGTCCTGATCGAGGATCGCCTGAAAGTAACCGGAAGCATCCCGGTAGATGGATGACATCTCCCACTGCAGATAAGCAGTTGCCGGTGTCATAAACAGGAGTGATAGCAATACTATTTTTTTCATAGGTATGGTCTTTTACTGGTCAGAAATAATAATTAACAAAGGTGGATAGGAGCGGATCAGAAAAGGTCATCAACCAGCACAATAAATCTGGAACGGTAGGGTGATCCCATCCGGCCACAAAATATGCCCGGTGACATTTTTCCATTTGGAATTGAAGGTATGAACCGTTAATTTCAAGAAACTAACCAGGAAAAGGAGTCATGAAGAAATTAGATAAAAAAGATATCAGCCAGGATGTATTTGATCTATATGATCAATATGCACACAATCAATTAACTCGTCGGGATTTTGTCGATCGTCTTTCCGCCTATGCGGTCGGAGGTCTGACTTTGCCGGCGTTGCTGGACTACATTATGCCCAATTATCAGGATACGATCCAGGTACCGGAAGATGATGCCCGGTTAAAAACAGAAAGGATCACCTATAATTCACCCGATGGTGCCGGTGAGATGGGCGCTCAGTTGTCCCGTCCGGTAGATCATTCCGGAAAGTTGCCCGGCATTGTCGTAGTTCATGAGAACCGTGGTCTCAATCCGCACATTGCCGATGTTGGAAGGAGGGCGGCCCTCGAAGGGTTTATCACCATATCACCAGATGCGCTGTACCCCTTGGGTGGTTATCCGGGTACGGACGATGAGGGCCGGGAGATGCAGCGAAAACGGGACCGGGATGAAATGTTAGAGGACTTCATTGCTGCATTCGATTATTTGAAATCGCATCCGGAATGCGACGGCAATATCGGAGTAGTTGGCTTTTGTTTTGGTGGTTGGATTTCCAACATGATGGCGGTCAACATTCCGGACCTGAAAGCGGCCGTTCCTTTCTACGGGGGCCAGCCTGATGCTTCCGAAGTACCGGATATCCAGGCATCCCTGCTACTGCAATATGCCGGCCTGGATGAACGGGTAAATGCCGGATGGCCAGCCTACGAAGAAGCGTTGAAAGCTAATAATAAGGATTACCAGGTGTACATCTATCCGGATACGAACCATGGCTTTCATAATGATACCACTCCCAGATACGATGAGGCAGCGGCCAAATTGGCCTGGCAGCGGACGATCGATTTTTTTAAGGAAAAGCTGGTATGAAGATGCCGGTGTCCGGAAGCCCGGCTAAAAGGCTAAGGAAAAGGCGAAGCGGACGTGGTGGTACCCCTGGAACTTGTGGTGTCCGCTACCGGTTGTCTGGGGCCGACTAGAAGGCTAAGGCGAATCAGACTTCGTGGTACCCCTGGTACCTGTGGTACTTTTGGTACTCTTTAATGATATCTCAATCTTACGCTGTTCACCATTTCGTTACTCCGTCTTTGCCTTTCCTGATCTAATCTAACACTATTTAAAGTTGTACCACATCATTATTTGTCAATGATGAATCAGAGGAGATCAGATCCTGGTATAGATTGGTTCAGACAGGATGAGTATTAGAGTGCGTTCACATCGATCTTAAACAACTCCGATGCATTTTTCCAATAGATCAACTCCTTGCTTTCCTCTTTAATATCCAGTTGATTCATGAAATTCAGGTAGGATTTCATATTGGAAATGGGCCAGTCGGTTCCGTACAGTAAATAATTGGGGTTTCCTGCATAGGTGATCATTTCTTCAATTTCGTTTTTTAAAAAACGTTCGAATTTTTCCGAAAAATCACCTAATACCAAACCCGATATATCGGCATAGACATTTTTATTCTTGTAGACTACTTCCATACAGTCTTTAATCCAGGGATTCCCGACGTGACAAATGACAATTTTCAGATCAGGAAAATCCACGGCCAGATCATCAAGATGGAGGGGATGAGAATATTTTACTCTTCCCGTTGGCGCATAAGTATCCCCCGAATGAAACATCGCAGGCACGTCATATTCGATCGCCATTTCATACCAGACCTTCAGTCTGCTGTCATTGGGATAAAAGGGTTCATAACCCGGATAGAATTTTAATCCTTTAATCAGGCCAGCCCCCAGATATTCACCAATTTCCCGGATATCCCAATGATTGTAATTTAGATAACTCACTCCAGCCACGGCTCCCAGGTTTTTTATTTGTTTGATCACATTGATCACTTGCTTTGTACTTGGCCTGTGTTCATTTACTTTGTAAGATGTCAATACCAGGGAATAATCAACATTGTTTTGAAGCATCGTATCGGTTAACTTCTTGAGATTGTCCTCGATAGACGTGACTCTTTCTTCATGGTAATTGTTAATGTGGGTGTGTACATCAATGATCATTGTTTGCAGTTTTAAAAGCTTGATCTGAAATAAATTAATTAAAATTTAAACCGATATGAAATCGTAACCGGTATATACAGAAAATCTATGTCATAATCATATAGAGTGAACGTATAAGCTGAGATTGCCAGGGCAGATTTCTCACTTAAATTATAATAAGCCCCACCCGAGACACCAAGATCTTTAAAAAATCCGACGTCAAATATCAAAGCAGGTCCAGCATAGAGACTCAGTCTCGAAGCAAATTGTTTTCTGAGATGAATGGGGAAAGTCAGATAATGTTCTTTCCATTTCCATAGTATGGAATATTGAGGGGCAAATTGAACAAATAATTTAGTTCCGATGCCATAGTCAGCAGTCAGGTAAACAGAAGTATGAAATAAATGCTTCTCATCCTCGTAAGCCCAGCCGGCACCGGTCTGAAAGCCGAAGATTAGCTTTCCTTTATCATAAGATGTTTCCTTTTCCGCAACCTTCTGACTTACCCCGGGTAGGGAGGACAAACATAGAATGATAGCAAAAAAGATTCGCATTTCCTCAGGTTAACGTAACGCCGGCAGGATAAATCGCTCGATGATTTCAAAATTATGAACTTTGGAGCGGTAGTTCGCACCAGTAAAAACAATGACCATATTTAATTCGGGTAAAACGCTTATTTTCTGCCCTCCCCAGCCAAGTGCTGAATACCAGTGCAATGACTTTCGGTCATAGTCGAAACTCTTTGTCCACCAGGTATAAGCATATCCGACTTTTCCTAAATCCTCACCCGGTACTTTAATCCCGTCGTTTCCTGAGTACGGATACATGCATTTGTCAACCCAATTTTCCGCAATGATTTGATTTCCGTTCCAGTTTCCTCCATTCAGCATCATAGCCCCCACCTTTACCATCGCCCTGGGTGTCAATTTGAGCCCACTTGCAGCCTGGATTTCTCCTGAAGGAAAAATTAACCACCATTCATAGGACTTGATATCCATTGGTTCGAAAAGGTATTTGCTGGAAAATTCATTTAAATTCATACCGGTTGCATTTTTTAGTATTTCTGCCAAAAGCTGAATATCACCACCGGAATAATTAAAATGTGTGCCTGGTGTAGCTACTAATTGCTTACGAAGTACATAATTGATAGGTCCATCTTCATAAAACCATATGGCTATCTGATCATTCTCCATGCTGGACAAAGAAATTTTCCATTCTTCCCATTGCAGTCCCGAAGTCATGGTCAAAAGATGTTCAATCGTGATATCCTCTTTTCCGTCCTTTTTATATTGAGTGAAATCAGGTAGAAAATCGAATATGGACTGTTCAACACTGCCAATAAATCCTTTATCGATGGCAATACCGATACAAAGAGATGTGATGCTTTTAGTATCGGAATGAATACAATGCTGCATTTCCCTGTTCCAGGTTACGAAATTGGCGTAATGACCGGGAGAATCCCACTGATAAGTGTGACCCTTAAAATATTCCTCAAACACCAGTTTGTTGTCTTTGTAAATAAGCATTGAATGTACTTCTCCATATTTGCCATTTTCAATTCTTCCTACCGCTTTGCGAAGCATGTTTTCATCAATGCCAACGGTTTTTAGCGAATCTACATCTAAGCCATCATCGATCGCTACCGGCTGAACATATGGGTATTGATCAGAAAAATCTTTTTCACAGGTTAAGTTGAGAAATAGAATGAGAGAAAGTATAGCATACTTGGTATTGATCATAATTTTCGCTTTAATGCCATGAAAGTGGGTAGAAAGGTGATCATTGCTCTACATGCACTGACATTTCGTAAATTTGCTGTTGTATTGGGAATTATCTTAAAGAGCAAGTCATAGATCATCGAATCTTTCGCAAGTTCGAAACGGTCAATTTTTGCAGTTAAGGCTATCCCTGTCCTTCCGATTCCGGATGAGCTCAAAAAGGCAAAGGTTAGATGGTGAATGGCCGCTTTATTCTGATGATATTTCATTTTTTATCTCTGTAAAAAATGACCTAAGGAACGGTTGCTGCCCATGCATAGAATTTATATCTGTCATCATGAATTTATTCTGTTTGTTTACCGTGTTTCAATGATCTTTAATTTGGCCTCCCTCTTTGTCAAGTCCTTCTAATGCCGCTTGAATATCTCTGAACCAGGTATTGATTCCTGCCATTCCCATTTTTTCTCGATAAGCGCTTAATGTTTTTTCTCTTTCCGTCCACACTTTTCTGGCGCCCGGATTATCATGAAGAAATCCAACGAATTCAGCCCAATCGGATTGGGAAGTACCGGTCTCTTTAATTCGCAAGGATTTTACCACCCGATAAAAGGTTACATCGTTTTTATTTACAACCATTGCCTTAAAAGTCACCAGCTCCGGTGCTGAGAGCGAATCATCTGCACATCCTCTAAGCCACACATCTGGATTTTCAGCAATAGTCTGATTTGCCAATAGACTATTTTCAGTAATCATTAAATCGAAATTGGCCTCGGCAAGTATTCTATTTTGCTCCATTTCTTTCCACACGAGAACTAAAGAAATCACGACAGAAACAATCCCAATTATTTCTACGAAGCTTTTTATTCTTTCTATTTTTGACATATTGTGATCTTTTGTGAACCACCAGCAGTCGGCTGTCCTTAGGGGCAGACTGCCTCATTTAGATTGTTAGTGGCTGGCTACTTTTCGACGATTCTGTCTTTTCGGGCATCCGGAGAAGCTTCAAATGAAGATCTTGAAAAGTGTTCACTATCACGATTTGACATTAATCGTACATTAAGCTACGATTATTTTGAACCAACGGCAATTGTGGCCGGACCCACGTGCTTGCTTTTTGCATCACCCTACTGAATGATTTCTAAAAATGTCTTTACTTCAATCGAGGGCTTTCCCTGGGAATGGGGTTATATTCTTTGTTCTCAAATTTTTCAGAAGGAGGTATCCTTTGAGTCAATGCCGGTGTGGAAAAGCTCTGATTTCATTGGCTTCCACGGTGGCCTGATCGATTGGAGTCTGGCACCTGCCGAAAAGAAATGCGCTATTGCTTATGCTTTAGGGATTTTTGTTTTTCCCTGAGAATTGTTCGTGGCTGCAGTACCTTAATTCTCTTTCTTTGGAAATCATCTAAATTGAATCTTCACTAATTTCTTTAAAGCCTTATCCCATGTTCAGGTTGCATGCGTGTAGCCGATCTTAAGTCTACACAAGTTCCTAAGCGGTAGACGGTCCTATTGAGATGGGCAGTGGCACCACATGTCGGATTCTATTCCTGGGCCGTAAAATGAAAGCTGAGGAACGTTGTCATCACCAGCAAAAAGGTGTGTATCATTTGTTTAATTTTGATCCCAAGCAAGCTCAATTCTGATCTATCCAGTTCGGGAAATTGGTGATTTTTCCATCATCTTACAGTGAAGAGAATCGTTCGTAATTTGCAGGATGCCGGCTGCTTAGTTTAAACTTACGCTTCTGTAATTAGTTGATCTCAACTTCTGCTCCCAGCCGGACCTCAAATCCTGGATTCAGAAAGGTCTCATTGCCTGCCTCCATCGTAAAACCGGCTCCGTCTAAAATGATCGCATCGGAGTTGATAGTGTTAGTGTAGATGAAGTTCTTGTGGCCAAGTTGATAGCCCGTTATTTCTACCCCAGAGGGTACGGTCATTGCATTATATTCAAATGCTCCCAGATCGCAACCGGAGGAACGCGGTGCCAATCGTTGATCGGTGGAGGGACAGCCACTTCCTGTACCCATTGCCTGACCACTGCCTGCCAGGGCCAGGGTAGGAGTAGGGCCACCCTGGTAGATTAATTGGGTTTCGACCTGTCCGTCAGTAAAAATTGAAGCGGTAGTTGCTTTGGTATCTTCACTATTGTTGGGGCGGTATCGGGGCCACTGGATGTTCGTACCTAACTGGGTGTCCATGGTTCGGTTTACATTCAGGCCGACCCAGGGATTACTTCCGGAAGTCCGGTTATCAAAAAGGAGATTGTTGTGCCAGGTAGTGGGGGCTACCGGATTGGCAAATACACCCCCGAATAGACCAGTGTAGTTGTTGACTACAGTGTTATTACGTACGGTCCAGCCTCCCTGGTTATCGGTTCTGACCAGTAGGGAGGCGGCTCCTCCAAGCCCATGATTTGGATTCACCGCGCTATCCCGGAAGAAAGTGCAGTTTTCTATTACTCCCTGCCCGTTTATTGTGGCCCATAAACCACCTCCCTGGCGATTGCAATGGTTTGCATAAAAGGTGGAACGGGTGACACTGAATTGCATCTCGCTATATCCCCCATCCAGATCATCCACCACATGAAACACTGCTCCACCATTTCCGGCATCGGCGGCCCGCAAATAGTTGTCTTCGAAATAACATTGATCCATTTCCAGCCTGGCTCCTACGTTGTCTGAGAATACCGTGTTGGAGGCGCCTCCCTGCGCCTGACCATTGTTTTCAATGAATTCGCTTCCGCAGACGGAATAGATTTTATTGGCGGCGGCGATTTCCACTCCGTCCAGATTGATAGCTCCCCCGTGGCCACGCAATCCCCCGGCATTACCCAGGGCTGCATTGCGGTAAAACTTGCAATTCGCGATAATAATATCACTGCCAAGACCACCAATGGCACCACCATTACTTGCCGAATTATTAATAAAGGTGCAGGCAGAAAAGATTCCCTGACTTTCACCAAAAACATATACTCCTCCTCCGGCAATATCCGATCCGTTGGTACTGGTGACCGTGTTATTCTCAAAGTGACATTCGATCGCCTTGAAGACTCCACCACCCCGGGCGAGAATGGCGCCTCCACATTCATTCGTAAAGTGTCCATTGGGTCCGGGTGCTTTTCCATTGATGAAGGAAATCCTTTGCACGGTTAGATTGATACCGTTGGATTTATCAATAATCCGGTTCAGTCCCTGAGCATCCAGGGTGACTTTTCCTGCGCCGTCCAAAACCGTATTATTCGCAATGTTCAGGGTACTCCCAATTTGGATAGTCACCGGATCGGGACCGCAATTGCAGAGAACATGTCCACCGCTGCTGAGAGCGCTTTGTAAAGCAGCTTCGGTACAGCTGGCGGCAGTGCCGTTACCAACAATCACCGGATTGCTCAAAGTGACCGGATTTTCAGCATATGGACAGACGGATTGGCCCCGGATGACTCCGAACAACGGGCTGATCCAAAGAATTGTAAGGGTAAGTATTCTCATGGTCAGGATCCTTTGATCACTTTATCAGCAAAGATTCTTCCAATTTTTACAACGAAGCATTCGATTGGATAGTACCGTGGAGGAGTACCATGGGTACCAAAAGTACCAGGAGTACCAGAAATCGATCTTTTTTAGTATTCAGTATTCAGTGTTCAGTGGTCAGCGGTGAATAGTACCAAGGGTACCACAAGTACCAGGGGTACCAGGAGTACCACCACGTCTGCTTAGCCTCAGCCTTAGCCTTTTGGCCGGCATCGGGCATCCAGCGTCCCGTCTTCGGACTCCTGTCTTTTTAAGTATTCAGTATTCAGTGTTCAGTGGTCACGGTGAATAGTACCATGGGTACCACAAGTACCACAAGTACCAGGAGTACCACCACGTCTGCTTAGCCTCAGCCTTAGCCTTTTAGCCGGCATCGGGCATCTGGCATCCAGCGTCCCGTCTTCGGACTTCCGTCTTTTTAAGTATTCAGTATTCAGTGTTCAGTGGTCAGCGGTGAAGAGTACCATGGGTACCACAAGTACCAGGAGTACCACCACGTCT
>JAGQWZ010000044.1 GCA_020436835.1 Saprospiraceae bacterium | reverse complement strand
TAATTTGCACCAAATTAGAATATAGCTTTTGTTTAAAGTAATAAATATGAATTAAATATGATAAATAATAAAATTTTTTTGATGAATAATGGAAATACCTGAATTCCAGGAAAAAAAAAAACCGGGAAAGGATTTTTCCCGGTTTTTATTGAAGGATTATTGGTTAAATGCCCAGGTTTAATACCCAGGATTTTGGGTTAGATTCTTATTAGCGTCCAGCTGATTCCGCGGAATCGGAAATAGATTGCGGTGTTCGGGACTTTCCGGCTTTTCCCACCAGGAGTCGTTGTAGAATCCAAAACGGATCATATCTGATCTCTTCTGGGATTCAAAAAACATCTCACGGCCACGTTCGTTGTACAATTCTCCACCCGGCACCGGATTGCCGCAAGCCATGGGATCATTCGGATCGTAGTTATAATCTGATCCGGTATAGTCCTTATAGGAAATACAGCCATCCAGTGTGGTCAAATCGGACAACCCTGATCGGGTTCTGATCTGATTGACCAGGGCTAATGCATCCGGATCTTGTGAGTTTCCATTCATTCTCCAGATCGCTTCCGCTTTCATGAGCAAAACATCGGCATAGCGGTAGATCGGGAAGTCATTATTCATGTTGGATTGGCCACCAATTTCGAATTCATACTTCTTGATCCTTGCTCCCGCTTCCCGCCAGGCGGTAGGAGCGAGTTCGTTGATGAAATCACGATAGGTGAAAGGTTCCCCATCCGGATCGGTTCCACTGGCAAGCGTACCGGCATCCAACAATCGATCTCCCGAGCTGCTGAATTGAGGACCAACGATGAAGTTACCCGGATCACGGGCATAATCTTCTGTCTCAGTGTTGGCCTGCCCTTTTCTTAGGTCAGTGTCTGAATATGAATTGTAAAATGACTCCAGCGTACACCATCCGTTCCATGGTTGAGCAGCTAAATTGTAAGTCTGTTGATTAATGTAACTCAAAGTCTGCATAACGAGGTTAAAGCCTCCGGCAAAAACCGCATCATACGGGATAGAGAAAATATTCTCCGGTGACCCTGAATTCATGATGGCAAAGTTGTCATGATAATTAGAGCTCAATGAAAAGTTACCGCTATTGATGACCGCATCACAGGCAGCAATGGCATCTGCCCAGCGTGGCGTACCTCTGTACACTTCGGCATTTAGGTACAATTTGGCCAAAGCCACCTGGGTTACCATTTGGTTTACCCGGCCATAGGTACTGGCATCCACGTTGGCACTAAGATTAGGTAGCGCTGAAGTGAGTTCGGATTCAACGAAATCGAAAATCTCGGAACGAGAGTTGGTAGGTGGATTAGGATCGGCATCGGCAAACTTGGTTACGATCGGTACGTTACCGTACAGGTCCATCAACCAGAGATAGTAAATACCACGCAGAGCTCTTAATTCATCGATGAAAGGATCCGTGAGTGGATTGCCCAGCTCCTGAAACTGGAAGATAAGCCGGTTGCAGGCACTGACTCCTCCGAAAAGGAAGTTCCAGGCACCATTGACGATATCGTCTTCAGAAGTCCAAAGGTGTTGGTGCATTCTTACCCAGTGTCCACCATCTCCCCAGTCCGGACCGCGGGTAGGTACCACTACTTCATCAGAGGATACCTCTTGTGCCGACGTCCAGTTGCCGGTATATCCATACAACGAGGTATAAGCTGCACCCAAAGCCGAGATTAATTCATCTTCGGTCTGGAAAAAGTTCTCAGCCGTAACCTCACTATATATTTCTTCATCTAAGTCTGTACATGCCGGAGAGAAGACCAGAAAGCCGACTGCCAGCAGGACCATTTTTACCCAGTGGGACCGGTCAGAATGTTCCACGGAGTTTGTAGAGAAATTATATTTTTTCATTTGTTTAGTATTCAATTTTATAAAATTAGAAACCGAGGTTAATACCAAAAGTAAATCCTCTGGCACTGAAGTAGGTGTTTCGACGATCGATACCCGGAGCCAGTGATCCGAAATTGCTGAAATCTTCGTCAGTCAATCTTGGTTCCGGAGATACTCCTTTATAACCGGTTATGGTCAATAGGTTCTGTCCGGTCACAAAAAAGCGAATCTTGGAAAATCCATTAGGTAAGCCCTCTGAGGGCAAGCTATAACCGATCGTCAGGTTATCCAGTTTAACAAAGGAAGCATCTTCAACATGAAAACTGGAAAATTGTGGCTGATCCGTAAGATTTTTTAAATCGCCTTCACCAGAAGTTTTAAGAATGTTATAGGCTGAGATCTGACCGGGAGCCTCGTAAAAGGCCCGGAATGTATTCACCAGGTCATGACCCAAAACTGCCCGGAAAAAGACATTGACATCGAAATTTCCGAACGTCAGGTTGTTGTTCAGACCCAGGTTATATTTCGGGAATCCATTTCCAATGACGGCTCTGTCCGCAATATCATCCTGCGTACCATCACCATCAACATCTACGAAGTTCCAACTTCCGTCTTCCGTTACAGGATTTGATTCATCAAGAACCAGTCCCCAGATCTGACCGATCGGAGCACCTTCCTCCAGGATGATGAGTGGTGTATTATTCTGTCCGGGAGAACCCAGATTGGCACCGGTTCTGGAACCTCCTAAACTAACCCCTCTCGACTCGTCGGTAAGTGATTCCAGAGTCGGTTCAAACCAACGGCTTCCGGTGAAGTCCAGTTTCCAATTAGCATCGCCACCCAGATTGATATTGTATCCAAGGGCAAGTTCGATACCACTATTGGACACTTTACCTACGTTAAAGAAAGTCTCCGGGAACAAGTTTGGTGGAACCGGCACGTTAAAGAGGAAGATACCACCATCCGTGGTAGCATTGTAGTATTCCAATGATCCGGTCAACTTATAATCAAGCAGGGCAAAATCAACTCCAATATTGAAGTCTGATTTTGTCTCCCATTTCAAATCCGGGTTTGGATTGGAAACCGGTCCATAACTGGGAACAAATGCTCCATTATAGAAGAAGTTTCCACGGGGTCCGAACCTTTGCAGTGACAGATAACTTTCGCCTACGTTATTTCCGGTCACCCCAAATCCGGCTCTCAATTTCAATTGGTTGAAACCACTGATTCCGGCAGCTCTCACTAAATCAACTCCGGCACTGATGGCAGGAAAGACCCCCCATTTGTTGTCTGCACCGAAGCGGCTGGAACCGTCTCTACGTACACTGGCGGTGGCAAAAAACTTATCACCAAAGTTGAAGTTGACCCGGCCGAAGAACGAAATCAACTTATTGGTGTTGCGGTATGAACCGATAGAGCCTAATCCGTTGGCGAAATCGTTCGCTGCACCCAGGTTGTCAAAGGAGAAGGCATCGGTAAGGAAGTCACCTCCCTGCAAGCCAAAACCTGCGTTTTCGAAATCCTGATACTCATATCCTACCAGGGCATTAAACTCAGTGCTACGTCCAAATACGTTTTCGTAGCGAAGTTCACTTCTAAAGAGTTGATCTCTCTTTTCTTCATCTGTCTGACTGGCCAGTCCATTCCGGTTCTCACCCACCCAGAAGCTGTTCTTGTCATAATAGAACTGCTCCACTTCATTGGAACGTTGCTGAGAGTAAAAGAGACCAAAAGTCAGATTGTCGGTCAGACTATAATCTCCCCTGATATTGGCTGCAATGGTTTTAATCTCTTTATTATGTTCATTTTGTTCGATGATTGCTACCGGATTGTAGTAGTCGAATAGCACCTGTTGCTAATATCCATCCCATCTTCCATAATCCGCATTGCTGGGATCGAAGCGGATCGGCGCGGTAGGATTGTGAATAGTGGCATAGCGGAAAGCATCATCGAAACCAAGTTGACCATCCTCCGTACTACCGGAAAGGTTGGCGGTGATAGTTAGCCGGTCGTTTAGAGCTTTCTGCACCAGATTTGCCCTCAAGTTGACCCGGTCAAATCCGGTGGTACGGGCAATACCTTTCACGTCACGATAGTTTGCGGAAAGACGGTATGTGGTTTGTGCATTTCCTCCGCTCAGAGAAAGATTGTGTAAGTGGGAAACACCGGTTTGGGTCAATTCATCAAACCAGTCGGTGCTGGCTCCCAGGTCGTTACCACCTCCGAAAGCGCGGTATTCATCCGGACTCAAGACGTCAATGACGCGATCCTTTGTTTCAAAGGTAACCTGTCCACTGTAGTTGACCGTAGACTGTCCGGCTTGCCCCCTTTTGGTGGTGATCAGAATTACTCCGGATGCCCCCCGGGTACCGTAGATGGCTGCAGCTGAACCATCTTTCAGAACATCAATGGACTCGATATCCTGTGGTTCCACACTATTTAAATCACCACCCAGCACTCCATCGATGACGATCAACGGTTCGGTACTTGCACCAACGGTTGAAAGACCCCGGAGTCGAATGCTGAATCCCTGGTTGGGATTTGCACCGGGACGAGCGATGACGAGACCACCCACTTTTCCTTGCAATAGTTGGGTGGCATTATTAATATTTCCATTGTTAAAATCATCGGCACCTACGTGCGCAATTGATCCCGTTACTTCTTTAGCTTTTTGGGTTCCATATCCCGTCACTACGACTTCCTCTAATTCCGTACCGGCAGAAAGGGTCACGTTGACCGTGTTTTGATCACCAAGTTCCACCTCCTGGGTCCCATATCCTGTGTATGAGAAAATTAAGGTTGTTGAACCCGCAGGCACATCCAGGGTATATGATCCGTCAAAATCAGTGACGGTACCTGAAGAAGTGCCCTGGACGAGAATACTGGCACCCAGAAGGGGATCTCCAGATTCCGCATCAGAGACAACACCTGTTACGGTTCTTTGTGCTGATACCAGATGCACCATGAGCATCATGGCCAAGGTAAACAGCACCTTTGGCAGGTAAAGCTTTAGCATACGCTTCATACAAGATTCGTTTAAAGATTTAAAAAATAGCAATAGATTCCTTTCCCTCCAGAATGAGGAATTCTATACAATGTTAATAAAACTTTAAGACTTGCTATAATGAATGATGCCAACCGATCGCATTGTGTAATAGCCATCCTAAGATACATGAGCTGTAGTTTAGTTTGTAAAACACTGAATATCAGTATGTAATGATATATGGTTTTTCTCCGGATCGGTGCCCGATAATTCCTCCTGTAATAGGTTTGTAATACGTTTTTACCAAGTTATCTGTGGCTTCTGACCGTCTGTTTCCAAATTTAATTAGGTTTAAAATCGAGTTGAGTTTCAGGTTCTCCGGTCTTGACCGATGTGGGCCATACAAATATTTTTCTTGTACCGATTTCCCGGATCGATCAACACCGATCTCTGACAGAAGAGGTTAAGCGATTAGGGAAACGTGACCGAGTGAATGTGTAATAATAAAGTTATAAATCGCCCACGATTATGAAGAGCGTTGGGAGGTTGATTGCAGGCACTCATCGGTGGATCAAAGGTTATGTACTCAAATTACCAATAGATTGCTACTATGATAAGGGTCAGCACTGTCAATACAATCCCGATGAAAATGGCCTGCGAGTACCATGGGTAATTTTTAGGTTGATAGGTGTACTGGCCGTTCCAGGTCAGGATTTGCAGTTCACCAGGTAATTTTCCTGGGGAAAAGTGACTGATTATTACGAAACCAAGCATGCAGAGGAGTGTCAACAGGGAAGCAATGATGGTAAAATGAATTTTGATGATTCCGATATTAACCAGGAAAAGGCAGATGACCGAAAGAAGATGACCAAAGATCAACGTGTTTTTTGCCGCCAGTGCCGTGCCTTTCTTCCAAAAAATACCCAGGAGAAAAATACATACAACCGGCGGTACCACGAAGGAAAGTACTTGTTGAAGGTAATTGAACAAACCCTGAAAGTTTTCGATGAGGGGAGCCCAGAGGCCAGCAAATGCCATAATCAAAATAGTGGTAACTCTGCCATACTTAACGAGTTGGTCTTCCGTGAGGTCCTTCCGGACCGGCTGAATGAAATCAATGACGATTAATGCGGAGGTACCGTTCAAAGCAGAGTCAACGCTCGACATGATCGCGGCAATGAGGCCGGCAAGAACAATTCCTTTCACCCCATCCGGTATGAGATTGACCAGCATAGTAGGATACACCATATCCGGATGTTCCAGATCTGGGAAGAGCTGGGCTGAGAAAATACCTGGAAATACGATAATGAACAGGACCGTCAACTTTAGAAAACCGGCAAACAATGCACCCCATTGTGCCTGGGGAATATTCTGAGCTCCCAATACTCTCTGCACAACGTAATGGTTGGTTGTCCAGTAATAAAATCCCAAGATGGGTACACCCAGCGTGGTTCCCAACCAGGGTAAATTTTCATCGGACAACGGGCGAATGAAGGATTTTTGATTTTCTTCGATCTGGCCGATCGCTTCAAACCAATTAAAATCAAACTGACCGAGCACGGCGAAAAGCATGATACAGCTACCAATGATTAGAATGATCGCCTGCAACATGTCGGTGTAGACCACTGCTGCCAATCCACCGGCAGCGGTGTATACTCCGGAAATAAGGGCGAGCACGTAGCAAGCGGTTACAATGGGGATTTCCGGAAAAAATACATTGAGGACCAGTGCTCCGGCAAAGAGGCTGCTGGCGATATCAACAATGATGGTGAGCACGATTGTGACAAACGAGTAATATTTGCGGATAAACGGGGAAAACCTCAGTTCGAGATATTGTGGTACGGTCCTTATTTTATTCTTAAGGTAGATAGGAATAATGAAGACAGCCATAAAGGCGAGGATCAAAGTAGCCATCCACTCGTAGTTCGCTATAGAAATCCCGCTGGCATAGGCTTGTCCGGTCAGACCAATAATGGAAGAACTGGATATGTTGGAGGCGAATAGTGAAAATCCAATGGCAGTCCACCTGAGCCGGTTACCGGCCAGGAAATAGTCACTACCGGTGGAGGTTCGCCGGGCGAAGATATAACCGATGATCAGCACGATGATAAAGTAGCCAACGAGCAGTCCGGTATCAACCTGCGAAATCTTTGGGTCGATCATAGGGCAGACTTAGTAATTTATTATGTGACTTCTGAGATCGACTTCTTCCGGTAGCGCCATTTTTTTCTTGAGTCTAACCCGGGCAATCTGCACACTGGTGGGATTTACATTCATAAGTTCGGCAATTTCTTTGGTTGAGAGACGCATCCGGATATAGGCACAATGCCTCAGGTCGTTTTGTGTCAACACGGGATAATTGTGTTCAATTCTTCGCACGAAGTTTGGATGTACATGGTCGAATTGTTTTCGGAAATTCTCCCAGTTTTTGTCCACCGAAAGATTGGTTTTGACCAGACGACTCAGCCGTCGAAGTTGCGATTTGGTAGGATTGACCGAGCTTTCAATTTCCCGGATCAATTGACCTACTTCTTCGAGGAATTTATGCTGTTGATTCAGCATCAGGGTTGAGGTGACCAACTCGTTATTTTTCAGCGTGATTTCTTGTTGGAGCCGCAACGTTTTTTCCTCCCGTGCCTTTGTTTCCGCTTCGAGAATCTGGTTTTTCAACTGCATGTTTTGCAGGTCATGGGAGCTGATCAACAGGGACTGTTTGGTCTGTTCGCGTTCCCGAATACTTTTCTGCAGGGAGATTGAGTACCAGTACATTCCGACAAAGAAAATGATAGCCGTAATAAAAACAATTACGATGGTGAATTGATAGATCGCGTCCGAGTTATCAATAATTAGCAGCATGATTATAATGACATCTCGGTTCGAAAGTTAAGAAAAAGGTGGAGTGGTTGAAATGTGGATTGGTGAATTCGTTGAAATGGCCGCTGTTGGATGGTGATGGTGTTGAACTGTGGAATTGTGAAACTGTTGAGTTGTAGGAAGCTGGTACTCCTGGCTCACTGTTAGTGCCTGAGGAACGCACTTTCCCGCTGACCCCTGAATGCTGAATACTAAATAGACGGAAGAAGGGAAGCAAAGAGGATGGGGCACAGGGCATAGAGTGGACGTACCAAGAGACGAGGGAAAATGCGTGAACGACCGGGAGACGGAAGTTGGATCAGGGAGCTTGAGCCAAGCCTATGGGAGCAAAGATCACTGAGCCTTTTTCGAATGACGAATTTCTCGAATGACGAATGACGAATGGGAAAAAGCCGGAAGCCCGATGTCAGATGATGTCGAATTGTGGAATTGAGAAACGGTTGAGTTGTAGGAAGCTGGTACTCCTGGCACTTCTGGTACCTATGGTACGCTTCTCCCTGCTGACCGCTGAAAACTGGATGCTGAATACTAAAAAGACTGCTTGCTTTTATTAAGTTTAATTCTAAATAAGGCATTTTTTGGAAAAATGTAATTTCAAGCACTTTTGTTTTTACAGTCAATTACTTATCTTAATTGCACTAAGACCATCTCATGTATCCGCTGTTGCGCAAACACCCCCTGCTGCTCATCGTTCTGGTATTCATTGCCGGAATTTTATCTGCTGAATTTTTTTTAGGCAGCCCCGTTCATTACTATATTATATCGATTACATTTTTCGTACTCAGTCTCGCGCTTAATTCTATCCTGAGAGGTGAATATATTGAACTGACCTCGCTGACGCTACTTCTAAGTCTTTTTAGTCTTAGTGTAAGCAGGAAGATGCAAATGTACCGTGTGCACCAAAACAGCCATTTTTCAAACTATCTGGATGAGGGTGAAAATAGCATAATTGGAACCGTCCTGGAAGTAAACCGAAATCGATTTATTCTGCGGGTTGACAATACTAACCGGAATAAGTCACGGGGAAAATTGTCGGTTGTTTCACAACAACCGGTTGTTCCTGGAAATCGCATTTTTTTTGATGCTATGATCAGCGAGATCAGGAAACCCAGAAATCCATTTGCCTTTGATTTTCGTCAGTTTTATCATCATAAGCAGATTTGGTATCAAACCTATCTCCATAATGTACCCCTGGTCCTGGATGAAGGAAAAGGATTTAATTTCTGGATGGCTGGGATCCGGAAGAAATGTGATGAAAGTTTAAGGAGCGTACTGACTACTTCGAACGAATACAGCCTGGCAGCAGCCCTGATACTCGGGGATAAGAGAGAACTTGGAACAGAGATGAAAAATGCATTTGCAGATACCGGAGCAATGCATGTACTGGCGGTATCCGGACTGCATGTGGGAGTGGTTTACATGATCCTCCTTTATTTTTTCAAATTCTTTTTTACGTCGAGTTTCTGGTCGCGGATTTTCCGTTCTCTGCTGATCTTTGCCGGACTATGGTTTTTCGTCTACCTGGTTGGAGCACCGACCAGTGCGTGGAGAGCGGCTCTGATGTTCAGTTTGTTTGAGGGAAGCCGATTAATGTCCAGAAGTTATTATCCGGTAAATACGCTGGCATTAGCTGCATTTATTATGCTCTTACTGGATCCAAATGCATTATATGATGTGGGATTTCAATTGTCCTTCCTGGCGGTCTTAGGTATTGTGACCTGTCAACGTCCGATCCAGAATTGGTTGCAGCTGAAAAACGGATTAAGCTTCAGGATTTGGCAGATGATCTCCCTTTCTCTATCCGCACAGATCTTTACATTTCCCCTGACCATTTTTTATTTTCATCAATTTCCATTGTATTTTTGGCTATCTGGAATTCTGGCTGTTCCCCTTGCTTTCTTTATTCTTACTACCGGATTATTTTTTCTGTTATTTTCCTGGGTGCCCCTGATCAATTCACTGTTGATTTACCTCATTCAGGAGGGAGCATCATGTCTGAACGGCTGGATTTTTCTTTTAGAGAAGTTGCCCGGAATGGTAGTGGAAAAATTGTGGATTTCTGAAGTACAGCTCTTTATTTTATTGGGATTATCGATCGTAATTACTGTAAGTCTTATTCGGCCAACGGTGAATAATCTCAAATTTTTACTCAGTGGATTCATCATTTTTATGATGGTATCGATTGTGAAGAAATGGCATATGCTCCATCAGGAGTATTTGATTGCCTATTCAGTTCGATCACAGCAATTCATTGATCTGATTGTGGGGCAAAAGGCCTATTCGATTTGTGCCGGTAATGAAGATATGCCAATTCCCTTTGATGTTGAGAATGCTCGAAGTGCCCTGGGAATCAAATCGGTTTTAAATCCAGATTCAAATCCGAATATTTTCCAGAAAAACGGCTTCCTGGGTTATAATAAGATGCGCCTGTATCAGCCTGATTCAGCAATGCTATTCAGTCCGTTTTTTCCTTCTACAGATATCGTGTTTTTGGATGATCTAAAACCGGGGAAATTCGACGCAATGAAAGGAAAAATAAATATTTGCATAAACAGAATTCTTAACCGGAATTGGCTTAAAAAGATACCTGCCAATTTTAAGCTACATGATTTACAGGACGACGGGGCACTAACAATCAACTTAAAGACACTGTGAGTTTTCAACGGCCTAAATCATTTCTCACCGCAAGAGAACGGAGAGGTTTTAATGCCCTTCTTTTTATTGTTATCCTTCTGGTTGGCATATATTTCATTATGCCTCTCATTGCGTCCCATCCGGAATTTGAATATGGAGATTTTGAAGCAGAAATAGTTAAATATCAAAATAGTCTCAAGTCTATATCAGCTCCTGTGAATGAAAAGGAGATCATGCCTTTCGATGTAAATAGCGTGACTTTTTCTTCCTTATTAGAATATGGAATTGAAGAAGACATTGCTGCTCGTTGGATTAAATTTCGTGAAGCCATCGGAGGATATGACTCAATTGAGCAGGTGGGGAAAATATACGGTATTAATCGGCAATGGTATGAACGAAACCGGGATAAACTAATAATCAATAAAAGAGCTGAGGAAAAGGTCGTGATCGAGTCTTCGGGCGAATCCAGCATGTTTAATTTTGATCCTAATAATATCACTCGAGAAGAAATGCAATTACTGGGATTCGGTGAAGAGACGATCCTTGCGCTTGAACAATACCGGAAAGAGCGTGGATATTTTAGGAGTAAAGAAGATCTTAAATCGTTGGATGGTCTGTCGGAGAAGTTCTATGAAGAGATTTCAAACTATATATTGATTGATAAAAGAGAGGTAGCTCCAAGTAAATCAAAGTCAGAAGCGGACACGGTCCTGACCCCATCCTTTGAGAAGCCAGCAATTAGGGAAGAAATTACCTCCCTGGACATAAACAGGAGTAATCAATATCAATGGCAGTTGTTAAAAGGAATCGGACCTGCTTACGCCAGGTGGATTGTTAATTACCGGGATAAATTGGGAGGCTTTTCCAGCAT
This sequence comes from Saprospiraceae bacterium, assembly GCA_020436835.1. Taxonomy (GTDB): domain Bacteria; phylum Bacteroidota; class Bacteroidia; order Chitinophagales; family Saprospiraceae; genus JABDMH01. Next base: position 16,829 of record JAGQWZ010000044.1, on the reverse strand, counting down.
AGATCAGGTCGCAGAAACTTTTAATCTGCCAGACACCGTTTTTCAGGCAATAAGACCTTTTTTATCTAAGTCAGAGATAATCCGGCCATTGAGAATCAATCAGCTTCCGGCGGACAGTTTGCGAATGCACCCCTATATTAATTGGAAGCAGGCTTCGATCCTGGAAAACTACCGAACCCAGCATGGTCCTTACCAGCGCGCTGAAGATCTATATAAGATTCGTGTTTTTGATACCGTCTTTGTGTCCCGCCTGAGTCCGTACCTGTCCTTTAATTAGGGGGATCATAAGATCCAGATTGAAAGAGTTCCTAAAATACCGACCAGTAATACATAGTAGAGTGTTGGGATGATCGTCTTTTGTAGAATCAATCCTTCTTTACCGAGAAAGCCTACGGTGGCAGATGCGGCAACGACATTATGTATTGCAATCATATTACCGGCTGCGGCTCCAACCGCCTGAAGGGCCACCATAGTGATGCCGGGTACCATGAGCCGCTCGGCTACTCCATATTGAAACAGACTTAGCATGAGGTTGCTGACCGTATTACTGCCGGCAATAAAAGCCCCGAGAGCACCTACACTGGGAGCAAATAGGGGATAGACCTGTCCTACATTGGCGGCGACCCATTCCGCCATTGCCACCGGCATACCGTCGTATCCCATTGGGTTCAAAGAAGAATTAATGTAAATCCGAACCATGGGAATGGTAAAAACGAGGACGAAGCCAGCTCCCCACAGCATACGGGCGCTGCCTGACAATGCAGCCCGAAATTCTTTACCGTTCATTTGATGGAGATAAAAAGTAATGATGCTGACGAGTATCAGTATGGTTCCAGGCAGGTAGAGGGGCGATGTAGATGCTGAGATATTCGTATCAAAAATGTTTGACCAGGAAAAGGAAATGCTGCTTAGAAAGGATTTAATGGGTAGCTGAGGCAATCTGGTTAAAACCAGAATCAGCCCTACCAGCAGATAGGGAGTCCAGCTTTTTGACAGGCTCAGGTTTTTTGATTTCGCGTCATCGATTTTTATTTCGAGCAATCCGAACCATCCCTTTGGCCATTGTTCGGAGGGTACAAAATCCCAATTCTTTTTGGGCAAGAGATATCCCTTTCTTAAGAGGGTAATCATGATTACCATTCCGATCAACGATCCAAATAAGGAAGGGAATTCAGGACCTAAAAGAAATCCGGTGATAAGATATGGGATGGTAAAGGACATCCCGCCAACGAGAAGCAGGGGAAGCACATCAAGTCCTTCTCTCCATGACCGGTTTTGACCGAAATAGCGAGTTAGCATACAGACCATAAATAGGGGTATGAGCGTACCGGCAATGGCATGAAATACCGCTACATGCTTGGTGACGAGAAGCAGATAATCACCCATAGAAAGACCCGCATCGATCAGGTTCTGATCCACCAGGTCAGAGGTAAGGCCACCTCGAACTCCCACCAGGATGGGGGTGCCCACCGCTCCGAAAGTAACTGCCGTGGACTGTACCATCATACCCAACATAACGGCAGCCATGGCCGGAAAACCGATGGCAACCAGCAGGGGAGCTACAATCGCCGCTGGAGTACCAAACCCTGCCGCACCCTCGATGAAGGAGCCAAACAACCAACAAATGAGTACGATCTGTACCCTTCGATCGGTACTGATGTTTGCGAAACCTTGCCTGATCACACCCACCGCGCCAGACCGGGTAAGGACATTAAGCAGTAAAATGGCTCCGAAGATGATCCACAAGATATCGAAGGTGATAAATAAGCCCTGAATGATGCTGGCCATTGTTTCAATCCAGGGGAGTTTCCAACCGACACTGGCCAGTAAGATGGTCGTAAGCAGAACCAGAGGCATGGCTCTTTTCGCCGGCCAGCGCAATCCAACCAGAAGCACACCTGCTAACGCAATGGGAATAAAGGCCAGAAGTGCCAGTAAGGAACTATTCATTTTTTGATCGAGAAAATACGGTTTTTGACCAGAAAGGAGTTCCCCAGGGAACTCTTATTTATGTGTAAAGTGAGATTCTGCGGTAGGCCAGTCTACTAATCTCCGGTAGAGGAAGAGAAATGATCGAAATTAGGAACCGAAGTGATATGGTTGGACCATAGCGTCAGGGTTTAGCACAGATAAATCAGGCCAGTTTTAGTGCAGTTAGGGGGCTCTAACGGCTAAAAACCTTTAGTTGTGCACTGGAAGATTGCTCGTAAAAATTGTTGGTTAGCAACCACTGAAGTAAGACTTGCTAAAGGGCTCTAGCGGCTAGGAACCTTTAGCTGGAAGTGCAAAATCTGAGCTTGAAATTGCCGGTTAGCAACACTGAGGTAAGATCGCTAAAGGGCTCTAACGGCTAAAAACCTTTAGCGGGAAGTGCAAAATCTCATCTTGAAATTGCTGGTTGGCAAGAACTGCAATGAGCCTGGTTAAGGGGCTCTAACGGCTAAGAACCTTTAGTTGTGCACTGGAAGATTGCTCGTAAAATTGTTGGTTAGCAACCACTGAAGTAAGACTTGCTAAAGGGCTCTAGCGGCTAAGAACCTTTAGTTGTGCACTGGAAGATTGCTCGTAAAATTGTTGGTTAGCAACCACTGAAGTAAGCCTGGCTAAAGGGCTCTAACGGCTAAGAACCTTTAGTTGTGTACTGGAAAATTGCGTGCAAAATTGCCGGTTGGCAACCACTGAGGTAAGATCGCTAAAGGGCTCTAGCTGCTAAGAACCTTTAACTGTGTACTGGAGAATTGCGTGCAAAATTGCCCGATTCGCAACCACTGAGGTAAGATTCGCTAAGGGGCTCTAACGGCTAAAAACCTTTAGTTGTGCACTGGAAAATTGCGTGTAAAATTGCTGATTGCGAGAGCTGCTGTGCGCTTATTTAGGGAAAGATCAGAAATTAAAACGCAAGCCAACAGTATAACTCTTTCCCGGCATTCGGTATCTCTCCAATTCTTCATATTGAGTATTCGTGAAATTATCGATTGAAAAATAAGTAGAGAGATTTTCGGAAAAATCATATGATATTTTTCCATTAAAAAGGAAATAGGCATCCGGCTCACTGCCAGGATAAATAAAGACCTCTTTTATGCCACTGCGGTACCGCCCACTAAAGGTGGTACTTAGCGATTTATATCTGTAACCAAGCGTGGCATTTACCGAGTGTTTGACTTTGTATGCAAGATAGTCATTAAAGCGTCCGTCGGAGACGTCCCTGGCATCAAGAAACGTATACCCCAATGAACCGGAAAACGATCCAGCCGAACGGTATCGAAGATTTACTTCCATTCCCTGCATGATGGCTTCATTGAGATTAATGACCTTATATAGCAAGCCACCGGACGGAGTAGGGAGCTGACGGAATGATATCAGGTCTTTATATCTGTTATGGAACAAGGCCAAATCCAGTGTCATAAACTTACCGATGCGGTAAATACTGCCAAGTTCAACCGATGCCACTAGTTTTTCAGCCCGGAGTTCTCCATTAGGTTCAAACCTCAATCCGCCACCTTGCTCAAACTTAATGAATCGCTCTGCCATCGAAGGATTTCGAAATGCTTTGGCAAAAAGGAACCGGAAGGAAAGCTGATCCGAATGTTGATAGACCGCAGCCAATTTTGGACTGAAATTGGATTCATTAAAAGCAGAGTTCAGATAGAAATAATCATAACGCAAGCCCAGGGTACTGATGATCTTTTTTCCCAGTGGAATTTCATCCTGAACATAAATGCCGGCACTGATTGAGCGATGCATGCCATACAATACTGTATCGGGTTGTCCGTTCACATAGTCACTTTTTACATCGAATCCTGCAATCAGATAATGTTTGGGTACATGATAATCTAACTGAAAGGCGGTTCCTATCCGGTCGGTAAGCACGGTTGATTTATCTACGCTTTGGATACCAAAATTGACATTGGTTTCACTTTTATTTTCCGGATCGTCATTAAAAGTAAAAATTGAATTATTCCGGTAATAATAAAGTCTCCCATTATACTTGAGATTGCCATTTCGAAGAGACTGATAATTTATATCCGTGCTATATTCCCGTTTATTCTGAAAATCATCCAGGCGATGGGCAGCGACAGTATAGGCTAGTCTGGAATTTAACCAGGTTGCCGGAGCATCATTTTTTATCTGGTTAAAATTGCCGGTAAAAGTGATCTTATCGCGGAAATTCGGTTGGTAGACCAATTTTCCGAAGAAATTATTAATGTCAAAAGCTGATTTTTGCCGGTGCCCCTGATTAGATTTTCGACCGGCATCCACTACATATTTCCAGTTACCGGCTGTGCCGCTGTGACTTAATTCGGCAGTATAATATTGCCCGATGTCATCGTATTCCGCGTTGGACGGAGCCCGGCCATAAGTGCCAAAATTAAAATGCCCGGAAGTGCTTGACTTCTGGACCGGGCTTTTGGTGATCACATTAATGACTCCACCCATTGCACTGGAACCAAACAAGGAAGAGTAAGCACCTTTCACTACTTCGATGCGATCGATGGAATTGAGCGGTACCAAGGTCCATAGCGCACCACCGGATTCGGGACTTAGAGATGGGCGGCCATCAATCAGCAGGAGTACCCGGTTTCCTATTCCTCCTCCAGCGACTTCTGAGGCACCCCGGATGGACAAAGCCTGTACATTTGCTCCACTAGATCTGGTCACCTGCACTCCGGTGAGTCCGTCAAATGCCTGATCAAAGGTCTGTAGGTTTTGGCTTTTTATTTCTTCTGCATTCACTGTTGCCACTGAAGCGGGAGCCAACGACATTGCCTGAGCACGTCTGGCTGCCGTGATTACTACCTCATTGGTTTTAATACTTGCCAACTCCAGGGCAAAATTAAATTCTAAACGGTCCCCTGAGCTGATTTGGATGGAGTCTCTTACAATGCCATGATAGCCCAAAGAAGAAATTTGCAGCGTATATACACCCTCAGGCACTCTGGAAAGCTCGTAGCGGCCTTCTTCATCCGATACCGAGCCTGAGCTAAGAGGATCAAGACGCACATGGGCCAGGGCCAGAGGTTCTCCCGTTTCCGAATCCGTGATCAACCCATAGACGATGCCCTGGTCTGACATTGAAATTCCCTGGGCAAAACCAGTCATGATTTCGACCAGGGAAAAAATCGCAATGATTATATGTACCTGAATACGCATTTTTTCAGGTAGGATTTATAAATTATTAATTACGGTACCACTGGGGGATTATCCCAAAATCAGCAGTAAAATCGATGGTGATTTCGTCACCAGCTTCCACAGTAATGGCGGTGGGAGCAGGTTCGTCAAATAGAGTGATAATGTTTCCGCCAATGTTTGCCTTGATTACTATGCCATGGCTGACCTCTGCTGGATTTCCCCAATGAACTCCCAAAGTGGCCGTTCTCAAACTTGGGTCGGTCACCAAATCATGACGAAAACCAAGAGCGAGTGCCGAATACGTACCCGGGTCTACTTCCAGCTCATAGGATCCGACATTGGCATTGGCCTGATATTCGAAAATCAGTGGGTTCTGCGCATTTGACGGTGCACCGGCTGCAAAGGTACCACCGGGTACCCCGGGACCAAAGGCATCATCAGGAATCGGTCCCCAGCCAGCAGGCGGATTCAATGAGAACTCAGGAAAGATAGTCAATTGTACTTCACCACTATCCTGATATTGTTCCCATACATCCGTATTCAGTAAGGTAATATTACCCTTAATGATGGCGGTTGTGGGTTCCGGTTCAGGATCATCATCTTTTTTACAGGAACTAATGGCCACTGCTGTGGCAAGTAAGGCAACTAATAAGAGAGACTTTTGCAAACGTAACATGTTCATATATTTTCTGCTTTATATAAATACAAACCTAGCTAAGTAACGTGCAATAAGCTATCCAGGCTGGGCTTGTGTGACAGATATGACATTCTTTTGACGAATGCCCCACGGACATTGAAGTTTGCTAATAAATTCGATGATGCCAACCTTTGATTACGGGCAGTCTAAGAGATGATACAGATCATGCGATAGTCACAGTCGAATACAGGTAATGAATTTGCATTCCAACAACAAGGAGGTCATGAAAACTATGGATCCAGCTTTATAGTACTGGCTAGAAACTGATTTTATAGCTGAAATTGGGAATCACCAGGGCTTCCCGGTATTCTTCAATCTGGTTGGAGATCAGATTGATCCGGAAACTTTCGAACTCTTTATATCCGGCAGCATTCAGTATTTTAAGGGCTACTTCGTGACTGGTACGGGGCCGGACTACAGCATAATTTAGCGTTACATGATGAACCAAGGCTGCGGGAAACCTGGAAGAAAAGGGCTGGGAATGATCAAAAATAATTTCTCCCTGACTCAGCGATTCAAGTTCCTGAACGGGAGTGTAGGGGAGACCTCCCTGATGGGTGATCCTGTAATTTAATCCGATTTTTTTATTCCCTCCCGTACCGATGTAAAATTCTTTACCGAGTAATAAATTCGCAATTAACCGGGAATTGTATCTCGTATTTAGCCATTTTTGACCGGATTTATATCGAAAGCGGGCATCAAAAAAAGAAAGGGTGGCCAGGCCATAAAAACCCCTGCTAATATATTTTTCGAAAGTGACGTCGATGCCTATGTTTTGACCCTCCCCGGTATTTATCAATTTGTCCCTTAAGAACCAATCATTCGTCAGATTCATAAATGAAAGTCGCTGATCTTCAGTCACCGGTATGTGAAATAAGAATTGATAGTAGGGTTCTATTTTTAACAAGTAATTTTCTGCTGGGGTAAATTGTATACTCCCGACCAGATGATGAGCTTTCGATGATTTGAGAGTCCGGTTTATGAAGTTATCGTTTATATCCTTTACAAAATAATAGGCAAGCGGTTCCAGCCGGCTATGAATCCCATATCCTGTGCTTATTTTCAGGCTTTCAGAAACCTGATGAGAGATCGATATTCTTGGTTCGAATACCCATTCTTTATTTAGGGAGAAATATCGACTATTAATTCCGGCAATTAATTTTGATTTTGGAGAAAGATGTATTGCAGAATTTGAGTAAAAGTTGTAGCTGTGTGAACTGCCTTTCCCTTTGATAATATCGGTCAGCGTGCCAGGTCCATCCGCTTCCCTGAGTAAGAGGTTGTAATGCAGGGATTGTATCCGGAATCCAGTATAGTTAGAATGTTGCTTTGTGAACCTGGAATTTAATTCGAATAAAAATTGCCCATTCCATTGTCCGTTGAAAATCCGGTTTTTATCAGATAATACCTGGTCGTCCGTGAGTTCACGGGTGAAGAGGTCCGTGTTATTGGTAGTGAGAGCTAATTGAGTCCTGAGGTTCTGATCGAATTTATTATTGAAATATTTTTGAAATTTTAATCCGGTTGCACCCATGTATTGATCCACCTTTTGATCTTGCAGATCCTGGATGTATTGGGGTTGAACGGATGCCTGTGGGGTCTGTTGAGATACATCATAAAGTCCCAGTCCCCACCATTCGATCGTTCCGCGTTTCAAACTGGGAAAGGTCAATTTAAATGATAGATCCTGATAATTGATTTTGCCGGCTTCATCCGGTAGTAAAGGCTGAACCAATCCCAACGTGGAATATCGGTAGTTAACCAGATAGGATGAATTTTTTTTCTTTTTTATTGGTCCTTCAGAGGCAAAATCGAGACCGATAATTCCGATCTGGATCTGATGGCGATAATCTTCTGAACTGCCTTTTCGCAAGCTAAGATCAAACACACCACTCAGGGCATTGTCAAATACGGCTGGCATCGCACCGGTGAGAAAATCAGCATTGTCCATGACCTGACTACTGAGGGCCGTGAGTCCGCCGCCACCTACCACCGAAAGATCGGCAAAGTGATTAGGATTGGGTATTTCGACCCCCTCCATCTTCCATTGCAGGTATTTCGGCGCATTGCCCCGGATAGAGATTCCATTGGTCTGGATATTACTACTTACACCGGCAAAGGCCGATGCAAGCCGGGCCGGATCATCAAAACCCCCGGCATAACGATTTGCTTCTTCAACACTCAACAACCTGCCACTTACGGCTACCATTTCATTTCTGGTGGCTTTCTTATTGATCTCAGGCTTTACGGTTATTTCACTGAGATTAAACGCCGCTTCTTCCAGTGAGAATTCCAGCCAGGCCGGTTGATGTGCCTTTAGAATCACATCGGCTATGACACTTTCCTGGTAACCTATATATGATGTTTTTACTTCATATCTTCCCGGCTGAAGATCAATGACTTCAAAATGTCCGGATAGATCGGACACCGTACCCACCGCACTATCCCCCTGCATCACCAGTATGTTTGCATAGGGTATTGGCTCTCCGGTCTGCAGATCCTTTACCTGACCCCGGATAGACTGGGTTTGAGCGATAGAAAGCTGGGAAAATGTCAAAGACAGGATCGTACCGCACAGGGCAATGGCGCAACTGTTCATAGTTTTTTCTGCAAATTGATAGGAAAATGACGTTCAAGTAAATACTGATTAATCAGTATTTTTGATTGTCAATGAATGAATTAGCCAGATTACATGAAGAGTACGGGAGACTGCTAAGTCAGGAGTCACTCGATACGGACGACTTAGATTATGAATGGTTTGAAACCCAGAAACCATTTTTGGAACAACTCTCCAAGATCGATCACAGTGCAATCACCGTGTTTGACATGCACCGCAAGCAGCATATTTTCGCTTCGGAGAATTTCACTTCATTATTCAAGATCGAACCGGAACAGGCCTTATCGGCAAATTCCATTGATCACCTGATTCATCCGGATGACCGGCTTGTTCTACTCAAATTGGGAATTAAGTCATTGCAGTTTTCACACGGTCTGAGTGGCGACGAAAAGATTCATTACAAAGTAATCAATGAATTTCGTCTCTTGCTTCCGGATGGGGACTATGTAAGGGTAATCGAACAACATAAAGCGTTCAAAACAGATAGGAGGGGAAGGGTCTGGCTCGCCTTGAGTATGGTGGATTTATCGCCAAATCAGGATCCGAATTTGACGGTCTTAAGCCAGCTCATCAATGCCCGTACCGGTGAGGCATATTCCTGGCTGGATGAAGAGGCAGAGGGGGACCGGGCTTCACTCACTAAAAGGGAAAGTGAAGTGCTATCGTTGGTGGGGAAGGGGCTGCTAAGCAAGGAGATCAGCGATCTGCTGAACATCAGTGTGCATACCGTGAATACCCATCGTCAACGGATTCTGGAAAAAATGAATGCCAACAATACCATCGAAGCCATCGAAACGGCAAAGAGATTTGGGCTGGTCTAGTCTCGTTTACTTCCTGCCACCATGATGCCCAGACCTCCATCTACGCGGATCGCCTGACCGGTAAAAAAGCGGGCTTTATCACTGGCCAGAAACGCAATTAATTCTCCGACATCGTCTGGCGTACCGATTCTCTTCAGCAGGTGCATGTCCACACATTCCTGGTATACTTCCTGTGGATCTGGTGATAGCGCGATCGACTCCCTGAGCATAGGCGTATCGATGGTACCGGGACAAACTGCGGTGCTCCGGATCTGAGGGCCATAGTCTACCGCAATACTGCGGGTCAAACCAAGCATGGCTGTTTTGGCTGTGGTATAGGGGGCGACATTCTGCTGGGAAATGAAGGCCTGGACACTACTGACATTGATCACCACTCCCTCTCCCTTTTTTTGCATATGGGGGATTGCATGCTTGGCACAAAGAAAGGCACTTTTCAAATTCACATTCATCACCAGATCCCATTCCTCTTCCGTCGTTTCCGTCACTATGGAATAACGCTGGATACCCGCATTATTTACCAGGACATCGACAGACCCGAATTTTTCTGCTATCCGGTTAATTGCCTCTTTTACGGAAGTCTCCTTCGAGACATCACAATGAATAAACATTGAATCCCGTCCAAGTTCTTTTATTTTTTCGTGTCCTTTTTCATCCCAGTCAAGGATGGATACATTAAAATCATCACGATGCAGAGCCTTACTGGCAGCCCATCCGATTCCTTTAACTCCTCCGGTGACAATAGCGGTCTTTTTCATTTTATAAATATTCCCTTAAAAATCAATTTTGGTCAAATGCCACCTTCCCAGGTTAGCCGTAAACATTTCGTTGGAACCCCTAAAGGCAATATTGGTAGGATTGGACAAAGTATGACCTTCCCAGTCGTCAAAAAATACCGTTGTGGTTCGATCTTTTTTTACCCGGTAAATGGTATTTGGCGTATAACAGGATATAAAAAGATCATCACCCAGAAAAGCGATGCCGTCAGGTACGGTTTTCGGCAGGGTACAATAAATCTCCCTGCCGCCGGCGGTACCGTCAGGATCGATTTTAATTCGTTCCACTCCGGGCAACCAGGAACACACGACATACAGATATTTTTGATCCGGCCCCATTGCCATACCATTGGCAAAATTGAAAGGACCGGGATGCCATATTTGACCATCACCCCGGGCATTAAATTTGAATATTTTTCCACTTATTTCCCGGAATGCCCCGCTTTCACTGACATATAGGTTTCCACTTTGATCGAAAACAGCATAATTAGGAATATTAAATTTATGGGTTGAGGTACCCTCGGCAAACTTCGCCAGAGAGAAGTCAGATAAATTCAATCGCCAGATACATTTCTGATTGAGATCGCAAATGGCCAACCAGGAGTAATCGGGTGCGAAGGCAATTCCCAGAATAAAACCTCCGGTGTTGGCCACTTCTTCGATCCTGCTACCATCAATGGCGATACGGTATATCTGACCCGCTTCTCCACCAGCCCATAACGAACCATCCGGATGAACAGCGACACACTCCGGATGGTCAAGATCTTCACAAAAAACTGTTGCATTTACCATGATTCTTTTTTGTCTATTACAGAAGCCTTAATTGAAGTACGAACGGAACTTCCTGGATTTATTTTTAGTAATTCCTCCCGGTCACTGGAGTCTTTAGACAGAGACTGAAATTTTGTAGTCCAGGGCTCCAGGGCAATCGCATAGGTTTTACCCCACCAGGGAGCATCCTGGGTCGCATAACGTTCCTGCCAGTACCATAGATACGGAAAGATATCCGGATCCCAATTTACCTGGAACCCCAGATCCTTATTGGCATTCCAAATTGTATATGCTGCTTCCTTATCAAATCCTGACAAATAAGCCAGTTCCGAATAGGGCGGAGCCTCTTCCTTAGGGATTACACTGGCATCCATCACATCACCATCGATTTGCTCGATTTTTGGCCATTTACTTTCCTTCTCCGGGACAAAACGACGAGGGTGTGGCATGTTTTTCTCCCCTGAGATCTTTGTTGCATTGGTTTGGATGTGCCCGCCTTGCTGCAGGAAAGGGAGTCCGAAAGCAATGTGCTGGCCCCACATAATATCAAGGCAGGTCTTGCTTTCGTTCGTCAATACCTCGTCGATCGTCAGCACCGGACTACCGGAGGTAATGGTCAATGTTTTTTCCACCAGGATGGGCACTCTTAATGGTCTGGTCCAACATTTTAGAGAGACCTTCTCCGGGGTATTTTCAATAATGGCATGCTTCCATGGAATCATCCATACCTCTCCATGCTGGCCTAATTCAGCATTTCTGTAGATAGTGGGTGCACTGTTGGGAAGAACCTCCTGCCAGCCTCCGTAATAATAATCTTCCAACTGGTTCCCGGTATCCCTTATTTGTGAGACGATTTGAGAAGGATTGTGGATATCCTTGTCCAAACGTAAAAGGAAATTAAGATTGCGTGGTTTGTAATTAAATTCGAAGATATCACTTCCCCTTCCTACCAGGACTCCAATGCGTAGATGATCATTTTCCATCCACACTACCCGCATCTGATTGTAGGTCCATTCATCAGAAATTGTGCAACGGCGTAAAGGAAAATCCATTTTATTTTTTTAATTCTCGGTTAGGGTCTGCGCTTCTTTTTTAATTCTTTTCTGTATTTATTATCTATTTATTTCCGGAAAGGGAACCAATCCCCATTTTTTATTTGGCATTTTGTCCAGCCAGATATCCAGAGTACCTCCCTGGGCAAAGTCCTCATGTTTGAGCCAAACCGCATTGTGTTCTTTTCCATTTAATTGGGCTTTCTGAATATAGATATTTTCAGTGCTATTATTATGAGTCCGGATTGTAAATTTATTGCCGGAATAATAATTCTGGTCCAGGTGGATAATAATCTCATCAAATACCGGACTGGTGATTTCGTATACGGGATTTTCCGATACATTTCCTTTCAGGCTGAATAGACCAATGGACATGAGAGCACTGACTCCCCCCATCTGACCCTGATCTTCATCGTGACCACCGTACCCCCGGTCGGGAGTGATGCCTCCGTAAGCCTGCTCGTTGACCCTTCTAACCCAATATTGTGAAAGCCAGGGTTGTCCGGCATAATTAAATACATGGGCATTGGAGCATCCGGGCTGATTTGCATAGCTGACATATCCGCTTCCATATCCAAATACAAAATCGTCATCAGCGGCTTGTTCGAACGCATAATTTAACCGGGAACAAAGGGTGTCGTTTCCACCCATCATTTCCGCCAGCTCCGGTATCGCATGGGAAATAGACCAGGTTCCCTGCCAGGCATTGGCTTCGATCCATCCCTCACCACTCAGCGGGTCCAGGTGCAACCAGTTGTTGTCGTCTTTTTTGGGAAAGAGTAGCTTTTGGTTGTCCTCAAAGAGATTTGTCCATCCCCTGGATCTCCTTAGAAACTCGGCAGCAAGATCCTGTTGGTCTAGTTTTTCTGCCATCTGGGCGGCAGCATAGTCCTGAAAACACCATTCCAGGGTCTCTCCCGCATTTCCCGGGCACCATCCATTTTCAATGTAGAATTTAAGTCTGGACGAATCCCCCATCATTCCTCCCGGCAGGTGATTCTTGCGGATCGCTTCCAGTGCATGTCTCGGGTTTACTTTAGTTAGCAAATCTTTAGTGAAGGCACTGACAATCATGTTGGTCGCTGGACAACCGGTCATGATGTAAGAATAACCTCCCATGCAGGGACCGCGCGGTAAGAGCCCTCCGTTGTCCGCATACTGAACCATGGAAGCGCTGAAGTCATCGAGAATCGATGGCCATCCCAGGCCCCAGAGAATGTTCAGGTTCCACTGCGTCAACCATAGCGCATCGGAAGTGTACATGTGAAATTTGACGGTACCGTCGGCATTCCTGGGGAGATTATGTACAATCATCTCGGCCTCCGTAAATTTCCAATCTAGCTTTCCCTGGGTATAATCGGGATAACTCCCATCTACGTCATCGATAATTTGTCGACCTAATAAAACATGCCACAAATCAGTATAGAATTTTTCTTTTTGCTGGTCGGTACCACCTTTTACTTCGATCTTACCGAGCCAATCATTCCATTTTTGCCGGGCATTTTGTTTCACTTCATCAAATTGCCAATGGTTGCACTCGGCAGTAAGGTTTTCTCTTGCATTTTCTACGCTGGTGAAGGATACACCAATTTTCATTTGCACCTGATCCCCAGCGTTCACCTGGTAGGAGACTCCTACCCCGGCAGTAGGGGCATCCCAGTAACTCTGAGTGATATCACCAAAGGTCATGGAATCACGCCGGGATAATGATGATGGCCCTTCCAGATGATCGATTGCCGGTAAATTAACGTTGTCACGCCAACCGTTCATCTGATTAAATTCAGTATCAAATTCAACCACAAAAAACACCTTGATCTCATTCGGCCCTCCCCACATTCTGCCGGTTGAGACAAAGGAACCTTCCAGCGATTTTTGATTTACCTTATGGACCATGGCTTTGGACATGGTGGTACTGCCAAGGTAACCACCCAGATTTATCAGGATATTTGCCGTCCCATTTTCCGTAAAGCCAAAGCGGTAAAAGCTAACCCGGTCAGTAACCGTGTTTTCCGTCCAGATCTTATACTTGCGGAGAAAAACCCGGTGATATCCCGGCTGAGCGATTTCATCATCATGGCTGAACGATGACTTCCATTCTGTATTTCCTTTTGTTGGATCGATCAATCCAGTGGTGGGCATGATATCAATACCGGAGAGCATCCATCCATGTAGTTGACCGAAACCGAGAATATCGGTGGAATTGTAATTATAGCCCCCTCCCCATTGGTTTTTCAACCGTGTATGTGGTGCCGTAGCCACCATGCCGAAGGGTAAGCTACCCGGGGTGAAAAAGAAATAACGACCCCGGGTCGTCTCTACAAAAGGGTTCACCCACTCCACATAATCTTTCCTCCCCTTGGGAGCGGGAAAGACTTCGATCTCGGACAACCCCAGGTTTTTACCATCCCCATCGGTGACCTGGAATTTTACCCAGGAAACTGATTTCGCCGGAAATGTGATTAATTTCCCCGTACCGTCATTAGGAATGGCGGTGACTACGATTTCAGAACCGTCGCTGAAAAACAGGGTTCCTCCGGCAGTGTGCTCTTCCAGCGTGGGCCGGTCATAAAGGATGATTCGATCAATATCCTGATTATCATCCCAGGTCAGCTGGATCCAGGGGAAGCGAATATAGCCCCAAAATACGGTTTCACCCTGGCATGCCCATTCACCCTTATCCCGGATGCTGATCAATCCGTCGTTGATATTTGTTTTGGAATGCAGTGCATCCAGATCGGTCGATGATGTGACCTCGGCAAGAGGAGCGATATTGTCCGGTCCGGCAAGCAGGCCGGGCAGAAAAGATATTACGGCTAAAAAGGAATTAAATATTAAACATTGATTTTTGAAGCGCATTTTTCAGACTGTTTTCCAACTTTTTTCGATCTCTTCCAGGGTTTTTTGTTTTGTCTCGGGAACAAAACGCCAAATAAAGATCACTAAAATAATTGCATTCAGCATAAATATCCAGAAGGTGAAAGCACCGCCGAGCTGATTGAGCATCACCGGGAAAAATTGGGTGATTAATACGACTCCAATCCAAAGCATGACGATCGAGATGGACATGGCCAGCCCCCGGTTTTTATTGGGAAAAATCTCTGAAATCATTACCCAGGGGATGGGCCCCAGGGAGGAAGCAAAACAGGCAATATATCCCAGAATAAACAAGAGGAGCAAAGGTCCTGAACTAAATTCAAAATAAAACGAAGCACCCATGCCAAATAGACAAATGACCATGCCGGAGACACCCCAAAGCAGAAGTTTTCTTCTGCCCGCTTTATCCATCAACCAGATAGCCACAAAAGTAAATACGGTATTGGTCAGGCCGATAATTACCGTTTGCAATAATGCTGATTCTCTGCCAAATCCCACGCTTTTAAATATTTCCGGAGCATAATAAATAATTGCATTAATACCGGTGATCTGCGAAAAAATGGCCAATACAATTCCCACTACCATAGCTATCCGTAATCCCGGCTCAAATAATTCTCTCAGGGTTCCTTTTTCTTCCTTTAGCGTTGCTTTTACTTCTGCCAATACCGCACCGCCCGCGAGATCCCCATTTATTTTTTTCAGGATTTTTTCTGCTTCCTGATCCCGTCCCTGTTTTGCCAGCCAGCGCGGACTTTCCGGAACAATGAAAAGGAGTAGGAGGAAAAGGAGTGCGGGAATGACTTCCGACCCAAACATATAGCGCCAGCCCAGATCGATATTCCACTGTTCATCACCCATCCCGGCAATCAACAGATTAATGAAGTAGATCAGGTTGATGCCAATAACGATCGCCAACTGGTATAAGGTGACGAGCATACCGCGATTATGCGCCGGTGCAATTTCAGAAATATACATTGGTGAAAGCATGGATGCGACACCCACTCCCAGACCACCGATAAACCGGGCAATAACGAGTTGGCTTACATTCTGAGGAATGGCCGAGCCCAGAGCAGAGATAGCGAACAGGAGAGCTGAAGCAATCAGCACCTTTTTCCTGCCGAAACGGTCACTGATCCTGCCGGAAAAAATAACTCCAAAAACACAACCCCAAATTGCTGCCGAAGCGGCACCGCCCATGGCTTCATCACTCAATTGAAATTTCTCCTGGATATTTCCGATGGCACCTGAAATGACGGCAGTATCATAGCCAAAAAGTAATCCGCCAATGGCAGCTACGATAGAAAGCATATATACATAGCGAAGATTTATCTCACTGTTCATAATCGGCAGTATTCGATTGACAAATTAATTTTGATATTATGAGATGCTAACCTGATTTATGGATCAGTTTAATTCTTATTCAGGCAGCTTATTTATTTTCCTGCTAACTTTTTACAGGGTGATTAATGGCGTACGTAAGCCTTGATGGTTGCACATTTTTTCCCCTCAGACTCCCCATATGGTCTGATGGTATATTTTCCCACGGCAGCCGGCACGATGAACGTCTCCGCATAGTGGACCACAAAAGGGACAAATTTGTTTTCCGGACTTTCTACAATAGCTTCCCGGCCTTCAATTAAATTCAATACGTTGAGGTTCCCCTTCGTGTCATGCCGAACCTCACCGGTAAACCAATGACGTCGGGTTTCGATAAATTCCAGCTCATGTAATCCGGTTCTTTCTTCCCTCCAAACATCTCCCTCTGCTATTAATTCCGTTTTATTTATCAGGTTTTCGCTGGTCCACTCCGTGTCACGATCCCATTGAATGTTTTTAAATCCATGTTCCAAACTGATGGTCCGGGGTTGACCATTGAGATCTACGCGTCCCCAATCCCAGAGCTTAAAAGTAAAGATATAGGGAGTTGCGCTGATCTCAAGAACCATACTGTTTTTGCCGGAGCAATGAATCGTACCGGCGGGAATGAGTACATGGTCATGTTTTTTGACCGGCCATTTATTCACATATTTATCCGCATCAAAAGTAAATCCTCCTTTCTCTGCTTTGATTAAATCTTGCTTCATCTTTTCCCGG
>JAGQWZ010000386.1 GCA_020436835.1 Saprospiraceae bacterium | reverse complement strand
ATTGCCAGATATGAATATACAATCCAGGATCAGCAAAGCTATCTTTTCAGCCAGGTTAAAGTAGGTGAAAAATCGTCTTTCGATCAAATCTTTTTAGCACTGGAAAGCCGGATTCATGCCATTGTCACCTTTTTGGCTTTGCTTGAATTACTGAGTCTGCAAAGGATGAAATTAATTCAGGGAGAAGGAACTAACAATTTTTGGTTGACGGTGCCCGAGGACATGGATGATTTACCTGATGTTGAACATGATGATGATTTATCTCCATTAAATTCGGAATCAGATGACAGGGGATTTCAGGAAGAAGAATGATTTTTCATATGATAAATACCCAGGTCTTTAACACCACATTATATTAATCTTTATTTTAATTACCAGGGCCAGGGATCAGAATTGAATCTCGGAAATCATTTTACCTGCAAAATCTTTTGTACTCCCTGTAATATGATGTGTTTTCTTTTTTCATTGATCATTGCTATATCCTCATTAACGAATTTTCCGCTAAATAAAAGATCGTAAATCGCTTCCTTTTCTTCAACTGAAAATGTGCTGAAAGTACGACGAAGTATTGGGAGATAATTTAAAAAAGTCTCTTCGTCCAGGGTAAGGATCCACTGGTCTATTATCTGCCGAAGTGTCTTTTTGTGAATAATCAGCCAGCCTCCTCCAAAAAGTAAACCCTCCAAAAAGTAACATGGATAAAAGGGGTCGGAAAGTGTGGTCAAATTAAAACGCACAAGTACAAATAATTGCTCCTCCCGGATAGCCTGTCTTATTATTAGTAGTCGTACGCAGTTTCCTTTGATCATTGCATTTGCCTGTGTTTTGTCTGCAATTTCAAAGAGTGTTTTTTCCCATGTCTCCAAATAGGTGTGATGATCCAAAAGCTGAATTGCCTGGTGAAAATTATTTTGGGCATGAAAAGTTTCCTGAGCAATCTCCTCTGATAAATCAGTAATTTTTCCCGGTAATAAAATGCAAAGACGTGGGTACAGTTGATTAATGAGGTGGGTTATTCCTTTTGTATCAATCTGAGTAGTATCACCATATCTCAATGACCAGATAAGTGGTGGGATGACCCGCATCAATGCCAAAACATCTTCGGTCAGGTTGCCCAGGTCACGAATTTTGCGGCTGATGGGATCTACTAATTGAGGTATGTGGGCATGTAGAGCCAGGTAAAGTAATTGACCAAGGAAATCAAAGGAGGCTTCGCTCTGGAGCTGATCGGAAATATAATGGACTGCAGCTTCCTCCACGGTATTTCCCCACATACTGGCTTCTATAATCTGAATCTCAAACTCGGGAAACCATTCCAGGTCCCAATATTCATGAAAGGTTCCTAAAGGATTATGTTCCGGATCTTTTTGAACGCCCCAGTCGATGCCGAGAAGATTGAGCCGATGAAGTAGACGGCTGGCCTGAAGATGGATTGGTTTGCGTAGATCGAAGTGCTTTTCGATCAGACCTTCTTTTTTCCAATCCCGTTTCAGTTTGACCTGCTTTAAGTGGTCTTCCAGATCCCTTAATAAGGGTACGGTGGGTACCTGTTCCGAAACCTGACCAGTTTTTTCCCCCTCCAGAAGTCTCACCTTTAGTTGATTCAGAATTTCTTCATTTCCGCGCGCCTGCACTGTAGTGACGGCATCGAAAAGCTCACTTAAACCCGGCATCGATTTCTTGCGAAGGTAAGCTAACTGCTCAGCAAGACGACTGCTTTCAATGGTATGCGCCGGAGATACCGGATGTCCCAGATCACCCAGGATTTTTGAAGCTCGGCTCATCCAGCGTGCTACAGCAGTATCCGGATCAGTAAATAATGCTTCGTACCAGAAAGGAGATATGACTCCCGAACTGTATCCCGTATGTCGCGAGATACGACTGTATGACCAGGGAACCCATGTGTAGACGGCCGTGGTTTTCTTCAGACCACGTAGCATCTTCTGATCCTCACTTTTTGTGGGTGTCCCAGGATCAGTCAGGGCAGGCGTATGCCAGGCACCGCAAACCACCGCTATCTTTTGAAATCCATCTTTCTCTGCTTCGCGAATCTGTTGGCGCATAAATGCTTCCCTGAGAAGATTCGATTGCTTGTCCGAGATATCTGAACTACGCAATTCGATCATCAGGTCAAGGATAGTATCAAAGATCTCCGGGGCATCGCGTTGTTGTTCGATGTACTCTTCCCACCATCGCTCCGGGTCATCAAATCCGGCGATCATAGCCATATGTCCAAAAGGATCGTGGGTGAATCCTTCCTCCTTCCTGGATACGGTAGTTCTTTCGGAGATCAGGAAACTTTGACTTTGGGGCAGGTCAAAAAATCGAACAGGGACTGATTTTCGGATGCCAAATTGAAATGCTTGCCATTCGGGGCTAAAGACGGTGAAAGGATAATAAGCGTATTGATTCAGGTTTTGTGGATTGTAGATCATGATGGCTGCCGGTGGCTCGATCAGATCAAGTGCTACAAAATCGAGACAAGATTCGGCATCGTGAGGGCATTCTACCAGGAGAAGATCGGGGAGAAAGATTTCTAAAGCAGAGACCAGATTTCGACAGGATCCTGCCCCATGGTGACGGATGCCAAACAATCTAATTTCCGCCATGCAATATTCCTTTGCACATTTCGTATAGCTGTTTCCAGCCTTTACGTTTTTTTATTACCGTATCCAGATATTCTTCCAGCACAGGTACGTCATGGTTCGGATCTTTGATGCCGGCACTGATAATGCTTTCGGCAATGGGTTGAAGACTGTTCTTTTTATAATCGAAATAGGCTGATAGAATCATGCTATTGTTCACTGCTGAAATAGCTTCTGCCGTGCTGAGTGTCGCGGTAGGGGATTTAATTTTTAATTCTCCATCTTCCGATTTTCCGGATCTCAACTCCCGAAAAACGGTGATCAATTTTCTGATATCTTCGACACCAATTTCCTGAGCAGGTATTTTATTTTCATCAGCAATTTGTTTGATCCGGAAGGTGACGATCTTTAATTCCTCCTCAAGGGTGGCAGGTAAAGGAAGTCTGACTACGTTAAATCGTCTTTGTAAGGCACTGGAAAGTTCATGCACCCCTTTGTCCCGGTCATTTGCTGTTGCAATTACATTAAATCCGGATTTTGCCCGGATATATAAATCAAGCTCAGGTACCGGCATGTTTTTTTCCGAAAGAATGGTAATCAGGGCATCCTGAATATCGGATGGAATCCTGGTGAGTTCCTCCAACCGCACCAATCTGCCGGTTTGCATGGCTCGCATGACCGGACTGGCAATCAGGGCCTCAATACTTGGACCCTCCTGCAACAATTTGGCATAGTTCCAGCCATAACGAATTGCGTCTTCACCAGTGCCGGACGTGCCCTGCACGATGCGTGATGAGTCACCGGAAATTGCAGCGGCCAGGTGTTCGGAAAGCCAGGTTTTGGCAGTGCCCGGTACACCGATCAAAAGCAGGGCGCGATCCGTAAGCAGCGTTGCGACGGCTAGTTCCACCAGGCGTTTTTCTCCGAAGTATTTTGGTTCAATCACCGTGCCTTTCGCTGTTTGACCGCCGGTAATGTACAGGCAAACCATGGCGGGGGATAATTCCCAATTTTCAGGTTTTGGGGCGTCATCTTCCTTGACCAGGGCTTTCAGTTCCTTTGCATATTGTTCTTCCGCAAAACTGCGGATGAAGTTCTCTTTACTCATCTGGGCTCCGTTCTTTCATGCAAGTTAGTTAATAATGGTATTCAGAATTTTCTGCCTTTGTTGCATTATATTCCGAAAATCCCAGAGCGCTTCTTCCAATTTTTGCTGATACCCATCTACTTCCCGCCACTGAGAGACCAGGGTATGGTAGGACCGCGGATCAGCAAGGTACTGAAGATGAGGTAAGGCCAGAATCAGATTATTGGTATCCGTACGAGAGAGGCGATGATCAATGTGTTGGAATATTCTTTGGATAAGAGCTTCCGACAGGTCTTTTTTCAGGTAGTGTTCAATACCAGAAGTGAGGATGGTCATTTTCTCCATGAAAAATTGGTTGTCTTTATGCAATGCTGACCGCAATACTTTTTGAACACTAGCATAGGTTAATTTCTCCAGTAGATGGATAAGCGATACTTCGGTAGTATTGCCTTCAGGATATAATTCGATCCATTCCAAAATGAGTAGTTCCCCCCAGGTTGAATCTTTGGTGAAATTCGCTGCTCCGTCCAGAAATAATTGATAAAGGGAGCGGAGATTTTCATCAGCCATCAACTGTCTGATTATTTCTTTCTTTTCTAATCCCAGGTGGGCGCAATAAAGGTCGGGTGGAAAAAAAATAGCCAAAGCAGAGAACAAGTCTGAACCAAAGATTTTTTTGGTCAATTTCGAATCAAATAAATCGCTTTGATATTCCGGTATTTTAAATGTTATCTCACCTTTTTTTAATTCCAGATTTTCAATAAATAATTTCTTCAGATCCTCTTGTGCAGCATTGCGTTCGGCAGTAGGCAGTTTCAATAAGATCAGTTGAGCAAGATATTTTTCTTTTTGAGTTGGAGATTTCGCGAAATACCGGGCTATTGGCTCATGGTGGGTCCGGGGAGTTTCAAAAATGTATTGAAGCAATGATTCTCGGACATTTTTACTGAATTTCGTAATACTTTTTTGCACCTCTTCCATGTCCGTATGTAAATGAGCTTTTAGCCAGTAGAGCTGGTTTTCGCTATGTATCACAGTAAGATCCGGAGATTGCATGTCGATATACCACTGCCACTGATCTCTTTGAGCGGCCAGCCAGGTCGCACGTTTGCCCATGGTGAGAAGCATGAACCGGTGCAGGTGGATTAAATCCTTACCCCGATCCAGTAGCAGGGGAAGCGCGGTCGGAGGCACCAGTTTTTTCTGACTGACAAGGAGACGGAGTATTTCTTCCAATAAGGTCCAATCTTTGAATATCAATGATTCTTTGAGAAAGGGCACTACCTCTATGGAAGCAAAGGGAAGATCTTCCTTTTCGGGTGGAGAGACCTGGTCAGGAATGACATTTTCAGGCATCGATGCACCTTTATTTATAGTCAGGTAAGTGCTCAGTAATCGATAGTAATCAGCCTCGGGTTGACCGGATTCAGAAAGACCGGCAGCATGGAGCCAATTTCGCAAGGTTAGTAAGTCAGGTAGATTTCCTGTTTTGGCTATTTCCAGCAGACCAGTCATCGTCTCCCAATCGTATTTTGTTGCACTCATATATTCGTAGATCGCTAAGGAAAGACATCAATATTTTTAACGGTTTTGTTTTGTGCGATGTCAATGTCGTGAAACTCCAGACCTGTCTTTTATTATTGGCTAAAAGATATATCTTTGCAGCGATTTTCAAATCCTATCCAAATAAAGTAAGCAATATATGTCAAATAAAGGTAAAGTAAAGCAGGTAATCGGACCAGTGGTCGATGTAAGTTTTACCGATGATAATTCCTTGCCGGAAATCTTCAATGCTTTAACCATAGAGAGAGGAAATGGAGAGACCCTGGTGTTGGAATGCCAGCAACACCTGGGTGAGGACAGCGTGCGAACGATTGCTATGGATTCTACAGATGGGTTAACCCGTGGCACCATTGTACATGATACGGGAAAACCCATAGCCATGCCAACCGGAAAACAAATACGAGGGAGACTTTTCAACGTGGTGGGAGAAACCATCGATGGTATTGGACCTATTCCCAAGGATGAGTCAAATTACAGTATTCACCGTGATCCTCCTGCCTATGAGAATCTGTCGACAGAAACAGAAGTACTGTACACTGGAATCAAGGTGATTGACCTGATTGAGCCTTACCAGAAAGGGGGGAAGATTGGTTTGTTTGGAGGAGCCGGAGTGGGAAAAACAGTGCTTATCCAGGAACTGATCAATAATATTGCTAAGGGATATGATGGTATTTCCGTGTTTGCGGGTGTGGGAGAGCGGACCAGGGAAGGAAATGACCTTTTACGGGAGATGCTGGAAGCAGGTATCATCACTTATGGAAAGGATTTTATGCATTCCATGGAGGAAGGTGGATGGGATTTGAGCAAAGTGGATAAAAAAGATTTGGAAAATTCGAAGGCAACCTTTGTTTTCGGTCAGATGAATGAACCTCCGGGTGCCCGTGCCCGGGTTGCCTTGTCCGGGTTGACGGTTGCCGAATACTACCGGGATGGAGATTTGAGTGATCCCAATGGAGGAAGGGACATATTGTTCTTTATTGACAACATCTTCCGGTTTACCCAGGCAGGTTCTGAGGTATCTGCTCTGCTTGGAAGGATGCCTTCTGCAGTTGGTTATCAACCTACGTTGGCTACGGAGATGGGATTGATGCAGGAACGAATTACTTCGACGAAACGCGGATCCATCACTTCCGTTCAGGCGGTTTATGTACCTGCGGATGACTTGACCGACCCGGCACCAGCCACGACATTTGCTCACCTGGATGCAACTACGGTACTTGACCGTAAGCTGGCGTCACTGGGTATTTATCCGGCAATTGATCCATTGAGTTCGTCCTCCCGTATCATGGATCCCAACGTTTTGGGAGACGAACATTATAATACCGCTCAGGCAGTGAAAGGTATTCTCCAGCGATATAAGGAACTTCAGGATATCATCGCCATCCTGGGGATGGAGGAATTGTCAGAAGAAGATAAACTGGTCGTACATCGCGCCAGAAGAGTTCAGAGATTCTTATCTCAACCATTTCATGTCGCAGAAGCATTTACCGGCTTGAAGGGTGCGCTGGTTCCTATTGAGGAAACCATCAAAGGATTTAATATGATTATGGATGGGGAGGTAGACGAATATCCGGAAGCAGCATTTAACCTGGTCGGTACCATTGAAGAAGCCATTGCAAAAGGTAAAAGGCTGATTGAAGAAGCAAAAGCAGAAGATTAATGGTTATTAGCGTATTATCACCCGATCAGGAAATATTCAGCGGAGAAATTACTTCCGTAAAAGTGCCGGGAACAACCGGACAATTTGAGGTTTTGCAAAACCACGCACCAATTGTTGCAGCACTGGCAGAAGGATCCGTGCGAATCAAGAAGGCAAATGGAGAGACGTTAAATTTCGATATCAGGAAGGGTTTTATCGAAGTACTTTACAACGAAGTGTCCTTGCTGGTTCAGGTGTCAGATGAAGGATAGAGTCTGAAAAATACCTTTCTACAATATTTCTAAAACTAATTAGGGGGATTTGGCGAGATCAAATCCCTTTTCTTTTGTCAGGCTTTCAACCTTTTCCACTCAGGACAGTTATTAAAAACGATACGTTCAATTTTCGTTTAGAATCACTTTAAATTAAAGTGCTGACTAAACTATTTATTGACAAATCTGTTTCTATGATGCTGGTTAATATCCAAAACTTGTTCTGCCTATAATGCACATTGACGAAGAAAAGTGGGATGCGGGATTGCTTGAAAAATATGTTTTGGGACTGTGTAACGCCACAGAAAAACACAGAGTCGAATCACTGATCGCTAGAAATCCTGAGCTATTGGAAAAGGTTGATGAAATGCACAAAGCAGTAAAGTGCTATTGCTCCTCCTGTTATTCTGATAAAGTGAAGTCGATCCTGCGAGGCCAAAATGAAATGGTCAATTGTAAATCATCGGTGGGACCGGCCAGGATGAAAGACTTGCCCGAAGAAAAGCATCCGACCATACTGCGAAAATTAATTGTCTATCTCCGCCGTATATTACCATTCTCCAACTGAAAGATATTTAAGACAAGGTCGAGTCTGCTTGGTTATATTTAGTGGATCAACTTTGACTTCCCTTCTCGATAGCGCTTCATTTTTTAACTTTAGTGAAAATGCTACCAAGATGATTCGAAGTATATCATTCTCAATGCTGGCTCTGCTTTTTTTATCTCAACCCTTGTTAGGACAACGTACGGAAAAGCCTCCACTACACGCCAAACATTGGTTGGCCATCACTGGTAAACCGTTGGCAGCTACCTCCGGTGCCACAATTTTCAACCAGGGCGGAAATGCAGTTGACGCTGCTTGTGCTATGCTGGCTACTACCTGTACCATGTGGGATGTTCTGACCTGGGGAGGCGAGACGCAAGCCTTAATTTACCATCCCACACAAAAAAAAGTTCTTGCGATCAATGCGCTTGGTGTTGCACCAACGGGTGCCACACCAGAGTTCTTTCTGGAAAAGGGAATGAAATATCCTCCTCAATTCGGACCCCTGGCGGCGGTTACTCCCGGAACCCCGGGTGGGCTAATGACTATGCTTGCTGAATATGGGACGATGAGTCTGGAGCAGGTCCTCGCTCCCGCTCTGCAGATGGCAGACGGATATCCAATAGAAGCACAATTGTGCAGGGGGATCGAACATTACCAGGACACTATAAAGCAATGGCCTTATTCAAAGAAAGTGTTCCTGCCTCATTTGGGCAACAAAGGCGGTGAAGGTCCAAAACCCGGTGAACTCTTTGTGCAGGCTGATCTCAAAGAGACGCTCGAAAAACTCATTGCGGCGGAAAGCGCAGCCTTAAAAGCTGGGAAAAACAGGAAAGAAGCCATTTATGCCGCCTATGACCGTTTCTACCGGGGAGATATCGCCGAGGAACTGGTTAGGGGTACGCAGGAACAGGGTGGTTTGATCACTATGGAGGATCTGGATCAGTGGCAAGTCTATATCGAAGAACCGGTGATGACCACATATAAAGATATTGAGGTTTATAAACTCAATACCTGGGTACAGGGTCCGGTGATGCTTCAGGCGCTAAATATGATGGAGAATTTTGATATGAATTGCATGAGT
>JAGQWZ010000385.1 GCA_020436835.1 Saprospiraceae bacterium | reverse complement strand
TAAGGCAAATCAAATTTTTGACAATAAAACTCACGCATCTTTTCCAACAGTGCATCATCACCGATGGAGATGGCCGACGAAATACCATATGGTGCCACTTTCAGTGGAGTGTCGATGGAAAACCCTGTGCCCATGACGGGAATGTGAAAGGTATGTCCTTGGTATTTTGTCATCTCGAGAAGGTTATTCCAACACTGAAAGATATTTGGTTAAAAGAAATTGTCATTTCTAATCATTTACCACACTAATTTCTCCATTCGCTTGACTATGACGTGCGTATCGCGGTTGGGAGCAATGGGTCCCCAGTAATTGAAATGATACGAGAATTGGCCGTATCCGCCAGCCAAATAATTGGGCTTCAGATGGATTCGGGTGAAACTATTGTGGCCTCCCGCTCTCTTGTTGCCCCGAACCTGAGACTTGGGTATACCTACGGTTCTTTCCGGTACATGGTAAACGATACATACTCCCCTGGGAATCCTGGAACTAACCACAGCCCGAGTACAATAGACTCCATGGTCATTGTAAACTTCAACCCAGTCGTTATCTTTGATTCCAAGTTCGTCAGCATCTTCTTCATTTAACCAGCACGGTTCACAACCACGAGAAAGGGTTAACATTCGCAGGTTTTCCATGTAGGTGGAGTGAATATGCCACTTACCATGTGGCGTAAGGCAATTCAGTATCTTTGCTTCTCCCTCTTTAATGGTCTCTCTTAAATCGCCGTAAGCTTCCGGTTTTGGTGAAGGTTTATACGTAGGAAGATTTTCCCCAAAGTCGATGTACAATTCATGATCGAGATAGATATGCTGCCTACCCGTGAGAGTACGCCAGGGGACCAATCGTTCTACATTATATGTATAGGGGGCGTAAGCCCGGCCATCCGTCATAAGTCCTGACCAAATAGGTGATGTATTATATCTCCGTGGTTGAGCAAGCAAATCAGCATATCGAATGCGCACATCTCTGCTTCCTTGTCCCAGGTCAACCAAGGTCATACCTGTCTTCTTTTCCATATTTTGGTATGCCCGTACATTCAATTGGCCATTGGTCAATGTTGAAAGATGTAAAACGGCGTTTGCAGCCCATTCATCCTCTTTTATTGAAGGCAGGATCTGCCCATTAGAATGCTCTACAGGGAAGTGATTGGATCGCAGCATTTCGTCAAATGCATCCTCACAGCTAAAATGATTACCATGTGCACCCAATCCCTTTTCGCGAATATTTTTACCAAGCGAGATATATTTTTGATAGATTAGCGTATAATCACGATCAACTATCGAAATTTTATGTGTTGTCTTGCCAGGAATTGCTTCGCACTCATTCAAATACCAATCTTTTACGACAGACTGAGAAATTTCACCCTCTGAATCGTGAGATAGGGGCGAGAGTACAATATCTTTCTGCGGCTCCGCAAAATACTTCTGTGCATATTCACTGGTACTAAGTGCAATATGTTTAAAGATATCCCAATCGGTCTTCGACTCCCAAACCGGCGCTATCGCCTGACCTAGTGGATGAATAAAAGAATGAAGATCGGTACTGTTCAGGTCTGATTTTTCGTACCAAGATGCAGCAGGTAGAACGATATCAGAGTACAGGGCAGAAGAATCCATTCGGAAATTGAGATCCACCACCAGATCCATTTTTCCAAGAGGCGCCACATCATGCCACTTGACCTCTTCTGTATGTTCAGGCGCATCTTCGGCAACGGCATTATGATGGGTGCCTAAATAGTGCTTTAAAGCATATTCATGTCCTTTCATACTGGCCAGAATAGCATTTCCCCGCCAGATGTACCAAACACGCGGATGGTTTTCCGGTGCTTCAGGATCATTAATCGAGTATTCAAGCTT
>JAGQWZ010000384.1 GCA_020436835.1 Saprospiraceae bacterium | reverse complement strand
CCTGGATCTCTGGACGATGGACAAAGACTTTGACTTTCCGGCAGCGAAAGTGACCAATCAGTTTATTCAAGGTGATTTCACCAACTATGATTTGGTGTACCAACTGGGCAGGTTGGTGGACATCATTACGATCGAAATCGAGAATGTGAATGTTGAGGCCCTGTTCAAATTGGAAAAAGAAGGTAAAGAAATATATCCACAACCATCTGTAATCCAAACCATTAAGGACAAAGGATTACAAAAAAACTTCTATCATAGTCACCAGATACCCACCAGCGCTTATGAACTGGTCGAAAATGCTGGAGAGATAAAGGAGAAGGTGAAGAATGGAGAATTATCGCTGCCCTTTGTACAAAAGGCACGAACCGAAGGCTATGATGGACGGGGGGTGCAGATCGTACGTACGGAGGGAGATCTGGACAAGCTCTTTGACAGACCCTCGGTGATTGAAGATCTCATTCATATCAAAAATGAAATTGCGGTATTGGTAGCTCGTAATCCAGGTGGTAACACCGTAGTTTACCCGTCTGTTGAGATGGCATTTCATCCCACTGCCAACCTGGTTGAGCAATTGATTTCACCTGCAAGAATTTCCAGGACCGTGGAGCAACACGCCCAGGAAATAGCGATCAAGGTCATTGAAGAAATGAATATGGTTGGCTTGTTAGCGATCGAATTCTTTATCACCGATAACGATGAGCTATTAGTAAATGAGGCTGCTCCCAGACCCCATAACAGCGGCCATCACACGATAGAAGCCAATGTGACATCACAATATGAACAATTACTCAGAGCCATTCTGGATCTTCCTTTAGGAGACCCATCCTTGAAATCTCCGGCAGTTATGATCAACCTCCTGGGAGAAGATGGATACAACGGCCCGGTTGAGTATGAAGGCCTGGAGGATTGCCTTGCCATCCCGAATGTGCATATTCATCTTTATGGTAAAAAAGAGACAAAACCATTCCGGAAAATGGGGCATGCAACCATCCTTGACGATGAGATTGACCAGGCCATCGGGAAAGCGCGTAAAGTAGCCAATACTCTTAGGGTAATCTCCTAGTTCGCTTATATTCTTGCTTAACCTTTAAATTCCAATCGCCTGACGGTTCCTCGGCTGAACCCATGCTGCTGGTCATAGACAAGGTCACCATTTACGAAGGTCTGCTTGACACTTCCGGTAAACTGATATCCTTCCAGGGGGGACCAACCACATTTGTAGTAGAGGTTCTCTTTAGTGACTTTCCAGGTTTCTGCAGGATCAACCAAAATCAGGTCAGCCCAGTAACCCTCCCTCAAATAGCCCCGCTCCTGCAACCGGAAACATTCTGCAGGTGCATGACACATTTTTTCTACGATCTTTTCAGGAGTAATTTTTCCTTTCTGATAAAATTCAAGCATCAGGTTTAGTCCATGCTGTACCAGGGGAAGACCAGATGGCGCATCCAGGTAGGGCTGGTTCTTCTCCTCCCAGGTATGGGGTGCATGGTCTGTCGCGATGATATCGAGGCGATCCTCCAGCAGGGCATCAAAGAGAGCCAGCTTATTTTCACTCGCTTTGATCGCCGGATTACACTTTATCTGATTACCCAATGTCTCATAGTCACTGGCGTCAAAAAACAAATGATGCACACAAACTTCTGCGGTGATCCGCTTTTCAGCCAAAGGCAGTTGGTTATCAAAGAGGGCCAGCTCATCTTCCGTACTTATGTGCAAAATGTGCAGCCGGGTGTTGTACTTCCTGGCCAGTTTCACCGCAAGACCTGAACTCAACAGGCAGCCTTCTGCACTTCGGATTTCCGGATGATGTTTGGCACTCAGTTTATCGCCATAAACTCGCTTAAGTTTTTCGAGATTAAACCGGATGGTTGCTTCATCTTCACAGTGGGTGGCAATGAGCATCGGCACTTCCCGAAAAAGGCCCTCCAACACCTGACTATCATCAACCAGCATATTACCGGTACTGGACCCCATAAATACTTTTACACCACAGACCCTCCGCGGATCCGTTTTCAATACCTCCTCAATATTATCATTAGAAGCGCCCATGAAAAACGAATAATTTGCCCATGAATCCCGGGCAGCAATCTGATACTTGTCCTCCAGTAAAGATTGGGTCAGTGCCGGAGGCTTGGTATTCGGCATTTCCATAAAGCTGGTCACACCACCCGCTACGGCTGCTTTCGATTCGGAACCAATCGAAGCTTTATAGGTTAATCCCGGTTCTCTGAAATGCACCTGGTCATCGATAATGCCCGGTAAGAGCCAAAGGCCGGTGGCATCGATTTCCCGATCAGCACTTACATCAATATTGGTTCCTATCTTTTCAATTCGGCCGGAACGTATCAAAAGATCCTGTTGATTCATTTGCCCCTCATTGATCAGGGTAGCGGATTTAATTAAGGTTGATCTCATTGGTGAGTAAATATGAGACAATATAGATTTTTCTATAGATTTATGTAAATGTACACACAGACGCATATTACGATCAAATACGGGCGTTCATACCTCACAATAAGCTTATGATAATTGGCTAACTTTGGTTCTCTTCATGAAAAATATTGAAATGAAAAAAGCTGATGTGGGCATTATAATGGGCTCTGATTCTGACCTTCCGGTCATGAAGGCTGCCGCCGAAATATTGGATCTGCTGCAAATTTCCTATGAATTAAGCATTGTCTCTGCGCATAGAACTCCGGGCCGGATGTTTGAATATGCAAAGGAAGCCCATATCCGAGGTATCAAAGTCATTATAGCGGGAGCCGGCGGTGCAGCCCATTTACCTGGTATGGTGGCCTCTCTGAGCCCCTTACCGGTGATCGGTGTGCCTATTAAATCTTCTAATTCCATCGATGGTTGGGATTCGGTGCTGTCTATACTGCAAATGCCGGGCGGGGTTCCCGTAGCTACGGTTGCATTGAATGGGGCAAAGAATGCCGGAATTCTTGCCGCCCAAATTCTAGGCACATCTGAAGCAGAAATTCAGAAAAGAGTTTTGCAGTATAAAGCCGACCTCGAAGATGCGGTGTACGAAAAGGTAAACCGCTTAAAAGAAAAAGGATTTTAGCAGGTCCTACTTCACCTGATCTTCAATAGCCGGTCCGTTTCTCTTCCAAAACCTTTCACTTCTATCGTGTCAGCTGAAAGCTTGAATATGGCATAAGAAGTTAACTCGGTATCTACCATACCTTTCAGGGTAAGAAAATGAATATCATGATAGGCACTGTAGTTGCCCTCGTGATTATGTCCATTAACATAGGCCTTTACACAATCGTATTGCGATAATAAATCCACTAAGTTCTCAGCATTCCATAGATTATGAATATTGTTCGGAAAAACCGGGAAATGACAGTACAACATTACGTGCTGGCCCATTTTCTCAGCCTCTTCCAACCTGTCTCGCAGCCAATGGATCTGCTCATCGCCTATGGCTCCATTCCATTTAGGTGCGTCCAAATCCCGGCTATCATAATACTCTTTTGAAAGATTAAATTTCTCTGAACCTTCAGGATAAGCATGAAAGCTCAGATCATTTCCATCCAGTATGATAAATCTCCAATCCCGGAGATCAAAGAAGTTGTAGCGGGAAGGTATATTCAATAAGGCTGGAACCGCTCCCTTATACTTATCAGCTACCGAAAAATCATGATTACCTAAAACATGATAAGATGGTGCCTCCAATGAATCAAAAATTGGCTTTACCACCCCAAAACTCTCAAAATCGCGATCAATAAAATCTCCCAGATGGATGACATAACTGAGTTCCAACGAATTGAAATGGTGGACACATTCGGACAATTTCTTTTCAGACTTTGCATATTTACGAACACCACTCCCCGGATCACTGCAGTATTGACAGTCGGCAATTACTCCTATAGTGATGCCCTCGTTCTGACCCTCGACGATGACCACCGAGGTGAGAAACATCAGTAAGCAGACAGTACCTCTCAGGCGCATAGATTAACAGACCATTTTAGATAGAATGTCGGTAAGTTAAGGAAAGTTTATCGTTCAAATATCTAATGCGGTAGCTGTAGGTAGCGAGACTACATTGAGAATAAATCGCTTAACGTAACGGCAAGGATTTTAAATAGAGCCGGCTTGAATATAAATGATAATATCTGATAGAGGTTGCCTCATCGGGCAAATTGCCAGATTAATTACATCCTATATCTTCCTTCGATTGCCCATCATTATTGGGAAAACAATATCCCGAGATCACTGAAGATGGTACATAGCGATCCATATCCGGATCATAGAGGGCATTTTCAAGAAAATCCAATAAAGCCAGACGTTGCTGTTCGGTGAGGTCGAGAGGCTGAAATAAGGGAGAAATCTTCTCCTGGGGTACCTTGTCGTTCTCCGAGCTAGCCTTGATTTTGAAATCAATTACTTCCGCCAAAGTGGTTTTACTACTTCCATGGAAAAAAGTTTTATACGCTTTCAGGTTATATAGCTGTGGCACCTTGAAACGATAATTATCCTCCGGATCCTGCGTGAACATGCCTCTACCAAGATTTCGGGGATCTTCCGAACTGGTATTTACCCCACCGTGTAGATAGAGATCACTGGTTCCCAGCGCGTGAAAATTCATGGAGCTTAAAGCCGGACTATTGTGGCATTTGTAGCAACGTGCCTCTCCAAAAAATAGAAGTGCCCCCTCCTTTTGCTGATCTGTGATCGCATTTCGATCTCCCTTCAACCATTTCTGAAAGGGTGCTCTGGTCGTCAAAATGGTTCTTAGATATGCTCCAAGAGCAAAGCTGATGGTCTGGTCAGAATATCTATCATTCTCTTCCATCTCCGGAAAGGCAGCATCGAAATAAGTCCTGTAACCAAGGTCATCAAGGACATGTTCATTGACGGCCATCCGGTGTAACCTGACTCCTTCGATGTTCTGGCTCTCCAGACCAATAAATCCCAGGTGGTTGACTTCCGGCAGCGTTCCAACCCAAACGTCTTCGGTGCCTTCATTGACATGTTTTGCCCCAAATAGACCACTCCAAAGGGTGTTGGTCATATAGGCAACATTCATTGTGGTAAGCGGTCTTACTCCCTGGGCATCCAGGTCTTGCTCCTCATAAGAGGTCAATAGATGCCGTTCACTCCCATGCACTCCAAATCCAAATGCACCGTCTGCGATGCCCTGAATGCGACCGGGTAAAAATCCACTTTCGGGTACATGGCAGGTACTGCATGAATAAGTCTCATAGCAGCTTGCATCGTTGGCATCCTGAGCAAGTCCCGGATCAAAAAATATAGATTTCCCCAGTTTGACTTTCTCGCGAGTAATCGCATTATGAGGATCCTGATTAGGTAAATGCTGCAAGTTGTTCTCATCGGCCAAAATGAAGTGGAAAAAACGTCCGTTAGGAGCAGCATTATCTAGCGCATCAATTAAGGCCTTATCCAAATCAACCTCAATGATGGGATCCGTACTTTCTTTAGAACATGCTATAAGCAGGAAAAAACTTAGGACACCTAAGCAACGTAGTCTTGAGTTCATGGCTGGTATTGTTCAGTTTTTGGTCTTTCTGATCAAGAGATTAACCCTAATTCAAATATATTTTTATCCTCAATGGACTATGGTGATCTAGATCATTGGGCATACTGATGTGGATCATTTGTTGTAAAGGTCATTCCTGCGGAATATCTTGGCATGTAAAATAATTTCGAAATCTCTTGAGATGGCCTGGATCAGTATCCCTGGAATAAAGCGTATTTTTTTTACTGTCGTTTGCACCTACCTAATTTTATCGCTGTGTTGCAGTGGTTCGTTCCTTTTATTCATTCTGAAGCCCGCCATTGTCGGTACGCTTATTTGGTGGGTCATTGGTGTAAAGCCCCCGGAACAACGACTTGTGTTTGCGCTGTCTTTCTCTTTATTGGGAGATACCCTGCTCATGTTCGCTGCCGATCAATTCAGCCTGTTCCTTGGTGGGTTAGTCGCATTTCTCATTACCCATCTGATCTATATTGCAATCTTCCTAAGGAATGTCCGGTTTTCCGATTTCATGACAGCCGTCTGGATACCCAGTCTAATTCTCCTAATAGCCTTTGCAGGTCTGATGCTGTCGATATTATTGCCGGTTTTGGGTGAACTTGCGCTGCCGGTGATTCTGTATATGATTGTTATCATATCGATGGCATTCTTCGCAATCAATCGAATTAAGCAGGTTTCAAGGAGAAGTTACATATTCGTGGTCATTGGTGCGCTCTTATTTGTTGCATCGGATTCAATCCTGGCCCTCAACAAGTTTCACAGTGAAATTAACCACTCGGGATTCTATGTTATGCTGACTTACAGCTTCGCCCAATTTTGCCTGGTGACTGGTCTGACCGAGCCTCAGGATGGCTCTTGATGCCCTGAATAGCAATAAAAAAGGGCCACCGCAATGGATGACCCCTGGTGATTTATTTCCTAACGGATCCTAATTACTTAAATTTTATTTCAAATTCCACTCGTCGATTCAATCGTCTACCTTCATCAGTGGCATTGGTTGCGATCGGCCGCGTCTCACCAAAACCGACATAACTGAGGCGATCTTCACTTACGCCGCGGCTGATAAGATAGTCATAACAAGCTTTAGCCCGGCTCTCGGAGAGACTCAGGTTTTTGTATGTGTCACCGGTGGCATCGGTATGTCCGGAGATCGCCAGACCGTAATCTTCATAACGGCCCAAGATGTCTACGATCTGATTCAATACCGGAATAGATTCTGGTCGCAAGCTTGCTTTTCCTACGTCAAATTGGACGGCACGCTGAGCAAAGTCCAGCAATTCCTTCACCTCTCTCCTCACGACCGGGCAACCGTTGTTGCTGGCCAAACCTATGGTTCCGGGGCAACGATCAATTCCATCATGTACGCCATCACCATCACGGTCAGGGCAGCCATTAAATTGCTTAAAACCAGCGTCATTGGGACACAAATCATCCGAATCGGCCACTCCGTCGCTATCGCTGTCAGGGCAACCCCGGGTAGCGATGGATCCCGGAGTATCTGGACATGCATCATCTGAATCGAGAACGCCATCTCCATCCTGGTCGACAACCGGACAACCATTATTCTCGATCGTTCCTTTTAAACTGGGACATTCATCCTCATTGTCAGATACGCCGTCACCATCAGAGTCAGGACATCCATTTAATTCGACTGTACCCGCAAAATCCGGGCACTGATCCTCGGCATCCATGATGCCATCTCCATCTGTATCAGGACATCCTTTGAATTCAACCAGTCCGGCGATATCCGGACAAAGATCTTCTTCATCAGGAATACCATCCCCGTCAAAATCGGTCGGTTTCAGTGGCACTTCCGGTGCGACTGATTTCTTACCGATCAAATACCGAAATCCAACTCCATGTTGTAAATTATTTCGATTGTCTTCCAATCCAAGGTGATATTCCAGCTGTACGTTGAAATAGGCATTCTTTCCCATCTTAACGTCCACGCCGATACCTACCGGTATTTCTACTCCGATGCTCCCTGCCTGTCTTTCATACACTGCATGGGCTCCGGTCAGCAGATAGGGTACTGCCTGCGCTCCTGCTTTCCATAATTGGCCATGTATCTGAGCACCTATACTCAGGATTGCATCATTTTTGAATTCATCGTTAAAATTGACGACCCCGGCTCTCAGTGGAACTGAAACATTGATATAATCATTGATATTTCTCTGGTAAGAAACCTCAAATCCATTCTTGTAATTCCTCAGATTGCCATAATTGCCCGTAATGGGGCTTTGATAGTCCAGGAACAATGCTTTGAAGGATAAAGCATCCGGACGCAGTGGGTTCTGTGCTCCAATAGATGACAAACTGAGAAAGGCAGAAATTGCAATTACTAAGTAGAGGGTCTTCATTTCAAATATTTAGAATTTAGCAATCTTCAATCAAAAGAGCCTGTCAAAGGTACCCTTTCGATCTACAAATAAAGAATTTTTTTAAATCATTAACAACTAAAAATCAATTATTTCCACTGCAAAAATCATTCCAGAACGATCTACACTTCTACAAACGAACTGGGGCCTGTGCTTATTTCAAGGCTGCAATGATAAGCTTTGTGCCGGTTGAAAACCAGGGTTTAACTCCTCCCGGTTTGGATTTTTGTACATCCCATCATCACATATAGAATAAGTTCAATTTATAATTGTCTGATTAACATACACTAGGTTCATTGATTCGTCGAAATTATTCGTACAAATTTCGCAAAAGGCTTATTTCAAAGACAAAACTCCTTAGTTCGTCGACTTTCCGCCGAGACAAATCGTACAGAATGGATTCTGCCTTCAAATCCCCTTATCTTTGTATGGTCAAATACCTAAAAAATTGAACAATGAAAATCAAGATTATAAATTGGATTCTTGCGATTATGCTGGTCCATGCTGGCGGAGGAAATCTGCTGGCTGATTCCTCTGATGTCAATAACTATACCCTGACCGCACAGAGGATGCATGATCAGGAAGTATTACTAAAACTGCAACTTGACCGTATTTCAGAAAGTGATCATTACTACCTCATTAAAAAATCGCTTAACGGTGTTGATTACCAGACGATTTTCGAACTGGATGTGGATAAAATAAATACAAACCAAATAGTCTTTGCGGATCACCTACCTGAAAATGTTACGATTGAGTATCAATTGAGTAAAGTTGGCATAAATGGAGAAGAAGTCATCTCGACGGCGACTTATGATCCGGAGGCAGATATTATTCCAAGTACAAATTCCAGGGTGGGCCTGAATGAATACGAGGGTTTGAGCCCGGGTGATCCACACTCTCTGTAAGCAACTTATTCCCGCTTACGGAAAGAACCAAGCTTAATTCAGGGCCTCAAAATAACCCGTCGTGTAGTTCTTTTTGACGTTATTCCAATCGAAGCAGCGTCCATTCATTACGACATAAATCCCTGGTTCAAGCGATTGCGCAAATCCAAGTGCGCTGCCCAGGTTAAAGAACCCATCAGAAGAAGTACCAAAAGTATACGGAATCATTGCTCCGGTCAGTACGATGGTCTTTGGGAGCTTAGCAACAGCCAGGTATTTAGCGGTTTGAACCATCGTATCTGTGCCATGAGTGATCACAATACGCTCATATTCAGTCGATTTACATGCTTCAAGGATAAGTTGACGGTCATCATCGGTCATTTGCAGACTATCTTTCATCATGATGGTTTTCACATCCACATCTAATCCACACCTGCCCCGCTTTAACATATCATTGACATGCGTCTTAAAGAAAGTCAGCTCGCCGGTGATGTAATTATATTCTTTGTCGAAAGTTCCTCCAGTGATAAAGATCTGAACCATGGCTATTTATTCTAAACCATATGAGTTGGATCATAAGGTTTTCTTTAAAGGTTTTCAGCGGTGAAAGACTAGATGACTTTGTCGGCACAGCTACTGCTGGCAAATGCATCCGGTTTGGCTTTGAAAACAAACCCCATGCTCATGATATAGCCCATTGCCTCTTTGAGTGCGGTGTTTGATTGAAAACCGGGATCAGTATTGATGTCTGCATGCACTTCCAGTTCTACCTGGTACTGATCCAGTAAATCACACAAACCGTATGCTACCTCCACCGACTTTGCTACCTCAGTGATCATCCGTTCTTTCAGGCTCATCTTCGATGTCACCTTAGAATTATTGATAAACATGAAGCCACCCTTCTTTTCCCGAAGGAATACGATGACTGTAGCAAATTCGATTTGATCATGATACGTCTGTGAATCCGTTCCGATGCACACTTTTAACCGGTGTCCGGCTGCATGTTCCAGTTTAATCGTACGTTCGACGGATTCAAGGAGCGGCTGACTGATCTCCTGCCCATTCAAACGACGCCATCGTTGAGTGGTTAACATGTTACTGAATTTAATTGCCTTTAAATTAGCCAAGTTTCTGACAACCAACTCACTTTATGGTTATTAATTATATGTTAATTCAGTTTATCAGATTTTACGATCCGAACTGAATCTCGCCGGATATTGGACTGAATGGCAGAGCGTGTTCGAATGCTTGGCCAGATT
>JAGQWZ010000383.1 GCA_020436835.1 Saprospiraceae bacterium | reverse complement strand
CTTTGCCGATAAGGTGGATTCAACCTCCATTTCCAATAATGCTCCACGACAACTGACTGTCGACCGGGAAGGCCTAATCTGGATCGGATTCGATGATGCTGCAGGTTTGAATGGCTTCGACCCGCAAAGCGAGAAGGCTAAACGTTATTATGTCAAGCGTGGACAATCCGGATATTTACAGGGCCGGGTTACGGGAGAACTCCTGGCCGATGGTGACCGTATATATTTGGGCACCACCGCCGGTTTTGAATACTACGACAAAAAAAGCGGACAATTCCATTTTTTCCCATTTCTGGATAAAACCGGAGATACTATTTATTATCAGGTCCGGACGCTATGCAAAACCCGGGATGGCAAGATCTGGATGAATATGCCCGACGACGGACTGCGGGTATACGACTCTGTGACCCATTCCATTGCACCTTACCAGCCTCCAAAAGCAGGTAATCCATTGCCTGTTATTACCGATATAGCAGAAGGGAAAGACGGAATATTGTGGCTATCAAATGCCAATAGCTTATGGTCACTGAGCCTGGATCGGAGCGTCTTACAGCAACACGAGGCTAAATTGATTGGACAGGATGACCGAGAAGCCAGCTATGGGAAACTCTATGTCGATCGCTATGGGGGATTATGGATGAACAGTCAATATTTTGATCCGCGAAGAAATATTTTTCAATATCATCAAATTCTATCGGACAAGGATCAAAAGCCCTATTTTGTAGAAGGAGCCGGTGAAATTGATGATTCGACGCTAATCGTTATCATCAAAGATGAAAACGGGCAATTCATATTCTACGAGTATAACCTTAATACCAGGGGCGCTTCAAAAATCGTTTTTCCTCCCTCTTCTTCATTATTGGAAAGCGACTTTAGCCCAACAGATTCAAATTGGAGGCGAATCAGATTGAACCAGGAGATTTACTTCTATAACCTGGTAACCAAAAAATTGTATCCTTTTATCATAAGAAAGAAAGGAAGGAAGGACATTCCCCCCTATGCTATGGGCACTGCTTTTGACCAGCAAGGAAATTTCTGGATGTCTACCTGGGGCGATGGGCTGATCCGGGTTAGAAATGAAGTTTGGAAACAAGGTAAGGACACCATTACATCTTTCGACCAGTGGTTAGCGGACGCCCCCGGGCCTACAATACCAACCAATGACCTATTGGATCTGATGGTAGATAGCAGAAACCAGGTATGGCTGGGGTGCAGCATTGGCGGCCTCGTGCGCATTGACGCCAATACGGACGAATTTTATTACTATGATTTTGAAAAAGGTGCTAATACCGTATCAGATACCTATATTTTTGATATCATTGAAAGCAATGATCGCAACATCTGGATAAGTACCAACAGCGCAGGATTGAACAAGTATGATGTAGAAACACAGCAGTTCACTATCTACAATGAACAGAGTGGGATGCTGGATGAAGACCTGTTTTTTCTGGCTACGGATAATGAAGGCCATCTATGGATGAATACGACAAGTGGTATTACCCACTTCCATCCGAAGACCGAAAAATTCACTCATTATAATCAACTGGACGGCGTACTCGCTTGGCAAACGACTAGTGGAAGGGTGCGGAAAAGCAACCGGCTGATTTGGAGTGGCAATGAAGGATTTATAGTGGCGCAACTAGATAGCGTAAAAAACAGGCGTGCCTACCCCTCTGATCTCCGGATCGGAGAAATCCGTGTTTTTGATCCGGGCAGCAAAAGTTTACAGGGCCTGGCGCCAAAGCAATGGGAGGAAAATACCCTGAATTTATCTTATCGGGAAAATGCACTTGAAATTCGCTTTGCGGTGCTCGATTTTCGAAATGTCATCAAACACCGGTATCAATATGCCCTTACTCAAGGGAGGGATACCAACTGGATCGATCTGAGCAGT
>JAGQWZ010000382.1 GCA_020436835.1 Saprospiraceae bacterium | reverse complement strand
ATGGAAAATAGTAAGGAAATTAGCCGATAAAACGACTCTTTAATTGATCACGAAATTCCTTAGAAACGGGACAGGTGATTTTACCATTGTGATCCCGGTATTGATCAATTGGAAAATTCCTGATCATATCTTCGAGTTCGGTCTGTGACATTCCACCCATTTTTGCGTAGCCTGATACCTGATCAATAATCTGCTTTATTGCATCCGGCATTCCCGTCACCGGAGATGAAGATGGCTCCACCTGATCAGGTGCGATGTTTTCGGGTTTGGAAGGAAATTTTGGAAATTTGGGAATTGGCGGAATTAATTTTTTCAAGTTCTTCATGAGGTGACTAATTATAAAAAGGTTAAGTAACAATTGCAATAATTAAATGTGGCATCTTGGGGCCTAATTCTAATAATCGCTAATCAATCATCCTGGTAGACTGAAAAAAAATAACCATGATTACTTCAGATGGAAGTATTGGATATTTCTCAACCTTTCTTACGATTTGTCAGATCTTGTACCGCTTGGTGAATGTTCATTAGAGAGGGAGTTAACGAACTTTCAGATCTATTCTCAAATAAACTAATTCTGTGCCAAATTTTGACAACTGCTGATTTTATTCAGAAAGAGGGGTTAATTTCATAACAATACTCCCTCCGTGCAACAAACTTTCTCAGGTTAGATTTAGGCTATTGATCAAGATCCTGATCAAGTCTATTCACCATACGGCCAAATCAAGAAAATAAATGAGAGATGTTACCTGAGTTCAAAACTGGTTGCACCTAGAAAACCATGATCTGCATACACAAGTGCATTATATAGCCCCGACTCGAAATTTTTTCCCGGAGCAAATGACATTTCCACGCTCTGCAGGTCAGTTAATTTTATTTGCTCTATGTCCACTGCAACAATGTCGATCGGAGTTTCCGATTTGACCTTTATGCTTTTTGACGGAATATCGGCAACTGGTGTCCCATCAAAATTAGTGATAACCAGGTAGAGTTCCTCATTTGTTTGAAACTGTTGAGGAACATTTTTCAGATCGAAAGCCACTCTTATCTCATTTGCTCTTCCAGCTTTGGCCGTGATCTTATCATTCTTGCGCACAGCAGTGACTTTGAAATTATTGGCGACAAAACCGGCCGGTGCCAATTGAAACAATCGGTCGACTAATTGTCGATTCTTCTGGTCCAATTTCTGCACATCCTGATTCAGGGCATTGATTTCTTCATGCGACAAGGTGAGTTCAGTAGCAATCTCATTGTTAGCCGCTCTCAGTTCTTCATTCTGTCCTTGAAGATTAACGATATCATGCTCCAGCGAATCTTTCAATTCTTCCAGTTGGACTAGCCGGGCATTGATATTTTCATTCATTTCCTGGCTCTTTGCCAGTTGGGACCGGACTTTTTGAATTCTCTCTTTCAATTCTTCCACTTCCAGAATACGTGACTCCAGGGTTCTTGTCAACAATTCATTCTCGTCGATCTTACCCTGATAGGACCCTTCCAGATCTGACAAGGTATTTTCCAGCGATACTTTGGTGCTATCCATGACCTGGATATCGGAAACCAAATCGGCAGTTTCATTCTCATATTTATTGCTCTTTGCCCAGAAAGAAAATGCGGTGATGACAGCCCCGGTAAGGAGTACAGCCAATATCCAAATAATGATTTTCAGATTGCGGACAGGATTCTTATCATCTAGTTGATTCTCGTTTTTCATGATCTTGATACATTTATTAAGGCTTAATACGGTCTGTAGGTCGACGTTTTTTGAGATGGGAAACTGATCCTTAGTTCTTCAGATGGGTAACTCCGTGTATTTCTTGGGTGAGTTTGGAATATAACGAACAATCCTGGTATTCTAGTTCCGTTTTGCCCTTCAAATTTAATGCACAGATGAATGGTGTTTTCATTAGTAGGCCATTCCATGCCCGATTTACCAGATCGAAAGAATCCTATTAAAGTTCTCTCAGCTTGATATTCCGGAAAGCAACCGCATTGTCGTGATCCTGTAAGGCGATATGACCTTTGCGAAATTTCCCAAATCCCGGCATATCCTTGAACTTGCTTTTGGCAATCATAGCTTCCCAGTTTTTATCAAACATGGTAAATTCCACTACTTTCACACCATTCAAATAGAATTCGGCGTCCCCATCTTTGATCCGGATACCGACCAGATTCCACTCGCCGGCGGGTTTCACTACTTCTTCGGAACAAGCAATCAGATCATAAAGGTCTCCGGCCCGGTGAGTACGAATCCTGGCATCAGGATGGCAAGTATTGTCCAATACTTGTACCTCAGGTCCGGTATGAAAAGTCCGTTCATATTGTTCTCCCTCAACTACATTAAACATAATCCCACTATTACCACACGCACTTATCTTCCACTCCAATGACAGTTCAAAATTTTCGTACTGGCCTTCGGTAATGATATCACCTCCATCCAATGAACGGGTATGATCACCATCCTCCACTACTTCCAGGGTTAAGGCTCCATCTTTGACCACCCAACTTTCTCCAATTTCATTTTTCATATAGTTCCTCCACCCACGTGTGGTTTTTCCATCGAACAACTCAATCCAACCTTCCGCATCTGGTAAAGATGTCATTTCTGCACTCGCCATTTTATCCGCTGACATTGATCCGGGATCCTGTTTATTTGAATCGCAGGCAACGAAGACAATAGTCAGGAAAGCCGCCAAGAAGAGATATTTCATAATTGAAAGTAAATTTTAAGTGAATTTCCAAAATTCCTGTTCCTTTATGGTCACCCAGGAGTAAAAATATAAACAATCATGTGCTCTTAAGCAGACCTTTTCATGAATAAAGTATTTATCTCGAATCTGGTACTGGTCGTCACGCTCAATGTCATTATCAAACCTTTATATATTTTTGGCATTGACCGTGGAGTGCAAAATGCGGTTGGTGCCTCCGAATATGGTTTATACTTTGCTCTTTTCAACTTCGCCTATCTTTTTCAGATAATTAACGATCTGGGGCTTCAGAATTACAATCATAGTGTTCTCAGTAAGTATCAGCAAATCATCCCTAAATATCTTCCGAAGATATTGACCGTCAAACTAGTATTAGCCTGCTTCTTTGTTATCATCACTATTTTATCATCAGTGCTCATTGGATTTAGTGTGTTTCTTTGGCCTTTGCTAATCCTAATTTTACTTAACCAAATTTTGATTTCTTTTCTCCAATATCTGCGCACGACAATGAGTGCCCTGGGGCACTACCATTTGGACAGTATTCTTTCCGTCTCCGACAAACTGCTCATGATCGCCTGGATGGGTTACCTTTTATGGTTTTCCGAAGCGGAAATTAGCATCATGGGGTTTGTGATAGCCCAAACTTTCACCCTTGCTTTCAGCCTGCTGATTGCAGTTGGATTTATCTGGCGCTATATCGGGAAAGTTAACTACGCCTGGCAATTTGACCCAAGCTTCTCTTTGACCCTGTTTAAGAAGAGTGCGCCTTATGCACTTGTTCTGTTGTTAATGACGCTCTACACCAGAATGGACGCTGTCATGCTGGAGAGGTTATTGTCCGATGGAAAGGAAGAAGCGGGGATCTATGCTGCATCTTACCGCATTCTCGATGCTTTCAGTAATGTAGGTTTGCTCTTTGCCGGATTGCTTTTACCAATGTTTGCCAAACTAATTGGCAGGCAAGAATCCGTGAGTGATCTGGTCCGCATAGCACGCAATTTGCTGCTTACGTTCAGCATTACTATCATCAGTATATCGCTGGTTTATAGTGGTCCGATCATGACCCTGCTCTATGATCATGCCACTGCATACTGGGCGCATGTTTTCCGGCTTTTAATTATAAGTTATGTTGGAATTGCCTTAGGATATATTTATGGAACATTGCTCACTGCGAATGAAAGTATACGGATGATGAACTATATCTTTCTGGTTGGAGTCGGCTTGAATTTCACTCTAAATTTGATCCTGATTCCTTACTGGAAAGCCTGGGGTGCCGCAATGGCTACAGTAGTGACACAGATATCTGTGGCGATTGCCCTGCTTATACTGGCATACCGTTATCTAAGGATGCCAATTGACGGAGGCGCCTGGTTACGAATTGGAATTTTCACTATATCAGTGTATCTGCTCGCCCACTGGTCGCAGGTCTGGAATCTTAGTTGGTGGTACGCCTCGGTAGTAATCGGTATTTTGGCAGTTTCGATTGCTCTGATACTGCGATTGATTAATCTTCGAGATTGGTTACCTTTCAGATTGTAATTTTCTATTGTAAGTTATGAAGGGTACTTTTTTCTACATTTGCATCTCTTAGTTTGATAATATGACACAACCGGTTCCTGATTTGAGTATTACAGGTCTTTTTGCCCTGGTTTGGAAGCATCGCAGGTTCCTGGCCATCTTGTCAATCATTACCATTGTCGTTTCGTCGGTTATTTCTTTGTTGCTGACGGAATATTATCGATCCACCGTCGTGATTTTCCCTGCCCGTACCAATTCATTAACGCTGAATGAGAGTAACGTCAGAAGGGGAAATATCTCAGATTTTGGGGAAGAAGAAGAAGCCGAGCAACTTCTTCA
This sequence comes from Saprospiraceae bacterium, assembly GCA_020436835.1. Taxonomy (GTDB): domain Bacteria; phylum Bacteroidota; class Bacteroidia; order Chitinophagales; family Saprospiraceae; genus JABDMH01. Next base: position 7,823 of record JAGQWZ010000382.1, on the reverse strand, counting down.
AATTATAAACTCCGAAGAACTATTTGAAAGGGTCGTCGTCAGGAATGATCTGTATGATCACTATGAAATCAACGCTGAGGACCGATACGCCCGATCTAAGATCAGGCAGAAATACCGGAGTAATATCACGGCTAAGCGGACTAAATATAACTCGATTGACATCAGTGTAGTTGACATAGATCCAGTAAAAGCCGCCGAAATTGCGAACAGCATCGCTGAATTTACGGACAGTGTAAAAAACAGGATGATCCGGGAGAGGGCGAGTACTTCCCTGGAAATGCTAAAAGGAGAAGAGCAACGACTTCAAGCAGCGCTCACAAAGGTTAATACTGAGCTCAATAAATTACAGGCATTGGGGGTATTAAGTGACATAGAAAGATCAGGACTATACGAGGCATATGGTGAGGCTTTGCGCAATGCGAACAGTAAAGCTACGTTAAATTTACAGGAAGCAATCGAAGCGAATAAGCAGTACGGAGACGAATACGATGCAATGAAGAAAGAACGCGAAGTACTTACTGACCAGATGATGAAATTCATCAACTATAAAAACCAGTTTATTGCCGACACAGCGATCGACATCCCGCAGAAGTTTGTGGTGGACAGAGCAATCCCAGCTGACAAGAAAGCTTATCCTATCCGTTGGCTGGTAGTTGCGGGTGCCTGGTTTGCGGTAATTCTATTTGCACTTATATTATTGATTCTCAGAGAGAACAAAGATTTCTTTTTTAAAGATGAAAAGGGAAAATCAAGGGGAGGATTAGAAGATGCTACGTCCGTTTAAAGCGATACGGTTTGATTGGACGATCATCGGTAGCGTCTTTTTTCTTCTACTGACAATAATGGCTTTCTTCCGCGGGCAATGGACGATTGTAGCCCTTCCTGTGATTCTGATTATAGTCCTTTATGCATTTCTGAAACCAAAGTATCTATTTTTTGCCATTGTGGCGATGACCCCTCTATCTATTAATCTTGAGGAATTAGGGAGGGGAGAGATTGCCCTTTACTTACCCACAGAACCCCTGCTGTTCGGATTTTTAATCATCCTCCTTTTAGCCCAGTTGCATAGCCAGGTCATTCCGAAGGAAATTACGAGACATCCGGTGTCGGTTGCATTCTATATTTATTTGGGTTGGATGTTCATCACTTCACTGACCAGTGTTCAGCCGTTGGTTTCTTTAAAATTTTTGATTTCCAGGGCCTGGTTTATTGTACCGATATATTTCGCCGGTGCAGCATTTTTCCTCAGGCCGAGAAATATAACCCGTTTTCTCCTTTTATATCTGGTACCTTTTATAGGTGTAGTGATCTATACAACCATTCGTCATGCCAGTAATGGTTTTGAAGAAGATCCCGCCCATTGGGTGATGGAACCCTTCTACCGGGATCACACTCAATATGGGGCTGTGGTCGCCCTGTTTATTCCAATTTTGTTTGGATTTATCACTCGTACGCGCCAGAAGCTAGAAGCCAGAATCCTTGGACTTCTTGCCCTTACTCTTTTGTTCATCACACTGATATATACCTATTCCAGAGCAGCACTTTTGAGTGTTGTAGTTGCCTTTGGCTTTTGGGCAATGGTCAAATCGAGGGTCAGCCTTAAACTAATTTTCGGCATAGCCGCCATGGTGGGAATTCTTCTTTGGATCTCCTTTGATGATATTTTGTTGCAACTCCAAAAAAACCGAATTGATTCTTCGGAGAATTTGGTGGAAAATGTGGAGTCTATCACAAATATTACCACAGATGCTTCCAACCTGGAACGAATAAATCGTTGGAATTCGGTTTTTGAAATGACAAAGGAGAAGCCCCTGTTCGGGTTTGGTCCAGGTACTTATATGTTTCAATATGCTCCTTACCAGAAATCACGCGACCTTACGATTATCAGCACAAACTTCGGTGATGTAGGAAATGCCCACAGTGAATACCTGGGTCCATTAGCTGAAACCGGCATACCCGGTTTACTTACGATCCTTTACCTTCTCTACTGTTTGTTCTATTCTGCGTACAAAGCATATCATCGACTACCGGATGGCCTTCCCCGTCATTTTCTGCTGTTTTCCACCATGGCTTTAATTACTTATTTCTCACACGGATTTTTGAATAATTTCTTGGATTCTGACAAGGCCAGTGTACCGGTCTTCGGTGCCATGGCTATCATAGTAGCGATCGACATTATCAGCCAGCGACCCGTAAGTAATTCTATAAATTCGCAGTAATGACTTTTTGGATTTTACTCATCATTCTATTGGGATTACTAATCTTCGTCATCCTCCGACCCTACCTTTTAAAAGGAATATTGATGTCATGGCGTTCGGGGCGATTTGGTCCGGCGATAGACGAGATGTCTGCCTTTGAGAACCGTGCGATCAGGAAGGGACAGAGTCAACCCTGGGACATACAAATTGACCAAAGTATAAAAACCCTATCGGACGGGGCACTGGAAAAACTGGAAGCATTGAAGACAACTTCTTTCCTGGTCATTCAGGATGAAAAAATCCTCTACGAAAAATACTGGGAACCTTTCACTATGAATACGGTCTCCAATTCCTTTAGTGTGGCCAAATCGATCGTAGTCACACTGGCAGGAATTGCTGTTAAGGATAAAATAATATCTCTGGAAGATCCGGTTGCCAAATATTTGCCGTCATTTGACAGCCCACCTAAAGATCGTATTACGATACGTCACTTACTCCAAATGAGCTCAGGACTAAAATGGACCGAATCGGAAGGTAGTGCTTTAAGTCACAATGCAGAAGCTTATTATGGCAATGATTTGCAAACGATGATTACCGGTCTGGAAGTACGCAGAGCCCCGGGGCAGGTATTTAGATATGCCAGTGGAAATACACAGGTGCTTGGCATGGTCCTGACCAAAGCTACCGGACTAACATTATCAAAATATGCCTCAATAAAACTATGGTCAAAGATCGGTGCGGAACAGGATGCATTCTGGAATCTGGATCGCAAAGGCGGCATGGAGAAGGCGTTTTGTTGCTTCTATGCCACTCCCCGGGATTTTGGCCGAATTGGTCAGTTGTATTTAAATGGTGGCCAGTGGAATGGAGAATCGATCCTGAGCCCTTCCTTTATTGAAGAAGCACTTTCACCCGTACTGCTGCCCGATATCTGGCTGAATCGTCTCAATGACGTGTATGGACTTCATTGGTGGCTGGCTAAACACCGGGGAATGGACTTCTTCTATGCCCGGGGCATCCGGGGACAATATATTATTTGTAATAAAGAACATAGACTGGTGATCGTAAGAATGGGCCATAAACGAAATCCGGTAGACCACCAACTAGGGCATCCACCGGATTTATTCGACCATATCAATGCGGCGCTGGAAATCATTATATCCAGTTCCGCAATAGCTCCATAGCACATCTGGCAAATCGTATGCCACTTTATCGGTAATCCGAACAGACAAATATTCCATTACATTTTATTTATTGATCGTTAACCTATTATATATTTACCCAATGGAAAGAGAATTTCAACGACCTCCGGAGGATGAAGAATTGATCTTCACCCGCTATATTAAGAAGGTACCCGGAGTTGATTTTCTGGCTGTGTTGCAAAAGAACCACTCGGAATGTTTAGCGATGTTTAGAGCATGGAGTCAAACGCAATGGAATAGCAGATATGCCCCGGACAAATGGTCGCTAAAAGAGGTTATACTACACATTATCGGTACAGAAAGAATCTTTGCCTACCGTGCACTGCGAATAGCGCGACATGACCTTACGCCATTGCCCGGGTTTTCTCAAGACGATTACATACCATACCTGTATGCGGACCAACGAAGCAACACTTCCGTCATTGAAGAATATAACGATACCCGAAAAGCTACCATATCACTTTTCAGAAATTTACCGGATGAAGCCATGCTGTTTACCGGCACAGCGGCGGATTTTCCCCTGACACCGCTCAGCATTGGTTTTATAATAGCTGGTCACGAAATTCACCACCTGGAAATTATCAGAGAAAAATATTTATCCCGGTAGCAAGGTCGTTTCAACGTTTGGCGATCACCACCGGTTGACTTAAAGTGGCCGCCAGTTGAGCCAGGTACTCCTTCAGGGCATCATAATATACCGGTTCGATGATTTTCTTATCCAGAGAAATCCTGAATGTGCATTGAGCCTTCGTCTCGTCACTCGTTTTTCGAAATACCATTTCACTGGAAGAATCTATCATGCGAAGTTTCAGATCTTCAGGGATCGATTCTATTTGAAAGTCGTCGTCAAATGTGATATTGAAAATAACCTGTTCGACTAATTTGGCCGGGAATACGATGCGGTTTCTCCGAACTGAATCGGTGAAGTATTGTTGATTAAAAAAGGAATAGAATACCGGCAAAAAAGCCATTTCTTCCTGATCCTGTGAAGGAGCAATGTGGAAGAAAACTTTATTTACAAAAGGTTCGAGTAAGTTTCGGACATTCTCATAACGTACCGAGTCCACCCTTATATCCGCACTTATTGCTGCAGCGCGGTCCTTCCAATAAAGACCTCTTGGGTCTCCGTTGAGAAAATGTCTTTCATTATGTGCATCGTATCCTTCAAAACTGGCCATGATCATGCCAGATGCGGAAAGATCCTCGTCCACTTTCATATCAACCAGCATGATGCTTTTTGACTGAAAGTCTGGTATTTCATGCCAACTGCCTTTGTAGTTTCGGATAAGAATGGCGTTTGAGTGCCTTACCCCACTATCTACGAGACCGGGTGGCAAGAGCGGGTCGCCTGCATCCAGATAGATCAGCTCCTTTCCCTGTTCCACGGCAATAACAAAATGATTGAATTGATTAATATTCGGAATTTCCTGATAGACAAAAGGCTGATCCGTCGTCGTCACCAGAACAGGATGTGCTTTAAGTCCAGCTTCCTCCAGAAGTGCCAGCAGTGCCATGTTGATACTGGCTTTATTCACATTCTTGAATTCTTGCATGTCCTGAAGGGTATGTGAGGGAAAAAGCCCATAACTCCCATCCCATTGAAATTCAGCATGGACAAACTCGTACAATTTAAGAAGCATTAATTCATCCGTGTATTTCGTATTCAGGATTTCCAGTGCTTTATCCGATAGCCACCGGTAGGATGCGCGGATTCTGAACTGCCTGCCAAAATAATCTCCCATAACCAGATCACTCACCTGATCAAGCCAACCAGGCATGTATAGTTGAACGTCTCCAAGCAATAGATCATTAATCGACAACAAGACAGCCGGCCGGGTTTCATTGAGATCGGGGGCAAAGGGTTCTTCAATAAAGGGTGGAATGTCCTTAAACGTCATTTTTACTCCCTTGGAGGGGATATGACTTCTGTCGATTACATAGGTAGTATCCAGCAGCTTTTCTGATTCCAGAAATTCACCATTAGTAATGTGATCGGTATACAGTGCAATTTCCGGTAATATGAATTCGAAAGTGCTGCTCAACACTGGATAGGCTTGTTGAATCTCCCACCGGATGATATCCGTTTTTGGTTCGGATTTGATGGAATAACTGACTGCGATGGTGTCTCCGACTTCCAATTGGGGAAACCGGCAGATGTATTCTGCCATGACGGCATCAAAGGGTTGCAGCTTGAAAGAATCCTGCGGGAAAGAATCGATAAGTCCCTGGGACTTCCTAATGGCAATGGCGTCTTCGAGTACTTCACCCCCTTCCCGGTTCACCTCGATGGAAATATTCTTAAGTAACTCGATATCTTCCACCTGCTTGATCAAGATCTCGAAGGATCGTTCAGCCTTCCATTTGATATCCTTGATATTTGAGTAGTCAAACCCATATTTGCCATGATCGAATAAAATAGTAGTCTGCTGGCCAAAATTATTTGAGAGGAAAGCAAGTAGTCCGACGATAATTAATGGGAGTTTTCTCATTTATTGCAGTACTAATTGACCGGCGGTTAAGATAAAGATTTATCCCTTAACGGTGGATATGTGAATAATTTGTAGTACTTAAATTCCTGTTAAAAGCAGGAGAACACATTGTGGATTACATTCTCCATGAGGAAATGAGGCTTGATAATCAGATCGCTTAAACAAGCAGGTCATTTTTTTTAACTTTGCAGCCATTTTTATTCGCACCAATGGTTGATTATAAGGAAAAGATTGATTTAAACCGGCTGCCAAGGCATATCGCCATTATCATGGACGGCAATGGTCGCTGGGCGAAAAAACAAAATCAACCACGGGTATTTGGTCACCGGAATGGGGTGAAATCGGTTCGGGAAGTGTCTGAGGCAGCTGCTGAAATTGGCATTGAGTACCTTACATTATATGCTTTTTCTACCGAAAACTGGAATCGTCCCCGACCTGAAGTCAATGCATTGATGTCGCTATTGGTAGAGACCATTCGAAAAGAAGTATCTACCCTGATGGAAAACAACATCCGGCTGAAGGCCATCGGAGACCTTGGAAAACTACCGGATCGAACCTTGGAAGCCCTGCGGGAAGGAATTGAGATCACCCAAAATAATGACCGAATGACCTTGGTGCTTGCACTTAACTATAGTGCAAGGTGGGAACTGATGGAAGCCGCCAAGAAGATACACTGGGATGCCACCAAAGGGCTCGATACGGAAAAGCTTACTGAAGAGATCTTTCAAAATTACCTTGCTACCAATGGCATGCCGGACCCTGAATTACTCATCCGGACCAGTGGCGAATTGAGAATCAGTAATTTTCTGCTTTGGCAAATTGCCTATTCCGAATTATACTTTACCGACAAGTTTTGGCCGGATTTTAGAAAGAATGACCTGTACGAAGCCATTGTAAGCTATCAAAACAGGGAGCGCCGCTTTGGCAAAATAAGTGAACAGCTGGCCTAATTCAAGATGATGTGAGATGATGGATATGTGCCTTAAGAAAACGTTAACGACAGAATCTGGCGGCAACAGTTACCTTTGCCGATCGTTTGTACGATACATTCTGAATATTATGAAGACTCGCCTTTATTTACTGACCCTTTTTATCACCGTTTGTACCATAGGTTTAAGGGCGCAGGATACCACTGAGGTGAGGCAGTTGCCCACCCAACAGGTTGACTACAGCGAACCAAAAGAATATGAGATCGGCGAAGTCAAAGTGACCGGAGCAAATTTTAGCGACGATAATGCCATACGAATTGTCTCCGGTTTAAAAAAAGGGAATAAGATCAAGGTACCGGGAGATGATATCAAACGTGCCATGCAGAATCTCTGGAGACAGAAGCTTTTCACAGATATTCAAATTGTTCAGGAGAAAGTGATTGGAGATGTTGTTTTCCTGGAAATCATCCTCCAGGAGAGACCTCGTCTTTCAAGATATACCTATACCGGAATAAAGAAACTCTACGAAGAAGACCTCAATACCCTGCTAAAGCCTTTTTTATTGCGCGGAGGTATCGTCACCGATGCTACGAAAGTCAATGCGATCACGGCAATTAAGAACTTTTTTATCAAAAAAGGATTTCTCGATGTAGAGGTGGAGGCAATTGAAAAACCGGAAGAAAAAGTCCGGAATGCGATCTTACTTGAATTTGCGGTTGATCGTAATGAGAGGGTAAAGGTGCAGGATATTGTATTCGATGGCAATGAGACTGTGACGGACAAGAAGTTGCGTAAGCAAATGAAAAACACGAAAGTGAAAAGGCGATTTCTGGCTTCATCCAAATATATCGAAGACGATTATGAAGCCGACAAAAGGTCCGTGATCGATTTCTACAATACCATCGGTTATCGCGATGCCAGAATTACTGATGATACGTTGTGGCGAGATGAGGAAGGGCGATTATTTTTAGGACTTTCTGTCGATGAAGGAGATCAATACTACTT
>JAGQWZ010000043.1 GCA_020436835.1 Saprospiraceae bacterium | reverse complement strand
TAATCTTCCCATCCCAATCCAATGACATAAAGCGAAATGTATGGTCGATCTGGTCGTCGACGACCGTGAGATTAAGATGATACCGGTCTGCAATCCGTTGCCAGTATCTCACCCCTGCCCCACCAAGCGGATCGACTCCCATCTCAATCTGGGAAGATTCCAGCAGATTCATATCAATCACCTGATCCAGATCCGCGGTATAGGCTTCCAGGTAATCATATCGTCTGGTCGTTGATGCTTTCAATGCCCTGGAAAGGGGCATTCTCTTTACCTCTTTCAGTCCATTTTCCAATACCTGATTAGCTCTGGCCTCAATCCAGGCGGTCACCGAGCCTTCTGCCGGTCCGCCATTGGTCATATTATATTTAAATCCACCGTCTTCAGGAGGGTTATGTGAAGGGGTAATAACGATGCCATCTGCCAGATCGGTTTTTCTACCCTTATTAAATACCAGAATTGCATGACTGACCGCCGGTGTGGGGGTATACTCATCATTTTTAGCGATCATGGTGTCTACTCCATTGGCCGCCAACACTTCCAGGGTAGTAGCTTGCGCCGGAGTGGATAATGCATGCGAATCGATGCCCATGAATAATGGTCCGTTGATCCCCTCCTTATTCCGGTAGTCGCAGATCGCCTGCGTAATAGCCAGGATATGTTGCTCGTTAAAAGAACACTTGGTTGAAGACCCCCGGTGACCCGAGGTTCCAAAGGTGACCCTCTGCTCACGAACCGAAGGATCAGGCTGGAGGGTAAAGTAATTCGTTATTAACTGAGGTATGTCTGTCAGTTGTTCTGGGGTTGCCGTCTTACCGGCCATTGGATCAATTGCCATTTGTTCTATTTTTGATTTTGTGACCGCTAGCCAACGGCTTCTGCCAGTACTTCTTTCACTCTTTGGGCCACAGCCCGCTCCTGCCCTGGCTCCATCATCCAGGTAGTGATTTGCATATCCTGATCGCTTGGCCAGATCTCAATTGATGGGTGTCCGGCTATGAGCTGCTGGCGCGCTTCGGCATAAGTGAATTTACCATTTTGCTGATCCCAGGTGATACGCAAGGTAGGTACCTCATTTGCAATCTCCGGCAGATAGATCTCAGAGGTAATCCCGGCTACGCTATCGGCTGCCTGTTGAATATGTTGGATCTGATCTTCCCACATTTTCCACTCCTGAGCATGATCCTTAGCCAGGTAAATTTCCAGAGCTACGAGCATGCCAATGATCTCCTCCTTGTTTACCTTCATGCCTCTTCCCACATTGACGCTGGGTGGTGCATTGAGTTTTGCCGCGGCGATATACTTCTTTTTACCCAGTAACAAACCAGCGCTTTGCGGACCCCGTAATCCCTTACCACCGGAAAATGCCACCAAATCAAACCCCATTCTCGTGTATTTGAACAAATTGTCGACCGGAGGAATATCGGATGCACAATCGTTGAAGGTCGGAATATCATACTTTTTTCCCAGCGCCACCCATTGCTCATCTTTGATCTCACCCTTATTGTTTGCTTTATTGAGAAACCAAAGCATGGCAGTCTTTTCACCGATAGCCTGATCTAGATCATCAACTGTCTTAATCGTAATGAGTTTTGCCCCGACATTGCTCAGTGCCTTTGTATATCCTCCTGCGTGGGACTCCTGAATGATGACCTCATTTTTCAACCCATCGGTATTGGGCAGCTGTTGTACTGCCTTCCTGTCCATACCCGTCATGACTCCGGCAACCCCGATGCTCATTGCCCCGAAACAACCGGAGGACACTACTGCCGCCTCACACTCCAGCAGTTCGGCAATGCGCTCTCCCACTTTGTTATACAGGGAATTCAAATCAACGTAATTATGCCCGGTAGTCTTAATGGCATCCAGGACTTCATCCGGCATCAAACATCCGGTCATCGTCGTGAATGGACCGGCACAATTAATAAAAGTACGCAGACCCAACTCCTTAAAAAGATCTCTTCCCTGACTGTAGACGATTGATTTTCTATATCCTGGTCCTGCAGTTCCAATGCTGGATCCTGATGCCCATCCCAACAGGGGGATACCAGAAAGTAACTTCAATAATTTCCTTCTCTGATTCATAAACTTTATTGTTCGAGCATTCAAGGTCCCCCTATCGGGAAAGTCTCAAATACTATACTTTGAATTCGTTTAAAGATAATGGAAACTAAAAAAAATAATCACAGTAAATCCCGATCGCGATTGGAATTAATTTTAATAACCTCAGTTGCAAAAATGGAATCAGGACTTTGGCACGCAGTTTACGGAACGCCCTGAATTCCGGAACGAAATAAGAGCCAACCTGAGACGAACGGGATAGGGAATAAATTGCACGATAATTTTCTTAGCCTATATCTCTAAACCATTTACTTAGGATTCCCGACCGGAAAAATGATGAAGTAAAGTCCTATCTTTAGAAGTAACCTTTAGCCATCTCGTATGAAACTTCTTTTCCATAGTATCATTTTACTCACCTGTTGCACGACGCTATCTGCCCAGGTCAATTTTGAACCTGAAACCATTGACGACATAGAAATTGGCTATGGAATTGCAATCGGAGACGTTGATGGCGATGGCCGTGATGATATTATACTTGCAGACAAAAAAGCATTTGTGTGGTACCGGAATCCCGACTGGACCCGGTTTACTATTCTCGAAAATCTCACCGACCGTGACAACGTTTGCCTTGCCGCACGGGATATCAATGGTGACGGAAAGGTAGAGATGGCGGTTGGAGCGCAATGGAACCCAGGTGAGACCAAAGATGACCAATTATCGGGCTCCGTCCACTTCCTTCAACGTTCCCCCGATCCTTCCCAGCCGTGGACCGCCTTACAGTTACCGCATGAACCGACGGTGCATCGAATGCAATGGGTACATACCATCGATGGATATCAATTAGTAGTTGTCCCCTTGCATGGTAGAGGTAATGTTCAGGGACAAGGCAGAGGTGTCCAAATTTATGCTTACCTACCTCCGGACGAGGTCCGGGACGGATGGAAGCGGATCCTGATTGACAGTTCGATGCATGTTACTCATAATTTTGACTTGATTCCTGACGGAAACTTTGAAGCTCTCTTAATCGGTGGTAAAGAGGGATGCCGCATTTTTCGCTACCGTAATCATCACTGGCAGTCATCGGATGACACAGAATACCAGACTGCTCTCTATGATGGCTTTGGTGAAATAAGGATAGGAGAACAATTTATGGCTGGTATCCAACCTTTTCATGGCAACCTGTTAACTATTTACCGGCTAAATGGAAAACATCAGATTGTGACGGATGAATTGAAGCAGGGTCATGCCCTGGCTTGTGCGGACCTACTCGGACAGGGTAAGGAACAGATCATTGTAGGATGGAGAGAAAAAAACGAAGATGGGGAAATGGGCATCAAAATCTTCAGCGCAGAGAATGCAGATTTCAATGCATGGACCGGGATCTGGGTAGATAAAAACAACATGGCTTGTGAAGATCTTAAGGTCAGCGACCTAAATGGCGATGGCAAACCAGAAATTATAGCGGCAGGCAGGAGTACAAAAAACCTGGTAATCTACTGGAACCGGAATTGAAATGTTAGCTTCCTAACAAAATGCCTTCGTCAAAGATCATGCACCGGCATTTGCAATAGAACTTTAGCAAAAGCCAGTTGCTAAACAATTTTACTCGAGAAATGCTAAGATGTTACATAAAGATAGCTTCGTGATACATTTCGATAGGCCGACAATTTGACAGCAGGAGATATTTGATTTTGAGTCTTCCTCTGGTCGCATTGTGAGTAGACTGGTCCGTATTTCTCCACGATCAAATCAGAACCACTCGCAAAAAGCTATCTCTGAATTCGGAAGGCATCCAGGTTAATATTTAATGAAACTTCTATGAAATTAACAATCATCCTTCTCCTGCTACCTTTGATTTTGCACGGCCAATATGAGCCTGAGATTGACGCTTCCGGTGACCCTGGCCAACTTCAGCTTAGCACTCCTTCACTCGATCATTTCGTCCGGCTGGCCAGTGGCCGGGATGGAGATCCTAATCCTTATCTCTATTTCGCAAACTCAGATACCTTCCGGATTGCAACCGGAGATGTTGCATTTGGTGCAATACTTGAGCTCTTAAAGATTGAACCGGATGGAAGCATGACGATCAAAAGCTTGCAGGGTATCGGAGATTCGGGGGTCGCAGTGGATTCAGAAGGTAAATTGAAGAGGACTGATGTCTCTGCCAAATACATTTCTATTCCCGCCAGTGCCTTTCAACCCGACACCGTCTACTCAGCCACACAGTGGATTTCCAGCAGAACCAAATCATATTTCAACGGAACCGCCAACAATGCGCTGGTGTGCCCTTTAATCCTTCCACATGGGGTGCAGGTCACCGAAGTTGTATTCGAATACCTCGATAATGACCCTACCTATGATATCAATTTCAAGATCTGGGAAATGTCGGGAAATTCCGGCACCGCGCTTATCCATTTATCGCCTTCTGCCGCATCTACTCTACCCCAATCCGAAACATCCACAACTCCCTTTACGATCGATGCGATCAACAATTCCTACACCATCGAACTGACCGCAAATGCTCCTTTTCAAATGAATACAACCAAGCAAATATACCGGGTTAGAATCCGGTACTTCGAATGATTTCTTTGGAAAGGCATTCTTATGGAAAACCAAAATATTTCTCCCGTCTGTTTAAAGAACGTTTTGGTAAATCTCCTTCCGAATATCTCTAGTGAGAGCAAAGTATGAGTAGTTGATGCAGAGCAACAATTAGTGCCGATCTGGTCCCAAAACGGTACCACATTGACTCAATTCCGGTCCACTGCAAAGTGGATGAACCCAAGCTTCTCGCCTAACTTTGAAATTCGCCATAAATCTAAATCATCCAAGCTCCAAACGCTGTCAACTCTCTTTAGTAAAAAATCTTTTCGATACTCAGACTGGAAGCAAGTGACAAGGTCCGCTATAGCCCCGGATATTGACATAAATCCCTGCAATTAATCTGATATTTCGGGACTAAAAGAAAAGAATAACCGGCGGTCACCACCTAAAAACACAATAGACTGATTGTATTCTGCGTCCAGATAATTATTTCAAAAATAAGCTCCTGGTAATACTCACCAAACAACCCTTGGAAAAATATCCCCACCATGGCACGCTTTTGATATCGGCTGACCCTCCCATGGATGCAACACCATTTTTAAGGAATTGAACTTGATTTTGCCTCCTTTTGAGCATTCCCTCCATTGGACAGTATATAACTCAATCATACGGTTCAATTTCCTGAATTTCTGTTGCTTCGATCAAGTTGAGGAGTTCACGAAAAACACGGTCTACTTCGCTCTTTTCCAGATCACTATCAGCTTTAATCTGTATCAATGCCGTGAAACCACTCTCCTCCTGTTCTTTTCCGAAAGGCAATGGATATTCATGGATACGAACATGGAGATCATCGGATGGACGGGTCGATAAATAATTTCCATAAATATAACTATCGCGAAACTGCCATTGCCACTGTCCCGAAATATTCAAAATATTACCAATTTCCTCCAGGCCGTGATCACTATAGAATTGGTACGCCCAGTTAAATTTGAAGCTAATCATCACTTAATTTAAAACCAATTATGAAATGGTTTATAATATTATTGGTAAGTCAAGAAATATCCACTTTTAATTCGTCTGTAAACTCATAGGTTTATAGCCTGCCTTAAGCATCACGGCGGCTGTATAAAGTACCACGAAAATGACGATCCACCGTAAAATATCCAGGGGAATAGACTTTACCAGGAAAGCAGCAATCAGCACAGCTACCGCTCCAGGTATGGCCATGGCCAGAGAAGCTTTTCGATTGTAGGCACCTTCACGGATAAACCGGATGGATGCCGGGGGCATGAGAAAAGCGCAGGACCCCATCATGATCGGAAATGCCACTTTTGGTGACATTCCAAGGGCAAACACCAGGGCCATGCAGGGTGCATAAAGTCCAATACCAGCCGTCATTAAAGCACCTAAAACAAAATTCGCGGCTCCGGCAATGATTAATTTCGAATCATAAAGACCAATGGCCTCACCTCCACCCTGAATCCAATCCAGATTTCCCGCCAACATAAAGATAGCAGTGACCAGCAAGGCAAAACCCATGGTGAGCCGTATTTTTCTCTCCGACAATTTTGCCACAATCCCTGCGCCAAGTATAGCACCTAAAGCTGCAGATATCAGCATGACAATAAGGGTTAAGGCATGGACTTCGATCACCGTGATAAAAATTAACGCCTGAAACAGAACAGGCACTGTATTGGACACATTCAGGGTACCGGGAATTAACTGGTCCCTGGTTTGTCCGGTAAATTTTAATAAGGCCGTCTGGGGAGCAAAAGCTCCGATACCCAGCACGTCAAAAAAATTCACAACGAAGCCGATCAGACCGGTTTTTAACCAACTCGTATCTTCAAGATTATTTCTGTTTTTGAGAAAATCCCTTATCAATACGATACTGTACCAAAGAAATAATGCTGCAAGAGATACCCAAATAAAAACAATCATTAATCACAGGTTTGACAAATCCGGGAATCAACAAGTCTTAAAAAATATTTTATTCCGCTCCTTCTCATTCTCCTCCAGCATGGCTTCGATCTTTTTTGCGGTTTTTGTAATTGCCAACCCTCCTAGTCCCGTACAACAAAGCGTATTGGGAAGAGCATCCCCTACCCGCTTCATCGTTTCTACCACCTCGTCCAGAGGTATCAAATGATTGTAATTCGACAGTGCCATATTGGCCGATGCAATCGCATTGGTTGCCGCCATCACATTTCTATTCAGACATGGGGCCTCCACCCGGTCAGCGATCATGTCACAAATCAAACCCAGGGAAGACTGCAAGGCCATCGAGGCAGCAGCCAGAGACTGATCAAGCGAGCCTCCCTTTAAGGCCACAATACCTGCTGCCGCCATTCCTGATCCTGATCCGCATTCAGCCATGCATCCCCCCACCTCAGCGGCAAAAGTGGCGTGAGCGGCGACAAAAACACCAATGAGACCTCCAACTAGCAGTGCTTTCACAATCTCATCTCGGGGCAATTCCAGGACCGTAGCGACACCAAAAAGCGACCCTGGCAACACCCCGCACGAGCCGGCAGTAGGAGCAGCTACAATCACTCCCATCGAACTCTTCACCTCCATCATAGCAGAGGTGAACATGATCACGTGATTCATGACCTCTCCTGCTACCAAGGTTCCCCTTTTCATTTCCCGCTGAAAATCAACCGATTGGCTGCCTAAAATACGGTCTTTGTATTCTGTGCCTCTGAGACCGGATAATATAGCATTCTGCATAATTCCCGCGATCTCCCTCATCTTATCAAAGACTTCCGCTTTTGTTAGATTCCCCCTCTCACTTTCGTATTCGAGGGCTAACTCCCAGAGCTCCAGTCCCTTGTCTCTATTGAAACTTAACATCTCCTCCGCGGTGATAAACGGAACTGATATTTGATCTCTGGACAAAATGGGCAATACCGGATGAAGGTATTTTATAAAATCTACTTCTTCCTGCCTCAGAAGTTCTTCAGCCACTTCCCGGGGTAAAAAGTGACTGGATTTGACCTCCAGAAAACGCTCTTTCCCTTCGCGCATCTCAATCTTGTCCACCATTTCAAAATTCCTGAGGTAGTCAATATACTTTTCCGGTGCAATGCCGTAGATCAGAGTTTCAAAATAATCACCTGCCATAGATACGGCAGCACCATCGATTTCAATCACCTCGATCATACCACCGCCAATAGAAATCGCCGTCATTTCCCGCTTCTCTTTCTGGTTTCTAAGGGTGATTTTATAAGTGTTTGGATGAGTAGCTCCAATTGGATGGATATCAATTACAATGTTTATCCCCGCATCCTGAATGGCCTGCAAGTAATCAGGAAGTCGCTCATCGTGTGCCTCCCAGCCCAGGAGTCCACTAAAAAGCCCCATATCCGATCCCTGGCCTTTATGCGTTGTCGCCAATGATCCGTTGGGATCAAACTCAATATAGACTTCATCGATTTCAGCATCCATCAAATCACGACATAACCTGCCAATTCTTAAAGCAGCAGCACAATGGGAGCTGGATGGACCCCGCATGACCGGCCCGATCACGTCGTTAAAAATACTGGGAAAGATTTTCATCTGCAGCAATTATGGGTTCTCCAATGTATTTAAAGATAGTGCATTAATGACCAGTTTCATCGATTCAGGTGCACAATTACTCAGCGAACGGTTAGTAAGGGATAAACGTTGGAACAATTAGACGCTACTCAACACCTCGCGACTCGAGAAAATAACGGATTCATTGGCTGACCTAAACCAGGATATCACCGAAATCAAACGAGAATGGTCGATGGAGATCCAGGGTCGTCAAATATGGAAAGTTTATTGTTCAATTTACTAATGCGCATAGCAAGTTTTACCCTGCCAGGGTCTGGTCCCAACATTTATAGTGGGTAAGAATTAAAAGACTTAACTTCCTGGCTCGAAGCGGAATCTGGCGCATTCAACTGCCTGGGTAAGGGAGATATTTCAAATGGCCATTCATCTTTCTCGTGCCATAATTTTGGGTTTTCCAAACCACCTTCGCGTCAGGCATAGAGCACCATTTCCCGCTGTGCATCCCAATGCATTCCCTTTACAAAGACATTATAGATGCCAGGCTGTGAAAAACCATCCCAGACCACTTCATGGTTGCCGGGTTCCAGGTCCGGTGCTTCCATACGCCACACTACTTCTCCCTCGCTATTGAGTATATTCACAAAAACGTCTTCCTTTTCGGGAATGGTGACTTCCATCACGACCTTATTTTCGGCATTGGTGCCCAGGCCTCGGACTTTTGGTTTAGTAGTTTTGCTGAGACCACCTGCTGATTTCCAGGAGCTATAGTCAAATTCCTCATCTACCATGTGGAATTTTTCCTCCCTTTTATCTCCATCATTTACAGTCAGGTAATTGGTCCTTAAAGGAGTGCGTGTTAAAGACTCAAGCCTGATTTTTTTGGCTTTTCCGTGTTCCCACAGGTAGACGGGGATGTCAGCGGGATCCAGAACATCCGATAGGCCCCTTTCCATAGCGATATGGAAAAGTCCAAAATTGCCGGGTTCGTGGCCGGCCAGCCAATGGGCGATAATATCCACTCGCATGGCATCCTTACCAAAAATCACCTGGTTGCTCTTATAATTCTTTCCTCTGCCCTTATGGGGTCCGGTGCCAAATCCATTGCCATCGAGACCATAGATTGCTTCGACCATATTGAGACCGGTTGGGGTCACACTATACGAATCGAGCATGCGCTGCACCCACTGCTCCATAAATACGCCGCCACCATAACCAGGGCCTTCCGGCCTGGCGGTCCACCGGGGTATCCCCGCTTTAACATGTCTTTCATGTAATTCTTTAACCCGCTCCATGTAATCAGGCTGAAAATATGGATGGTACCGTTTGTCATAGGATTTAAAAATGTCGAAAACCCCACCGCAATATTGATGAAATTTCCGGCCGGTTATTCCCTGAAGGTTCTTTACTGCTCCCGTTATTCCCATCATGTGGGCTTTAAACTTGGCGATATTAATCAGGAAGGTGTCTTTGGCTGTCATCGGAGCCATAAAGGCCACTTTCTTGAAAACGACTCCATCAATATCGGTGAAAATCAGATCGCCTTCATCCAGATCCCAAAAATCGCGGGAGGACAGATCTCTAAGGTCAAACCCATTGCGTTCCGCCATGCCCGTCCAGCCGTTTGCTGCCCAGTTCTGCGGGCATGCACATTCACGGAGATAGAACTCCCGAGGTCCTCGTTCTCTCACTCCGGTTAGAAATCCCTCGATAAAATGCAGGTCGGTGGTAATGCCTAATTTTTCCTTCGGATCCATATCCGGCCCTCCATTACAGGTCCAATTCGGTTTGCAGGTAATCTTTGTTGTATTGGAGAAGCCCTCGTTCCCGGAGGTTTTTACAAATAACTCCGTGGCCAGCCGATGAGCCGTCTTGTGAATTTTCTTTCCATCCGTGATTTTTCTCACTCTTGTCGGGTGAATGAAAACCGCTTCCGGATGTGCTTTGATAAAAGGATGTAGGTCAAACCGGTCAGTAGCCAATCCATTATTAGCCAGCAGGTAATCCGGTCCCATCATGCCGGCCAAACCAGTGGCGGATGAAACTCTGATGAAATCACGTCTTTTCATTTATCTTCCTTTTAGAAACTAGAAAATTAAATACTCCAAAAACAAAATGCAGGCAAATTAAAAGCTGATAATTTAGAAAATCCAAGAATACTACATAATGACTTTGGTCATGCTCCATAAGGATTGAAAACATGGACGACAGACCTCCGCTTTCTGATATACGGAACCAGGCAAGTGCCAGTTTTACCTACTTTTTTATCGAAGTCCTTTAAGACAACTTTTTCCGGATTAAGAAGACACTTTGCAGCTGTTCATTACTTGCATGGGTACAGAACAAAATTGACATCAATGTGAATACACCTGAACGATTTGGACTTCCGCTCTGAGTTAAAAAATTAGTAATTCCCTTAAATCAGAAGATTTGATTTTAATACAGGTTTCAATCACCGGTAATCATTATATTAGGCAACCCTGTGGGTGATTG
>JAGQWZ010000381.1 GCA_020436835.1 Saprospiraceae bacterium | reverse complement strand
CGGGAGGGTATTGCCGTTGTTGGTACATCGACGTGGGCGGTGTTGAAAGGACGCAAAGCCCTGAATCCGGTCTGGGATCTGGGAAACAACACAAATGAAAGCACAGAAAGATTGCATGGACAGTGTAAAGCACTATTAAGCAGACAAGATGGCGAGCAAGTCATTGATCAAGGAGATGTATACCGTGACCTGGCCGGCGCCGACCATACGCTGGAATCGATTTATCACGTGCCATTCATTGCCCATGTGCCCATGGAGCCGGTCAACTGCACGATCGATTTACGGGAAGACCGTTGTGAAATCTGGTCCACTTCGCAGACACCTTTTGCCGATCTGAATTTCTTATCCCGGTTTTTTGAGTTGCCTTCGGACCAGATCATTCTTCATGTTACCCGGATTGGCGGAGGTTTTGGTCGCAGGCTTGGTCCCGATTATATTATTGAAGCCGCAAAGGTTGCCAGGGAGGTCAAAAGACCCGTACAATACTTCTGGACTCGAGAGGATGACCTGATGTTTGACTCGTATAGACCATTTAGTTATCATAAAATGGTAGCGGCCTGGGATGGGGATGGCAACATCACCTCCTGGTTACACCGGCAAGCCGGAACTTCTCGCTATGCCTTTCGACCGAACGAACCTCCGCATGGCTCCGAATTCTTCCCTAATCACTTTCCGGCCAATCTTATTCCGAATTTCCGCCAGGAATATTTGCTGGCCGTTTCAAACATAAGCCGCTCTTTGATTCGCGCTCCGGGTAATAATGCCCTGGCTTTTCCGGTAGAGTCTTTCATGGATGAACTGGCCTATGCTCTGGACAGGGATCCCCTGGATTTCCGATTGGCACTCCTGGGAGAAGACCGGGATTTTCTCTTCGACGAGGAAAGCGGCTCGGTCATCAGCACCAGCCGGATGAAAAAGGTGTTAAAACTGGCGGCCGAAAAGGCAGGTTGGGGCAAAGCCGTACCTACCGGAAAGGGTCTGGGCATTGCCGGATACTTCACTTTTGATACTTACGTAGCGCATGTGGCAGAAGTGTCAGTGGATATTTCCGATGGCTCTTTGACCATTGACCGGTTCACCTCTGCCGTAGATTGTGGTCAGGTACTGAATAAAGTCGGAGTGCACGCGCAAACGGAGGGCGGCATACTTGATGGATTAAGTGCCGCACTACACCAGGAAATCACTGTTTCCGGCGGTGCCACCAATGAACATAATTTTCACGCCTACCCGGTACTGAGAATGAAAGATGCCCCCAGGGAAATTTCCGTTCATATCGTCGCGAACGATTATGGCCCCACGGGCATGGGTGAACCGCCCTATCCGCCGGTTGCACCGGCACTATGCAATGCTATTTTTGCTGCAACCGGAATTAGGATTCGAACGCTGCCGATCAAGAATCAACTCAAACCGGGTTAATTGAGCAAATAATTGGCCCCTAAATTTAAATTGACGCTGTTCCCAAATCATTCAACTGCATTTAAAAGTGAAAAAGGAGAGGTTTAATACTGAGTTGTGGTTATAATTTAAACCCTGTTTTTTATAAGGATTAGAATCCTGCATATTTCTTTTTCTAATTCTATCCTGTACTGCGCAAAGCCATTTTGAAGGTACAAATCTGCAATCGCCAATTTTCTTTTCAAAGCCTTCATTTTAAAATATTGGTTCTATCGATCTGACAGCGATATGTGGGGTAGTGAAAACAAATCTCAAGTCAAGACCAAGATCAATCAAAGTGCGAAGTCCTCTTTTGATTGCAACAGTGTTAATCTTGTTTTCTGGAGAAAGCTATGGAATTCTTTAGCTTTATTCCCATTCTATTCTAAATAGCGCCTCAAATCTGAAAAGTCGCTATGATGTGAATCGAACCACATGGATTATTGAAAAAACAGGTTTTCTTCTTCGATTCAAACTACATCCATAAGTGGTAGACCAGTTCCTTAGTTAATTCGAGTAAGATTCTACTAATTCATGACTTCCTTTAAACAGAGAAAATGTAGTCTAAAATAAGGCGAACATCAATGTGGTGCCTATGAACACACAGTTAGTTAAGTACCTTTTTTGCCCAATTCATAAATTCACTTGGATCAACTATACTCCATGAATGAGGGTGCCTGGTTCCATCAATCCGATAACCTTTCCCAAATGAGTTGATAAATTCAGCCTGATGATTTCCGATCCTATTGAGAAATCCAATCATTGCTGACTGGTTAAGAGCGTTCATTCCATAAAGGTCGGTATTCCTATTTTCAAGCCACCAGTTCACGTCGACATCATTATATATTCTGACAGGAATGCTATCTAGATACTTAGCATTCCCTCCATCTTTCTCTGAATATGAAAAAGCGGAAAAGAAAAGGTAATTTTCCCGGTTTGTTTCTGGATTTCCCCCGATATGTTTTCTGAATTCACTTAAAGCATAAGAGGGCTCCGTTTTATTTGGGCTTCTTTCCAGTGCTACTTCAAATGTATGATACATACTTTCTAAATCAGTCGGTCCATCCACACT
Source organism: Saprospiraceae bacterium (assembly GCA_020436835.1). Taxonomy (GTDB): domain Bacteria; phylum Bacteroidota; class Bacteroidia; order Chitinophagales; family Saprospiraceae; genus JABDMH01. Next base: position 18,201 of record JAGQWZ010000381.1, on the reverse strand, counting down.
AAATGCAGCGATTGGCGTTATAGCTGTTTTGTTTTTATCCTGTACCGCTAATTCTGTATATCGCAAACTAAAAAGTCCTCCCATGGAAAATCCTCCAATAATAACCTTGTCTTTTGGCAAACTATATTTCTGAAAAGAGTCTTGGAATACCGAATTGATAAATCCAAGGACCTCGTCATTCAAAGTTAATCTTTGATTAATCGATGGTGAAATAACGGCAATATGGTTGTCAAAAGCTTGCTGGCAGAGGTTTTTAGCACTGCTTAGTGTGTATTCCACTCTATCCCAGGTACCCGGCAGGAGCACAACTACACCTTTGATGGGCTTCGCTGGAACTAACGAATAGTAAAACAATTCACTCTGGTTCCGATCATTCACATATAAATTTGTTCTGTCAGTTTTCGAAATTAAATTTCTCTTAATAACATCTAAATATTGCTTATCCAAATCCAAGATCTCACCATCGTAAAAGTTCCCCTGAAGTCTTTTGGTACTGTCTGGAAATATGACCGCACCTTCTCCATTTAATACCCCATCGGTAAAATTACCCTGCCATATAAATCCACTCGGCGAAGAGAATATTCCAATACCATTCGGACTTCCATTTTCCACTGAGCCATGGTATTTAGCAACTTCATTACTGCTTATGAAATAGGTCAATGTACCCTCTCCATTTGCTTTTTCGTTTTTACATCCACCATCCCAGCGGATTGACAGGCTATCCAATGGGAAAAAGTTCTGGGCCAAGACAAGACATTTGTCCTCTAAATCCTTTATATATTTTCCGGTCATGTTCTGACCGTAAGAGAATAGGGAAAGATGTAAAAATAGAATTGGAAATAGTTTCTTCATTTTTGGCTATTTGAACTCACGAATAGTTGACAGATCATTTGAAGAGTCATTCCTTAACTTAAGAACGCAACTACAGTTGAGATATTGGTAAGTAAGAGCTCATCCATGACATCTTGAAGTCCAGTGAGTCACCAGATATTTCTCAATATTGAACAGATATTCCAACCATTCGCTTTACGTATAATCAGAATTGTATAAGGAAGTCTTGTAAGTATATTATCTAGCTATTAACAGTCTAATTGGAAATTTTCACAATCTTCCGGATGAGCACCCGATCACCGACGTGCAATATCGCCTGGTACATGCCCGGCGCAAAATCAGCCAGGTCAATTTCTATTTGATGCAGCCCCGCCTGGATAATTTGTTCCTCAACTACTGTTTGCAAAGTCTGGCCACTAAGTTCCCTGATAAAAAGGGACAATGGTAGCTGACGAGGCAGGTTGAGCGTTAAGTTCATTTTTTCCAGGATGGGATTCTGATCCATCCGCAGACCAATATCACCTGGGCTCCCATCTTGCCAAGCCTCAACGGCAGCTCCCTGAACTAACATCGGTTGATTCCCATCTGCAACAGAGATGGACGGACAATCATCTATGAAAGCAAGAAAATCTACCCCGGACTCCACGAGAAACCCTGTACCGAATGTAATCGCATTACCCGCAAAGAACCGCACCACGCTGTCCGCCGTCACCTGGCCTGTTGCCGTGATATTGTTGGAAGCCCGATAGATACCGGAGGGAATGGGATCATCATCAATAATAAGATCATCGTCATCACAGAAGCATTCTCCAGTTGGGTCAGCGATAGTGACCTGAACCAGACAACTACCCACATTGCCGGAGGCGTCACGGCCGAAGACTTCAGTAAATGCAGGGCCACCGACTATATCACCGCAATCGAATGAATGCGAGGAGGTCGAAAAATCGCCCGAAAATGACAGTTCGAAGCCTGTTGTCATACAATTATCCGTGAGGTTGACGGCCTGGTCGGCTTCCAATGTCCCTATCCCGAACTTATCCAGATCAACTTGCACCGGCGGACAAGACAGGATCGGCGCGACCGTATCGAGGACGGTGACCGCCACCGCACAATAAGGGGAAGAGCTGAAATTACCGTTCACATCAGAAGGTAGGAAAAAGACGGTATCGGTTCCGACCCGGTTGCAATCCCATGATATATAGCGTCCGGTAAAGGAAGTACAGGACCCATCAGTACAATCCACGATATCGAAATGCTCCGTATCGAGCATACAATTGTCATCAATAAAAGGGGCCAGGTTGGCCAGATCATAGGTAAATTCCCCGTTGGAGTCCAGGTAAGCGGTGTCCTGCAGGTGTTCACACGAAATGACCGGTCCGATATGATCGACTACCCGCACCCAGGCATGACAAGTGTCGCTGTTCTCTTCGGAGTCGGTTACGGTAAGAACGACCATGCGATCCATACCCAGATCCAAACAACTGAACTGGGAAATATCCACGCTCAGGAAAGGCGAACAAAAATCGGTGGAGCCGAGGTCGACATCTGCCGGAAGAATCGTCGCCAACCCGGAAGAATCCAGCGGCACTTCGAGAGGCTGAAGGATACAGCGAGCCTCTGGAGCCGTATTGTCCACCAGACGGATGTCAGCTTCACAAGTGTTGATTTCATTCTCACTTCTGGAAGCGTTATATACAGTCATCAGTACGTTTTGTTGTACCTGTCCGATCAGGGCGCAATCCAGTGAGTAATTTGACAATTCACGGAAATAGATATCGCATTGGGTGAAGACCTGTTCGGTGATGGCATCCATAATATCGAAGGAATCCAGATCGGTGGTCAGTTCGATATCAACGATCCCGGATTGGCACTCCACACCGGGTTGTTCGGTTATAGGAAGATCAACGGTAAAGGAGCAGGTGAGGGTATCCAGGCCCGGATTAATGAGTTCATAATTTACTGCATTGAGGCCGGCTTCGAACATTCTATTCAGAATAAGATCCGTTGGATCATCGCCGGAAATGATAATCGGATCCTCACCGGCAGGGATAATCTCGTAGTGGAAGATCGCGCATTGCTCTCCCTCAAGGTTGGGGAGCAATGCACCCCCTGTAACCTCTGCAGAACAATCACCATCGTTCAGCTCCAGGGTAATATCGGGAGGACAGGTGAGGCTGATCGGGTTAGTCAATGTAACCGTAAACGAGCAAGATTGAGTGGCCGGGATGCCGTCGGAATCCTCATAATGGGACGTCCAGGTAACCATTGACTTTCCCACTCCAAAACTATCCAGGAGGAAGGGTTGGGCTGGATTCCAGAATTCGGGAAAGCTGTCAACCTCTCCCTGAGGATTCAGTATCTGATAAGACAAACTGTCATCACAAAAAGGACGGGTCAGAGGTTGCAACTCATTAGAAAGTAGATCGTAGCAATCACCTTGATTAACCAGCGTCACAATATCGGACGGGCAAGTGAGCGTACCCGGATCACCCGGTTCCAAATCGACGGTGAACTGGCAATAACTGGCCTGTACACCATTAGAAACCTTGAGAAACCAGTCAATCGGACTATTAACATCATTGCAGTCGAGGTGGAGGTCACCGCTGAGTTCTATTTCCTCTCCACCAACAAATGTACTGATGGCAAAATCAAGCGGTAAATCATTGGGATCATAGCTGGGATTAGCGGGATCATCAATGGCTTCGGGTGTTATATTAACAGACTCTGTTCCAGAGAGTCGAACGATAGTATCCCGGCAATTCGCGACCGGAGCATCGACATCGGGATTAGCGTCAGTAATAAAATAGGTGATAAAACCATCTTCCGGTGACCCATCCAGTTCTCCCTTTTTTCGTTTGGAGGTGAAGGCTACATCACAGATAAAACTGCCGCCCCCTCCGCTTCTTTTATCGACCCATCCGCCGCCGCCACCGGAATATCCACCGCCGCCGCCGCCACCGGCTCTGCCAGCGGCTCTTCCTGAGCCACCGCCGCCGAAGCCATATCCACCAGCCCGCTTATTTCCGGAGGGACTGCCTCCTGCTCCTCCGGTAACACCACCTTTCCGGCCATGAGAACCGGAAGTCCCTTGTCCGTTAGAAAATGCCCCACCTCCACCACCGGCATCAACGTATTCAATACCCCCTGCTCCGTCACAACCGCCGCGGCCAGTGCCACCACATTCTCCCGCCTCCCCATTGCCTCCATGGTAGTAATCAATGCCATCCGGTGTACCATAACCACTGGCACCACCGCCACCGCCAGCCGCCGCTAAAAGTATCCATTTTGAACCGTTCGGAACAAAACTGGTGTTGACGACTGTATCCGGGTCTGAAGCTCCTGGTGGCAGATACAAAACCGCGGTTCCACCGCCACCCCCGCCACCCAGTTCGCAGTTGGAACAGGAGTTATTGTCTCCTTTCTTGCCGACGATAAAGCGGATGGTCCCTCCGGGCTCCAGAAGCCCCGGTTTGATCTCAAATGAGACTTCGATGGTCGCTCCACCTCCTCCTTTTTTACTGGTATTGCCTTCCACGATCCTGCCACCGTCACCACCCCTCAATTTAAAAACGAGTAGGTTTTCCTCCGGATCCAGCGTATCAGGTATGATAAAATCGACATAACTGCCGGAAAATTCGATCCTAGCAATGTCTCCACTTGCGTTGAGATCTGTTTGGCTGTGCAGTGGGGATAAGACACACTGAAGAAACAACAAGCATATTGTTGCAAGAATTGTTGCAATTGTATTCATAGTTTTTTGAGTAGTGCCCACAACTTGAGTGTGCGTCACTGAAAAACAAGATAAAACAATTTCAGGGAGATCAGGTATACCATCTTCCTCAGCCTAGCGCCCTCATTCCGGGTTTTTGACCCCCCTGCGGACGAGAGTGTACAAAAGACCGTCAAAGGTGGCTACCACAATGGAAGGAATTCAGGGCAGATTATGGAGCATACGTTGCAACACAGTTTGCTAACACACCTTTTAGATGGGGGACTAGATCTTCGTTATATCAGGAAGTTTAGGACACAAAGAGATCAAGACCACTTTGGTCTACCCCTATGTGACGAACAGAAGGATGAGTGAGATTGCGCGTCCATTAAATAAATTAAATTTAGAAAGCAAAGGGCGATTAAAAGACCGAACTTCAGATATAGAAAAGGTTCGTATCCGTTAAACACGATTACCTGAATTTGGGTCACGAAGTGACGTAGAAAATAAAGAACGAGCGAAGTTGGTCCTAAAGGTATCGTGGGGATGGCTAAAAAGCCCGAATAGCACGTACTCGGTATTCGTTGTCCTTAAAGTCCGTGTCCTCAGTTCCAACATCGAAAGCATATATAAACGCCATATCATTACTGATTAGAGTGCTATATTTCATATAAGGTGAATCGGGTCGTGATCATTTGAATATAGAACAAACCGGATCTTAGATCTTATCGAATTTTTGGCGGTGGTAGAATTCGAACCTACGACCCCCTGCTTCCGAAGCAAATCCATCAAGGAAAGGGATTACACTGTCTATTTTTACTGCAAGAAAATTGCTTGACAAATTGTTTACCACAAAAAACACAAACGCCTGATTATCAACTCGACAACCACCAGGCTATTTCTGACCCCATCAGGACTTCCCGACGCTAATGGTCGCGACCTTGCTTCTCGTCCTGATGCCCGAAACTAAAAAAGCCGCAGGAGCGGCTATCTTTTGTGACCCCATCAGGACTCGAACCTGAAACCTGCTGCTTAGAAGGCAGCTGCTCTATCCAGTTGAGCTATAGGGCCAATCACTGCATGTTTCAGCGGGACTGCAAAAATAGTCCATTTTTGGAAATAGACCAACGTTCTTACTTTGAATAGCTATATTAGTTTGCTAACCATAGGATTAGTAATCGATGGCTTCAACCGTACAAATTGAAGAAAGTTGGAAAGAGGTTCTCCAGGATGAATTTGAAAAACCCTACTTTCAGCATATTCGAACTTTCCTGACGAAGGAGAAACAAAATGGAAAGGTGATCTATCCTCCAGGATCCCTTATTTTCAATGCTTTCAATATTACTCCCTTTAATAATGTGAAGGTGGTCATACTCGGCCAGGATCCATACCATGGCCCCAGACAAGCCATGGGACTGAGCTTTAGCGTACCGCAGGATGTTAACCCTCCTCCATCGCTGAAAAACATTTTCAAAGAAATACATAACGACCTCGGAATCTTGCCACCTGATCATGGCGATTTAACTCATTGGGCCAAACAAGGTGTATTTCTCCTCAATGCCATGCTCACCGTGGAAAAAGGAAAAGCCGGATCCCATCAGCGGATCGGCTGGCAATCATTCACCGATGCTGTGATCAAAGCACTCTCAGACCATCGGGATGGCATCGTATTCTTATTGTGGGGGCGGTTTGCTCAGTCAAAAGCACCACTCATCGACCAACTGAAGCATCATGTACTGCAATCTGCTCACCCTTCACCCCTCGCCGGCAACCGTTTCTTTAACAACCAGCACTTCAGTCGGACCAATGAATTGCTTCTCGGACAAGGACAAACACCAATTGACTGGAATCTAATCAATTAGGAATTGTCAATGATTGTCAATTAGGAATTAGGAATAATTAGGAATTAGCAATGAGGAATTAGGAATTAGGAATTGTCAATTAGGAATCAATGTCGTTAAGTTAAGGAATTGATATTGTTAAGGAATTCAATTCCTTGTAAATAGTGATAGCGGCGAATCTATATTCGCCGACTTGAATACCAAATTGTCACCGCTTAACTTAATGGCAAGGAATTAGGAATTGTCAATTAGGAATTAGGAATTGTCAATTAGGAATAATTAGGAATTAAGAATTAGATCCTGGAGCGCCAATGACTAAAGACCAATAGCCTTTTCAAATGACGAATGTAAGGCTAGGGTGGAGGATGAGGCGAAAGATATTGTTGAATGCGTGGTACTTCTGCTACTTTTGGTACCCCTGGTACGACCATTTAAAAGTATTCAGTGGTCAGTTTTTAGCGATCAGGATAACACCTGTACCATACGCACCAGGAGTACTTCTTACACAATTCAACCTTCAACAATTCCACAATTCAGCATACGCTATCGACCTACTCTTTCCGGGTAGTTATCTCAATTACTCCATTCTGTCCCAGTGATCCATACCGTCCCGATCGGGGTGGAGGAAGAACAATAACATTCTCAATGGCAAAACGGTCAGCAAGTGCAGCCACCTGATTGTAGTCATTACCCATTTGGACACCATCTACTACATAAAGCGGATTGTTATTACCCGTAATGGATTTAACCCCCCTGACGAGAACTAAAATATTATTTCCACCACCCCGGACTTCGACTCCGGGCTCCCGGCGTAAATAATCAATCAACTGTCTTTGTCCTTTAAAATCTTGCTTTCTCTTCTCATATGCCACATTATCGCTCTGGGTATTCTTGGACGTACTGCAACCCACTGCGAGTAAAACTGCCAGCAAACCAACGAAATACTTCATCTTCATTCTCCCAGGATTTAATAAACAATTTAGTGCTTTTAAATATGACTCGCAGTGATAAACGCTAAATTTTGCAGAGAAGTTTCTATCCTTAGCCCATAAAAAAAGGTCCCTCCAATGGAAGGACCTTCACCATATTATTTAAGACGTGGAATTGCAAATTACATCATCCATTCCTTAATTGAATCTTCATTCAATTTCACATAGTCCATATTTCCCGCATCCTTTGCCAGTTCTAATGACTTTTTAGCCGTAGCGATTGCCCCGGTCTTATCTCCCAGCTTGGCTTGAATCAATGATTTGGCCCGGTAAACCCAATACATCTCATTCCCCATTTCTATCGATTTATTGACCCAGGTCAAAGCCTGATCCAACTCCTTATCTTCAGAGAGGTAGTAGGATGCAGCCGCAAAATAGTCACCGGCACTTGGTCCGGCCATTACTTTGTCTATGTTGGCTTGGACAACTTTGTCCGTTTCCACCTTGATCTCTACCGCAACGGCTGTTTTATCCCAGATAAACCAGAGGTTAGCACTATTGCTCGTAATGTTATCAAATTGGATAAGGAAGTTCTCCACCATGATTTCACCCATTGAGGCTGATTGTGCCGTAACCGTTGCGACCGGCTCCACGCCGTCTTCCAGGTATGCCCCAAAATTCCAGGTGGTATAAGGATAGAACATGAACTTCCAGCTGGATTGACCCGGAGTAGCCAAAATAGCATATTCTCCTGCATCCAATTGCTTACCACCAATCATTACCTGACCGCTAAACGTGATCTTGGTTGCTGCATTCGCTCCTAACCTCCATGGTTTATCATAGGGGACAAGATCACCGAATATCGTGCGACCTTTGACTCCCGGCCGGGAATAATCGACAGTGACATCCACCAGACCAACCATTTGTTTTACGGTTGCTCCCGGACTGGAGGCAGGTACGTTGATCTGTGCAGACAACTCCATGGTAGAAATTGCCAAACAAAAAATAAAAACACTTAATAATACTTTTTTCATAATGACATATTTAGATAGTTGACCATTTTAATGCCGGTCGGCATTCTTTTACGCCGCAAAAATATCATTTCTACTAATACAATGTAATATTTCTATGTAGTGTGCTCGCACACAGGATCTTAAGATGACATTTTTTGGAGAATTCAGACGATCACATATCTGCCACCCGGAGCATACTATCTTCCACTTCGCGCACTAACTCCTCATAACGTGCCTCCCTTTTTACCGACTTGTCCCGGTGCAGCGGCAGATCGACGTGAATATTTTCTACAAAACGTGATGGTTGAGATTTCATAATGTAGATTTCGTCACCCAGGTACACCGCCTCACGAATATCATGGGTCACAAATATCACCGTGCTGTGAAATTTATTCCAGATATCCAGCAGCAGTTCCTGCATTTGCAGGCGGGTACGTATGTCTAGTGCTCCAAAGGGTTCATCCATCAGAAGGATGTCCGGATTAGCAAGAATACTTCTGGCTATGGCAACCCGCTGCAATTGACCACCCGACAGAGAAGGATATTGAGCATATTTCTTTTCATGACCTGCCAAACCCACCATTTCTATCATCTCCATCGCTTTCTCATTCCTTTCCTTACGATCTATACCTTTATATCGCAGTGCCAGAGCCACATTATCCAGTACAGTCATCCAGGGTAGCGAAGAATATTGTTGAAAGACCATACTTACCCGGTTACTGTCTCCAACTGGTTTGCCTTGCACCAGTACTTCTCCCGTCGTTGGTTTCTGCAAGCCGGCGACATAGCGGAGAATAGTGGATTTACCGCTCCCGGACATGCCCAGGATTACGACGAACTGCCCTTGATCCGGTTTATCGTCTACGGTGAGGTTCAAATCTTTGATAATCCAGGTTTTACCCCCATCATAACTTTGACTGATGTTTTTCAATTGAATAATATCTTCATATCGCGGGTCTCCCACTCCTATATTATCCATTCTAAACTTTACTTTTTTCAGGAAGGATTTCCTGTCTCTTTTGGAAAAAATGATAAGCCTGGTAACCGATCACAGACCACATGATCAAATGCACCGCAGTGACTGTATCTCCGAACAAATAAGGAAGTAGTTTCTCCGAACCAAGGATGGGCACAAAACTATCAATAAAAAGCAGGAGGTAAATTCCGATCAATATCCACACACTGATGCTTGCCACAAAATTCCAGATCAAATCCCAGGTAGAGACTTTTTTCACCTGATACCGGGTTTGCGCATCATCTTGATATTTATGGGGAAAAAAGACCCGGTCCAGATAGATAAATATTTTATCCTGGATAATACCAATGACCATTATTATCATCAGCATCGCAAATACTTTATCCACCCTGCCCTGTCTGATACCGGCCCGCCATATCAGTGAGCCGATTCCTCCTGTACTCCCAATGCCCTCTGCCACAATGATATAGGTCCAGGAAATGGCCGTCAATACTCTGATATCGTCAGTGAGCCGAGACAAGACGGAGGGCAGGTATACGGTTTTTACCGTCTGCCAGTTGTTAGCCCCCAAAGTATAGACCGTCTTTAGATAAACATCTTCTACTTCATTGACCCTGACCATAACCACCGGTAAGAGGTAAATTAAAATACCGAAGGCCAGAAAGTGTACTTTCATGGCGGTCGATGTGCCAAACCAGACAATAAATAATCCGGTCACTGCAGTAAGTGGTATATAGCGAATGGCATCGACCTGCCTTTGCGTCAATCCTTTGATCAGGGGAATTAGTCCGATCAGAAAGCCCAGAGGGATAGCAATTATGATGGCCTCCAGATAGCCGGCAAGGTTCAAACCAAGGCTGAGGCACGTATTTCGTATGATATCATTGTCAGTATAAAGTGATCCGAACGACCGTAAAACACTCCCGGGTCTGGGTAGAATATATGAAGGAAATATTGGATTTTCTCCGGCGGTCAACAGCAACCATATCAGGAGAAGAATAATAAAGCCTCCTATTCCCAATAAGAGGCCCTGACGATTATTTAATTTTCCATTGAGTTTTAATAGTGACATGCAGCGGCAGGAATTTCAAATTCAATTTTATCACTGCGCTTCCGGAGACGCAATCAACTGAAATTCCGTCCTCCTGTTCTTGGCCCGGCAGTCTTCACTGTTACTCCCTTCACAACCTGGGACAGGATTATCCGGACCGTTCCCTACGATTACAAAACGATTCCGGTCCATTCCATAGGTAGCCATCAGGTAGTCGGCAACTGACTGGGCCCGTTTTTTTGACAGTTCTACATTCATTTGACGGCTCCCGGTATTGTCCGTGTTCCCTTCAATTCGCACCCGGAGGTTGGCAAAGGTCTTGGCAATTTCAGCCAGTTGTAGATCAATGATAGTCTTTGCATTTTCGGTAAGGGCAAATTGTCCCGTTGCAAAATTAATAGTAATCGGTTTAATCGCCAGTGCCGGTGCCTCTGCTTCCGCGGCTGTGGGAGCGGTAAATTCCGGCGCCCCTTCCGCCCGGTATGCAGGCCCCGTCAATTTATTATTTGCTGCAGAGACCGCACCACTGTAAATGACATTACGCCAGGGGGGAGCTACTCGTTCCGCCTGTCCCAGATCACTAAAGACCCGGGCCATCTTGTCATAAAGATCTGAACCTTTCATACCCTTATAGCCAGGGTTTAGGCCAAAGAAATTCATATTGTCACCATGACTGGCCCAATGTACATCCATCATTGCTCCCATTGCATCTGCCTCAGGAAATCCAAGAAATTCACCCAGGATCTTGGCCGCTTTGTTTCGGTTGGACTCATTTGTCTGTAGTTCGGCGACAGCTTTCATCCACCCTTCGTAAAAAGCATTGATCTTATCCCGGTTCTGATCGATATAAGATTCTTTAGCGAACATAATGTCTCCAATGATGTGCGATTGCTCTTTGGTACTCACTAACACCTTTGAGCCGGCAATTTCACGCAAAGCTTCCAGATGGAAGGGACTCCACACCACTGCCGCATCGACATCAGGCCCTTTAAATGTTGTAGCAGCCACCACCGGATCTGGAGACGCAACAATCGTCACATCGTCATAGGATAAGCCTGCTGCTTCCAAAGCTGTAATTAACAACGTCTGGGATGGTGAAGGCTCTGCTACCGCCACTCTCTTGCCTTTGAGGTCATTGATAGAATTTATACCCCGCTTTGCGATGATCACATCTCCTCCTCGTGACCAGTCCACTTGCATGAAGGCCTTCGGTCCGTAAGCGTTAATTTCTTGTGGTGCCGTGTAGAGAGGAAAGGCATCCGCAGTCTGTACCAGCACATCATACTCATCCGCTACCCAGGCATTAAGAGCCGTTTCAAGATTATCATTGAGGATAAAATCAACCTTAAGGCCGTATTCTTTCAGAAATCGTGACCGGGCGTTGTTTCGGGCACCCTCATTGAAGTATAATCCTGGCGCATATCCACCCCAGGTCACCAATTGCACGGTCATTACATCTTCATCCATGCTGGGCTTCTCCGGAACCGGAACCTCTGCATCAGAGGTATTGGAACTCGAACTCTGCTCCATCGCTTCCTTACTCTGATCCACCAATTTGGTGCCCAGTTCAGTCTGATTCAGGATAAAGCGAATGCCGAAGAAAAGCCCCAGGATGATCAATAAGGTGATCAATAATTTTGAAAAGGAGGTAAGTCGTCTTGCCATAATATGTTGTAATAAGGTTTATCTCAAATATCTATTCAAAAAAATCGTCATACTGATTGGTGTGACCTACTCGAACCGGTTTTTTAATCGGTTCACTGAGATCGAGCACATTTTTTTCATCTGCGGCCTCCAGTATCAAAGTATCTTTTTCTTTACCTAGCAACAGGGAGACACCCTCCTTCTCCCACTTCTCCAGCATTTTGAGACCTTCTTCTTCAAAAACACCATTTTGAAGATCAACTGAAGACATAAAGCTTTCGGACATTTCCATAAACCGTTCCATCTCTCCCACTTTCGAACTCACATCGTCCGCGATTGCCTCCAGAGCCTGATCAAAAACAGCCCGTTTGTCGGCATCACCTTTTATTATGCTCATGGCTGATCTCATTGCCGAACTGCTTGCATGAATTGCCTTTCGTTCCTGTTCCTTGACCATTACCTGATCCTGAATATCCTCCAACATGATCTCGGAGTTCTCGTACATTTTACGCAGGACACGATACAGGATTTCCATTTTCTGATAGAGGTCCTCCAATTTCATGTTCGATTCTTTCAAGCGACCGGCCTTGCGAGATTTCAGGATCATTACCGACTGCTTATTTTTCTGACGTGCTTCACTGGCCAGGTCAAGATTAGCCGCAATTTCCTTTTTATTGTTAAGAATCATCTCCTGCAGTTTGTGCATTTGACCCCTTAACTGGCTGATCTGCCGGTTCATCTTCCTCAGGTTGTCTTTCAGGTCATCGACATAACTCTTCAGGATGCCGATAGGGTCAATCTGAATGAACAAACCTGTGACCCAGCGCATCACGCTCTTATACATGTACCAGACCAGGTTGCGCATCTTGGGATCCAGCACCATATAAATAATAGCTCCCAGAGCCAATAACATCAAGGCTAAATAAAGCGTATTGGCCATTGCCGCGATAATTGCAGGAAGGGCCTGGATCAATAGGAATCCTCCGCCAATAATCAATGCACCAAGTACAATGCCACCGGTCTTACCCTCTGGCCTTTTCCAAAAACTAGTTTTTTCCGCCATAAATGGTCTTACTTCTAACTGATGATTTACGATTAATATTCACTTAGAACAAGCCTATCTATATCAATTCATATTTGACAAGCTTAATTCAAATACTTACCTATGTTTTCGATATCCTGCTCAATTTGCCTTACCAAATTCAAATAGGATGCTACAAAATCACTGCGGGTGTCTTCGATCTTCTGGGCTGATGTTTTTATCTCACCTTGCAGTTTTGCCAGGTGATTTTCACTTTGCTCAATTTCCTGTTGTAATTTCTGAATCTGTTTTCTTTTCCCTTCGATCGCCCGTTCCAATTGCTTTACTTCTTCCTGACCTCCATCTATCTGCTTTGCCCGTTGATTATTTAGGGCAACTTTAAATTTATCTTCCTCCTTCTTTAGAACGGTCAGGTAACGCTGAGCGGAGGATATCAGTCCATTGGGAGTCGCTCCCAAAGTCTGTGCGGTAGCATATGCCGACTTGTAGACAGTATCCTCCTCCATGTTCATTTTCAGCAGATTTTGCAGTGAACGCTTGAATTCGATGTAATCGAATCCCTCCTGGTTATTTGCTTCAAGGGCCTTTAAAAGTATGTCGGTAAATCGCGGATTAATTTCACCATCACTCGATGGTACTTCGAGGTTTACCGGGAGTTCTTCGGGCGTGGACGCTGCCTCACCACCGGCAGTTTCTTGTGAAGCCGATTCTTTAAATTCTTCCGAAGATTGATTATCACTGCCTTCTTCAATGATAAAGGCTGATTTAATTTTCTTGAAAATGCTACTCATAGCTCTATGCTTGTAAGATTCAGTCAGATCACCCCATAGATGTGATCTCCCTTTCGCAATACAAATTAAATAAAAATAGCGGCAACAGGGTTTAAAGAGATAACAGAGATCTTCACCACTTGAATCTTATCAGAATACTTTTCCAATACGTTCTACTTTCCAGCTCTCTGGGCATGTATTGCGGCCATTCCAACCATATCCACTATCTGATGAACCGAAGCGCCCATCTGCAGTATATGGACTGGTTTCTTCAGCCCCAGTAAAACTGGTCCAATAATCGGTAAGTTGGACGTGAATCCCAGCAGATTATAGGCGATGTTAGCAGAAGACAGGCTTGGAAAGATCAAAACATTGGCCCGTTGATCCTGTAAACGGGAAAAAGGATAAAATTTCTGCCTTAATTCCGGATTGAGGGCAAGATGAGCCTGCATTTCACCGTCCACCATCCAGTCCGGATGCCTTTTATGGAGTATTGCTGTTGCTTCATTCATCAATGCGGCCGATTCACCTTTGGGTACGGACCCAAAATTTGAATACGTGATGAGCGCAATTCTCGGATCGATGTTCAAACCAGTTACTTCATCGTAGACCAATTCCGTGATTCCGGCAATGTCTTCCGCGGTTAGAAAATGGTTTATCGTCGTGTCAGCTAAAAATAGTGGACCATGACGGGTAATCAGTATGTGCATACTGGCTACTTTCTTGACACCGGAGCGGGCACCGATAATCTGCAGTGCCGGCTTGATCGTATGGGGATACTTTTTTGCCAGACCTCCGATCATCGCATCCGCATCCCCTTCTTCTACCATCATCAGCCCGTAATATGTATTCGTTTGCACCAAATCTTCTGCCTCCCGATAAGTGATGCCTTTGCGTTTTCTCTTGGCGTATAACTTATCAGCGTAGTGTTTTCTGCGCTCTTCATTTCCATTGCTTGAAGGAGCCCCGGGATCAATGATTGGAATCTGGGGAAGCCTGATATTATACTCGCTGATAGTGGCTTCGATCTTACTCCGGTTGCCCAGAAGCATCGGAATGGCTATTCTTTCTTCCAATACGATCTGAGCCGCTTTGAGAATCGAGACATTATCGGCATCAATGAACACAATTCGCTTCAGATCCTGCTTGGCTTTGGTCTCGATGATTTTCGAGAGTGCGTTGTCATTACCCAAACGGCTTGCCAATTGAAACTCGTAATCCTCCCAATCGGTGATGGGGTGTCGAGCTACGCCGGTATCCATTGCTGCTTTTGCTACGGCCGGAGCCACTTCGGTAATTAGACGGGGATCGACCGGTTTTGGAATGATATAATCTTTGCCAAAATTCAGATCGATATCTCCATATGCCAGGTTGACAATGTCGGGCACCGGTTTCCGTGCCAATCCCGCCAGGGCATGGACCGCTGCAATTTTCATTTCTTCATTAATTTCCGAAGCTCTGACATCAAGTGCCCCCCTGAAGATAAAGGGAAAGCCCAGCACATTATTCACCTGATTAGGATAATCAGATCGACCGGTAGCCATAATACAGTCGGGTCTTGCCTCTTTGGCGTCCTCATACCGTATTTCCGGGTCCGGGTTCGCCATGGCAAAGATGATACAATCCCGTGCCATACCTTTTACCATCTCCTGGGAGAGCACATTGCCCCTGGAGAGCCCGATAAATACATCCGCTTCTTTGAGAATCTCGGCCAGTGAGGTATCTGCAGGCACAGTGCCATTGATAAATTCAGGTTTTTTTCCATCAAGATTTGTGCGGTCCGGATGAATTAATCCCTTGCTGTCATAGAGGAAAACATTTTCTTTCCGGGCACCAAGTGAAACATAAAGCCGCGTACAGGAAATCGCCGATGCTCCGGCACCATTGACCACGATTCGCACCTTGGAAATATCTTTCTTTACCAGGTCCAGCGCATTGAGCAATGCGGCGGCGCTGATAATGGCGGTACCATGCTGATCATCATGCATGACCGGAATATTCAGTTCGCGCTTAAGTCTTTCTTCAATTTCAAAACAACCTGGCGCTGAGATATCTTCCAGGTTCACCCCTCCAAAGGTTGGTTCCAGGATCTTGACCGTCCGCACAAATTCATCAACATCCTTCGTATTCAACTCGAGATCAAAACAATCGATGTCTGCATAAATCTTAAAGAGAAGACCTTTCCCCTCCATTACCGGTTTTCCTGCTTCAGCACCGATGTCACCCAGGCCAAGTACCGCCGTACCATTGCTTATCACGGCCACCAGATTTCCCTTGGCCGTGTACCGGTATACATCTTCCGGATGGTTATGAATGGCAAGACAAGGCTCAGCAACACCCGGAGAATAGGCAAGAGAGAGGTCACGTTGATTTGCAGTTTCCTTCGTGGGAATAACTTCAATTTTCCCCGGCCGACCTTTTTCGTGATAAAAGAGTGCTTCCTTTTTCAGATTGCTTTGGTCCATAGGTTTATGACTGATTCAATAATTATGACAAAGGGAATGATCACAGCGTGTAGATGAATTCGGGTTTGAACATGCCGGCATACCCACATCTTGCCTGCAAATATCTCATATTTTAAATAACCCCTGGGCAAAACTCCATATCATTTGAAATAACTTAATTTTATTGGCGAAAAGAACCATTTATTTATGAATATCGCATCTGAGTCAATTTATGTGAACTCTGAGATAGGACATCTGCGCAAGGTGATCATCCATCGTCCGGAAGAGGGAATATCCCGGATCAGTCCCAAAAGATCGGACGAACTTCTGTTTGATGATATCGTATATCTGCCTCAGATACAGGCAGAACATGACATTTTCAGCAATGTCCTCAGGAAGTTTATTGGTAGAGAAAATGTGCTGTATCTCCATGATCTTCTGGTAGAGGCTTTGGATGCTGATCAACAGGCTCAGGAAGAGATCATTGCCCGCATTATTGATTTTGAGGAATTACCATCCAAGTATATCAAGACGCTGAGTGAACTGGAAAACAGAAAGCTGGCAGATGTATTGATCAGTGGTTACCTGCCGGAGGAAGATCTTATCCTATTTGACCCGATACCCAATTTCATTTTCACAAGAGATATTGCTGTCACCATTCAGGACCAGGTAATTATTACGAGAGCGGCCAAAGAAGCCAGATTTCGGGAGAATTTTCTCACCCGTTTTATATTCTTTGCCCATCCGATGTTCAAAGAACTCAGGGTACATGGAAAGACAATCAACATGAATGATGTAGAATTGTTTCCTCGTTCTCGCCGGGGAGAGTCGGTTTCGATCGAGGGAGGCGATATGATGCTTTTTTCTGAAAACCATTTTCTGATTGGTTGTAGCGAACGTACGACCGAGCATGCCATCCATTGCCTAAAGGAAGTATTGTTTACAAGAGAACTGGTCGACAATGTTGTGCAGGTGAATATACCCAATGACCGCTCCTACATGCATATTGATACGGTCTTCACCCGCATTAATCATAATCATCTGGTTTGCTACAAGCCCTTAGTCTACGAAGGTCTGAGTTCCTATGTCACTGTCTATCGCAGCAATGGGAGTAAGGCGAAATATCATTCTCTCAAGAATTTCATTCATTCAGAAATCGATGCTGAGATGGAATTTATTTTCTCCGGAAACGGGATTTCTCCTTATCAGGAGCGGGAACAGTGGACAGATGGTTGTAATCTGGTATCGATAAAACCAGGAGTAGCCATCACTTACGATCGAAATGTTCGCACGATGCAGGCACTGCAAGCTCATGGATACCAGGCGATGCCGGCTGATTATTTTCTGTCCGATGCCGTCAACCCCGAGACGGTGGAAAATACGATCATTCAAATCCCTTCCAGCGAATTGTCCAGAGCACGAGGCGGCTCCCATTGTATGACACTGCCTATTAAAAGAGACTATATTAAGTGAACGTAGTGGTCAGTTTTCAGTGGTCAGCGGTGAGGCGTACCAAAGGTACTATACGTACCACGAGTACCAGGGATCGTGCTATCCAATTACCTTTAACCCGGTTCAACAATTTCACAATTCCTCAATTCAACATACACCAGACATCCGGCACCGGACACCCAACAATTAAAATGTCACCCCATCAGGGTTTAGTTTGATATCCTATTTCCTTTCTACCATACTTTCACCCCTTCAGGGTTTCAGCTTTAAGATTCCAACCTTACATGTTTCCGACGTTCATTCAGTTCGTCTTTCAACAATTCCTCAATTCAACATACACCGGAACCCTACCGTCTTCAATACTCCATCATATTTGCAGAACCTACCCCAACGGCAATGATACTGCGAAGTGCATCATCCGTTTTGGTATTATCCAGCCGTTCGATTTGATCTGCTTTGACATGAAAAATAAAACCATTTGTTGGGTTAGGACCGGTCG
>JAGQWZ010000380.1 GCA_020436835.1 Saprospiraceae bacterium | reverse complement strand
TTTTAGGTAAGCCATACACCTGGAAGGCCCCGCGGCTAGATATATGGATCAATGAAAGCAAGAAATAGACACCCCGGATTGCTTATTTGCCTGCTCACGGTCTTAATGGTAGAGACCGGTAGCTCACAACCCACGTCGGGGGATTTATATCGCGAATACGTATGGCTGCCCACCATGGTGAAAGAGCAGGAGAAATTCCTGCGGGTAGGTGGAAAACTCGATTATAAAACCGCTACTGACCATATGCCGTCGATTGAACACGACCAGGGTCGTCTTCCCCTCCATCAGTCAGTCGACCTTGAACAGGCCATTCGTGCCGAAGTAACCCTGGAACTCGTACAATCCCACGAGGATACCAAGGGACTCTCCCTCGAAATCAACGATAACGAATGGATACCGGTACCGGACATGCTCAATATCCCCCGGCCCCAATCCGACTATATGATACATACTTATCCCACCGTCAAAGTACCAGTGGAACATCTGCAGGAGGGGCCAGGGAATTGGTTTAGACTAAAGGTTGATCCGGAGCAGAAGTGGGACTGGCCGCAAAATCTCATTTACGGGATCATCTTCCGGATATATTATGATCCCGCAAAGGTAGATCCTTATCCAATCCGGATTGGTGGTCTGCGCGAAGGGGAAAAGGTCCTGGATCAGCAACGGATTTTCTTGGAAGATTATCCAGCCGATGGATTGGAAAGTGTGGATTTTTTCGGAAGATACCTTGACTTCAACTGGGAAGGGGACGGTACTTATAACCGATGGCATGGTCACTCGCATAAAGGTGGGCTGCGAAACCATTTGGGCAGTGCCAGCAGTCCTCCATATGCAGTGATCTGGAATACCACCTGGGTTCCCGATCAGCCTGATGGCATGGCAATAAGGGCCAGGGTGAAGTACAAAAACGGAATGTACAGGATCACCCAACCTGTAGACGACCTTTATTTGAGACGCGATTATTCCATCGAACTCTGTCGTCCCTTTAATCAACCCAGGAATTGGGTGACCCGCAAGGACACTTTGCAGGCATCTTTCCCGGTACATGGCCCTCTGAAGCATGCAGTGAGCTATCAGGTAGGCTGGCGCAGTTGGAGTCCGTGCTATGGAAGAGGATTGTTCATCAATGATGAGATCATCTGGCAACAGGAGGAGCCATGTTACGGATATGCCGAACACCTGATCGAAAGGCAAACGGTTGCAAACCTTCATCTGGGTGAAAATCAGATAAAAACCGGAATGACACCTTTGATCGAGGGTAAAATGGTGCACGGAATGGAGGTACAGTACCCCGGAATCATGGTAAAGATCAGGTATTCGGTTCCATCTTCCCCAGAAATTCGCATTTTCGAAGGGGTATATGAGGGCAGGAAACATTTAATCATCAACACCCCAACTGCAACTTATTACTATGATCAACGTGGTGGAGGCTTCTCCCGAATGCTCGATCCGGATGGTGTCGACTGGATCAACTTTAAAAAAGAACCCTGGAATGAATATCCCTCTTCTGCGGCATCTGCGTATCGTGGTATCCCCAATCTGGTCTATGGATCGTCAGAAAGTGGAGCCGGACATCCCGGACACGACCGCTGTACAACAAAAATCATAGATGGTCATACGATCAGGACAGAGAGTCTCACCGGTAAATGGGTCTGGCAATGGGAATTCTTTGATGACCATGCCAAACTTTCGATTTTAAAGGCTGATCCTGATCATCCCTATTGGTTTCTTTACGAAGGAACACCGGGTGGCACATTCAACCCTGCCTTTCAATATTTTGGTCACGACACGGGAGGACCATTTTTCGAAAATCCGGATTACATAAAAGGGGAGAAAATCTTCCAGCAATGGAGATGGTTTTATTGTGGTACTAAATTGAGTCGATATTCTATTTACCTGGCTCAGATGGATAGCGATACCTTATCCGACATTTTCTCTTATATGGGAAACTCTGAATCAGGCATCAAGTCCTATGATGGGATGGTTGTTTTTGGTTTTGGTAGAGCAGAAGGGGCTAAACCATTGATTGCTAAGCCAAAGGAATTTATTATTGGATTTTATGATCAGGAAATAACGAGTCAAAAAGAGCACAGGGAAATCGAGAAATACATACAAAAATTAATCGATTGAAATTCCGAATCTTATATGATCGCCTGACATATAATAGTAATACCATCCCGCCAGGAAGGTGGAATGTAGGGACCGGATTTTCTGAAAAATCGATGCGTTGGAGAAGTATTAGGATTAAAATAATTTGAATAATAAAGTCTTAAAACTCTAAATCCCGAAAGGTTTAAATAATCTCTGAGTTCTTTTCCAGTGTATTCCCTAAAATGATTCTGCCGGTTTGGAATGATAAACTGGTAGGGATTTTTACCGGTAATCATCTTAATTCTTTTGTCGATTGACACCGCATTTGGTGTTTGCAACAGCAGGGTTGCACCCGGTTTCATTAGCTTATGTATGCCTTTGAGTATCACCCGGGGATCCGTGTAAAGATGTTCGAGGACTTCAGCAAAAAGTACCAGATCATATTTTGATTTGGGCAATTCATCACTCTCCCCGATAAAGTTTAAGTCCTGGTAAAAATGACCGATTTCATCTTTTTTATTTACAAGGCTGTTATGGAGACCTAGCGTTTCCATCTGAAATTCAGAAAATGTCTCTGATACTAAATTGGTTAAAAAAGATGGTCCAATATCCAGAACCGAAAGATCCTCACGTTCCTGTGAGATCTTTATCTGATTTAAGACAAACGCAAACCGGTATTTGTGAAAATCAATGTACTTGCGGTCGGCTTCCGGCAGCGAATAACGCTGAAAAAAATTGGAAACATATTGATGGTTGTACTCCGACATGGACAAATACCCGGTTTAAATCCCAAGATAGTTCGTAAATAAATCTTCACCCAACCATTCCCTGAAAAAAACGGAACCCGGCCAAAGCCCCATGCCCACCTACTGTATATCTTTCACATGACAACTGTTTACATTTCCGGATCTTTTAGGTTTGCCAGAAATTCTACCAGATCCCTTACTTCCATTTTAGAAAGAAAACTACCGACTGGAGGCATACTGCTGGGGAGATTCTCTCTCTCCCCAATGCGCGACGTCTGTATCCGTATAGGTTCGGGATTGTTCGCCTTGATTACCAATTCATTCTCTTTCTCTTCCAGCAGGGTCCCTGTGACGTTCTGACCATCTTTCAGGGTGAGCATCACCACCCCATAGCCAGGAGAAATCCGGGCACTGGGTTCCAGTACTGCCTGGAGAAGTTGCTCCCGGCTCAGTTGATTTCCGATATTATGCAACGGCGGTCCCACGGTGGTTGATTCATGTTCTCCATCCCGGGTCAGACTATGACAACGTGTACATTGAGCCGTAGGATGCCGGTTGAAAATGCGCCAACCTTCCCGCCGGTCTCCACCGTAAAGAGCTTCGGCATATTGATCCATTAAAGTCTCTTCCGAATGTAGAGACGAAGTCATCGCCTTTAGGTCGGAAGAGCCGGAAGAGTCTATGGCAGCCAGAATATCCAGCTTAATTTCCGGAGCGATCTTGTCTTCGGACCAGCGCTTAATGAGATCCTCAAAGATGGGTCTGGTCTTATCTTGCGACATAGATCCCAATACCCCAATTAATTTTTGTTGCTCACCGATTGATCCCCGGTCAAAAACAGGTTTGGCGATCTCAGGCAGTCGCTCGGCACTTATCTCCATTTTATCCAACATGCTCAATGCGGTACTTCGCACCTCCTCCTCTTTGTCAGCCATACCACTCTGAATTAACCCTTCCATTTCCGGAAAGTCAAGTTGTGACAAATTGGTAAGTAACGATGCTCTGACCCCTCCATCCTGATGGTTCCGGAATATCTCTGCCAGCCGGTCATTGTAGTCATTGATATCGAGGTAAGCCAGCAGTCTTCCAGCGGAGCCGATCACATCCGAATCATCACTGGCCAGGAAAGAAGGAATGTACGGCTTGACTTTGTTGATCACCATTTGTTCATCCCGGTGCACTTCGCCCCGGTACCGTCCATCCACCCGGTCCAGTACGGATGGCTGAGCCCAGGTTCCAATAATAGCCAGCGCTTCGGCTTTTAGAGCCCTGGGTACATCTTTTCTTTGAGCATAATTTAATACCAGGTCAAGATATTCTTGATTTCCCAATCTTTGGCAGGCACTCAAAATCCGTCTTACCAATGGCTCGGACTCACTTTTAATATTATCGAGCATCTGAGCCAGTGCCGGCATCGCGGGATCAACCGACCAGTCATCGTGGATGGCCCGGGCAGCTTCAGTCACTATGTATTCATCCGGATCATCGAGAAATTGAGCCAAAGCCGGGTCGCCCAAATGTCTCAATACAAGGACGGCCGCGGTTCGAAGAGCCTTACTCTGTGATTCTTTCAACGCGATAACTTTTTCTGTTTTGCCAATGCGAGCCAATGCCAGAGTAGCGGAATGCCGCAGGTAAATATCCTGGTCATTATTAGCTTCCAACATGGCAATCAGGGCATCCTGAGCATCTTCATAACCGATTCTCCCCAGGGCCTGAGCAGCAAAAAATTGAACCCGGGGATCCGGTGTCGCCAGCAATTCGACCAACTGCCCGGCAGCCGCTTCTATCCGCACATCTCCTAAAACTTTCGCCGACTGGGCAACGATTTCCCTATCCTTGTCCGACAATAAATCGAGGATGGAGTCCGCGTACTTCTTATCAACTGCAGCCAACTGTCCCAAACCCCAGATCGCATGAATTCTTTTGAACTGGTTGTCAGCAGGCCCCAGTGCAGCGATCAGAATCCGGGCGCCTTCTTCTCCTCTCTTCACCAACTCAAATTGTGCCTTTTTCCGGATTCGTAAGTCTTCGTATCCCAACAAGCTACTTAACTCCTGCAAAGACTGAGTTCCATAGTCCAATGCCATGTATTCCCTGGTTCTCTCCCGCAGGTCGCGCAGGTCGTTCATCTTATCTGGGACGTCCAGTCTCCAGATCC
Organism: Saprospiraceae bacterium; assembly: GCA_020436835.1. Classification (GTDB taxonomy): domain Bacteria; phylum Bacteroidota; class Bacteroidia; order Chitinophagales; family Saprospiraceae; genus JABDMH01. The sequence goes on along the minus strand of JAGQWZ010000380.1, from coordinate 2,016 downwards.
GGCCGTAGTTTTTCGTGCCCCAGCCATTGACCCAATCAGCGGCATAAAGAGCTCCGTCCGGTCCAAATCGCAAGCCGGTAGGTAACACTCCTTTCAATGCAACCTGCTCTTCATCGAGCAAGAAAGAGGCACCGTTAGGTTTTAAGGTGAAGGCCCAAATGGGTGACCGCGTAGGGTTTCCGACAAATTCGACCAGGAAAAAAGTATTCAGCCAATTAGATCCCAGAGCGGTGCCCGGATTAAAGACCAATCCTGTCGGTCCATTATGGTAATTTTGAATGGGAGGAATGATGTAAGCGGCTTGTCCTTCCCAATGTGGAATGTACATTCTTTCATCCATCCAGACCTTATAGGAATTGTTTTTGGGATCGGTGTACTTACCATACTGCCAATTGGCACGCCAGCCCGCGTCTGATCCCTCTACGATATGCACCAGCCGTTCACTTTCTCCCGGATGGTCTCCATCATTATCTGAACTGATAATGTTGCCGTAAGCATCAAAAACAAATTCATGGGTATTTCGCAAGCCATGCGCAAATACCTCAAAATCGCTTCCATCGGGATTTGAACGAACAATAACTCCCTGGTTCGGATATTTGTGCCTTTGTCCTTCCTTATCGACAACGTTAGCACCTATATCGCCAATACCCCAGTAGATCTTTCCGTCTGGTCCTTCGATGACCCCGGACATGCCATGCGCTCCAAAACCGATATGAATGGCATATCCATGACTGATCGATTCTTTTTTGTCGGGAATGCCATCGTGGTCCGTGTCGGTTAACCGCCACATATCAGGACCGATCCCGATAAACATGTCCTCCCGCCGCACCAGAAGGGCTCCGGCCACATCGGTGATCTCCTCATGAAAATCCTTGACAATGCGCGTACTAAGGTCAGCGACACCATCACCATCACTGTCTTCCAATCGCCAGACTTCATCTTCTTCCACCGTCAGATCGTGCCAATCGTGGCTTCCGTCTCCATTGAGATCCGGAAACCAATCATTTTCCTGACTTTTCTCCGGAGCAAAGGTCTCTCTGAGAAATGCTCTACGATCTTCTACCGATTGAAACGAGATCGAAGGTGTCATCCAGTGCTCATAACCTCTGATGTCAAACTCTGAATTCTTTTGCCGGTTTGTGCGGGTCAAATAGACCCTGCCATAATCATCGATGGACAGGGCAATAGGATCAGGTGCGAGGGAATCAGACGCCCAGAGGGCAACTTCCAGTCCTTCCGCTGTCTCAATATCACTGCTGGAGAAAATACTTCGCTCCGCATCCCGTACCTGTTCTGCTGTCTGATGTCTGCTGATGATATCGGCGTTGGATTCGACCGGTTGTGGGGCGTTACAGCTACCTGCTCCGATCAAAATCAAGAGGACAATAAAATTTCGCTTCATAAAAATGTGGCATTCATTCATCACGTTCCGAAAATACAGACTTTTGCAGTTACCTGATCGCTAAATCCGGGGAAACCCAATATATCTATGGTTTCACCCGTCATAAAGTCTACTCGTCAATTCTGAAAACATATCCGTACGAAAACTCCTCCTGGAATCCATCCTGATCAAATTTGGGCAAAGTAATCTCGATATTACCATCCTTTGTTTTCCATTCCAGAGCACCGGAACTTCCCAGGAGCGTAATTTTTGCGTTGGACTTCAATGACAAGTCTTCTATGGTCAGTGTTTCTCCGGGCCACAAGGGACTTATCGCGTAAACGATAGATTCCTTTCGGGTAAAGAACAGTTCTTTGACTGCACAGCCTGGTTCCGGATCGATCGTTTGTTTTAAAATAAAATCGCCGCCAAGATAGTGCTGATCTACCGGCTTACAGTCCTTATTGCCCTCACTCCATTGAACTGGCCTGGACCAGGGTCGGGTTCTATAAATTGCCTCGCCATTTCTTGACAACCATTTACCCATCTGAAGCAAGCGTTCCTGCATTACCGGTGGTATTTTGCCATCAGCCCGGGGTCCGATATCCAGAAGCAGGTTGCCTCCACGGCTTACT
>JAGQWZ010000379.1 GCA_020436835.1 Saprospiraceae bacterium | reverse complement strand
TGGAAATATCGCCATCAAGTTTGAAGTAGTCACTGATATCGACCGGACGATTTTGTTCATCATAACTGTTGCCATCAAAATCAACAAAGTTTCCCAGGGCGTCAAACGGCTTACCGAATGACATTACGATTTCTGAGCTTTCATTATAGTATTGCCAGAGAAACTTTAAAAGTTTCCGCTTACTCTTGGAAAAGTCTTTGATCTCCATGTATTTCTCCTTGCCAATCGCGCGCAAATATTGCTCTATCAGGTATCTCGCTTCGAGCACAAAGTGGTAGTCAAGGATAAGTGGTACAACGAATACTTTGTTGTCCAATTTTTTCTGGCATATTGCTCTCTGGGCTTCAATGACAGTGCCCAGTAACCCAAGCTTTAATTTGGATTCTGCCTCTCCCGAGCGCGATCTGGTACCTCCTGGGAAGAACAGACTATGGGTACCCTTCTCAATGGAAAGGGTGGACATTGCCTTTAAGGTTTCCAGATACACCGCATTCTTTTTTCGTCGATCTACCCGGTAGGCCCCTAATCGATTCATAAAGTAGGCTGCCGGACCAAAATTGTAGAGATTCAAACCTGCCCCATAAGAAAAAGAAGGCAGTCCAACTTTTAAGTCGATGGCATACCCGATCAGTACACTATCTAAATTACTGAAGTGGGTGGGAACAATTACGACGGTACCCTTTTGGGCAAGATTCCGGATCTGATCAATATCTCCATAGATCTTAATCCGATGATATAATTGATCCTTTTTACCCCAACTTTGGGTTTTTTTACCCCTTTTGCTCAGCAGACGCTTGAAAAGGGCCGTCAAGATCTTTCTGGCACGCAGGAAAGTACCCGGTACAAATGAACCCACGATTTCTTCTGCATAACGATCAATGATCTTATTTAGAAGTTCTGTTTGAGTCCTCTGTTTATCTACCGGATCCTTTGACTTTTCCGTGTCTTCCAGTTTCAACCTCAATTTCTTCCAGAAGGCTTCCTCATTAGGTGGATCGACGCGCCAGGGTTTCTCCCGCATACGAATTCGCTCCTGATAAATGGTTTTGGCCAGTATCTCTCCAAAATCACCCTGATTTTTCTCCTCCAGACGCACGATCGTTTGCTTGATAATATCTTCGATGAAATCCCGGCGCTGCAAGCTGAGTTTGTAGATGGGCCAATCTTCCAGATCGGGAAGTATATGAGGATATAATTGTAACTGATCTTCCATCAAAGCCTTACATAAGTTCTAAGCCTACAAGGTACGATTTCCTGTTGATTGTGTAAACACGGTCATATTCCATCAGTACCATCGGCAAGTTTATCAATATACTGTTGCAATTCCTCCTGTCCTTCTTTCGTCACCGACGATACCTGAAAATACGTGGGTAACTCCTCCCAATATTCCAACAATTTTTGGCAGAAATGTTCGATTTGCTTTTTGTTTTTGTTGGAATTTTGTCGGTCTGTCTTGGTGAAAACCAGGTGAAATGGGATCTCCCTGGAACCCAACCAATTAATAAAGGCGATATCATTCTCCTGAGGTGGTATGTTTATATCGATCAAAACAAATGCTACCTGAAGCATCGGTGCTTTGATCAAATAATCAGAAACCATCTTCTGCCAGCTTTTCCGTTTCTTTTTCGATTCTTTTGCATAGCCGTATCCAGGTAAATCAACCAGCATCCATCTTCCGTTTACCTCAAAGAGATTCAACATCTGAGTCTTACCCGGTTGTTTGGAAACTTTTGCAATATTTTTTCTCTCCGTCAGCAGATTGATCAGGGACGATTTACCGACGTTAGACCTGCCTATAAAAGCGAACTGAGGTAGCCGGCTATCCGGCATTTTATCTATGGAAGGAAAACTGCCGACAAAATTGACTTCGCTGATCATGGACTAAAATATTCTTAAAAAAATTACGATTTTTGCGGTCGCGATTTAAAAGTTTGTTAATTACAGGCCGTCAAAATCCAATAAACCAAATAGATCCCGACTTTTAGCGTTTGCCACAATAGAATACCGAACACCAAATCTAATGATTTCGATACGAAGTTATTTGTCTCTTTGTTTTCTCCTTTTATTCGTCACTACGACGACGATCGGGCAAATACGCTTTGGTATCAAGGGTGGGTTGAGTACTTATGACCTGGGAGTAAATGAAGCCTTGAAGATCGTGCAAAACGGCAATGAGTTTCTCCTCGATGTACAAGACGCAAAATATGGGTATCATGCCGGTCTGGTTCTACAGATAAAGCTCGCTTCCTTCGTTATTCAGCCAGAAGTGCTTTTTAACAGCAACAGCGTCGACTACAGCTTCGGTCAATCATCTTCTCCCGGTTCTTCAAGTATCTTTACCGAGAAATATCAAAATCTGGATATTCCGCTGATGCTCGGACTCAAAGCCGGTCCAATGCGATTGATGGCAGGGCCGGTGGGTCACTACTTTATCAAAAGTACGTCTGAACTCTTTGAATTTGAGTCCTATGAGCAGAAATTTGACGACGTGTCTTTTGGATGGCAAGGAGGTATCGGTGTCGATCTTTTAAATGTCATGGTTGATGTGCGCTACGAAGGCAATTTTGTGAAGTTTGGTGACCACATTTCTTTTGGCGGACAACGTTATCGCTTCTCCAGTACTCCCGCCAGACTGATTGCATCGCTTGCCGTGACGATCAAATAGAACCAACAGACCTATTGATGGAGGGCTTCTTCCAGTACTTTAACGAACCGGTATACATCCTCAAAGTTGTTATAGAGGGGATTAGCTGCCACTCTAATCGTATCGGGTTGGCGATAATCTACAACGACACGATGGTCACTCAGATATTGAAAAGCGGCTCTTCCGTCCTGCGCAAACCTCAAACAAATCATCGCCCCTCTCCTATCTACATCTTCCGGAGTGATCAAGGTGAAATAAGACTCTTTGATCGATAGTAGTTCCTGATAAAGAAAAGATGAAATCAGTTTTGATTTCGCCCGAATCTTTGACATCCCATAAACACTGAAAATATCCAGAGCGGCACGAAGTGGAGGTAAGCTGATCACAGGGGGGTTGGATAACTGCCAGGACGAAGCTCCTATGGACGGAGTGAAGTCAGGCTTCATTTCGAATCGGTTGTCAATGCTGTTTCCCCACCATCCAAGGAAGTGTTGGTGATGATCATGATGTTTGTCGTGAATAAAAACGGCTCCCAGACTGCCGGGACCTCCATTCAAATATTTGTAGGTACACCAACAGGCAAAATCGATCTCCCAATCGTGTAAAAAAAGCTCGACATTCCCAACCGCATGCGCCAGATCCAATCCCAGGGTAATGGAGAATTTCCGGCTGAGTTTGGCAATACTTTCAATGTCCAGATATTGACCATTCAGATAATGGACGCCAGAAATGAATATCAGATCAATTTCATCCTGATACTTTAATAGCAGATGCTCCAGATCCTCGTTCTCAAAGAACCCGGTATCAGCATTTGGCTCCCAGAACAGCATATCTTCCTCCGAAAAACCCCTGACCTCCAGATGAGACCGTATCGCATAGATATCACTGGGGAACGCCGGAAAATCGAGCAAGATCTTACATCGTTTTCCATTCGGTTTATAAAATCCCGACAGAAGTAAATGAATATTTACTGTCAACGAATTCATGATCACGACTTCATCTTTCTCCGCATTAACCAGTCCGGCCATTTGTTGATGAAGTTCCTCCAAATAATTAATCCAGGGGCTTTCGCCTGCGAAGTGTCCATCAACCGCTAAATTCTTCCATTGATCCACTACTTCATTGAGATAAATTGAGGCTTTTCTTGGTTGCAACCCAAGTGAATGACCACAGAGATAAATCTTAGGTTGACCATTGGTCGAAGGGAAGAAAAAAGCTGACCTATCTGGTAGCTCGGTATCCGCAGTGTCCAGGTCAAAATTCCAGGTCTTTTTCGGTATGATGTTAGACATGAGGGAAAGATAAAAAAATAAGGTTTGAAATTGGCCGGTTAATAAATGACCGTCATTCAAAGCAATCCAGTCATTTTCAAATTTGAAAGATTATACTCATTGAGGGGTAAGATTATTACATTTGCCTCCGCCAATTAAGTTTAAGCAGAGATGAAAATTTTGAAACTGGTAATTCTTGTCATTCTTGTTAATCAATTAATTGCCCAGGAGGTCGACACCGAGTCGAGATTAAACCTGGAGCGAATCTTTAAAAGCGGGGACTTCAGACAAGACCGTTTCGGGCCTCACAAATGGCTAGCAGGAGGCGAATTTTATACTACCGTAGAATATAATTCGGATGGAAATACTGAATTAATTCTATATGATTCAAAGACCGGTAGTAGACAAATCCTGGTTGATGATGAAAGTCTGGAAGATCCAGGGACAGGGACACGTGTAGTCATCGAAGATTACTCCTGGTCATCCGACGAGAAAAAGTTATTGATCTTCACCAATTCACAACGGGTTTGGAGAACCAACACAAGAGGTGATTTCTATTTTTTCGACCTGGAAACAAAGATCCTCAAACAGTTAGGGAGTAACCGTCCCGCTGCATCTCTGATGTTTGCAAAATTCAATCCTTCCGGCACCAGGGTTGCCTATGTGTCCGAAAACAATCTTTTCCTGGAAGACCTGGTGAGTAATGAAATCCGGCAATTGACCCAGGATGGAACAGAAGACATCATTAATGGCACTTTCGATTGGGCCTATGAGGAAGAATTTTTCTGCAAAGATGGCTTTAGATGGAGCCCAGATGGCAATTCAATCGCCTTCTGGCAAATCGATGCCACCGATACCAAAGATTTTTTTCTTATAAATAACACCGATGATGTTTATTCGCAAATCATTCCCATTCAATATCCCAAGGTCGGACAGAAGCCTTCAGGAGCAAAAGTGGGCATCCTGGAAATTTCGTCCGGAAATACTGCCTGGATAAATTTACCCGGTGATCCTGATGACAATTATATACCCCGGATTCAATGGCTATCTCCCGTTAACACGCTATTAATAACGCAATTGTCCCGCCGGCAAAACCAACTGAACCTATGGAGTGTCGATGTCAAAGATAACGTGCCGACAAAAATATATGAGGAAAAATCGGAAACATGGATTGATATTGTCAATATCGATGTCAGTGCCGCTTGGGAAATGGAAGATCAAATAGTTCTTAATCAGGGAAAGTCGTTTTTAAGATTAAGTGAAAAGGACGGATGGCGTCATTTATATTTAACAGGTCTGGATAAAACGTCTGAACTGGTCAGTCCCGGTGAATTTGACATAGCCAGTGTAAAAGGAATAAACGAAGCCGGGGATCTGGTTTATATCATTGCTTCTCCGGAAAATGCAACCCAGAGATATTTATACGCCCTTAATTTAAAGTCTAAAAAAATAGAAAGGTTAACGCCTGAAATTTATGAAGGTCTTAATTTATATGACATTTCTCCTAACGGGAGATATGCGTATTTTAGAACACAAAGCGCCCAAGAACCAGCAAAGGGATTTATGATCACGTTACCCGATCATGAAATCACCGACACCCTATTCACAAATGAGCATTTTCGAAAATCTCTAAGTAAATTAGATATGCCCGCGGTCGACTTCTTTCAGATAACGACAGCTGATGGGATCACGTTAGATGGAAAAATCATCAAACCTTCTGATTTTTCTGAAACACATAAATATCCGCTTCTTTTTTATGTGTATGGCGAACCCGCTGCCCAAACGGCAGTCGACCGGATGGACAATCTTTGGCACTATTTTCTCGCCCAAAAAGGATATCTGATTGTCACTCTCGACAACCGGGGAACACCTTCATTGAAGGGTGCAGACTGGAGAAAAAGCATATACCGAAAGGTCGGAATTGTCAATGCCCGGGATCAGGCGTTGGCGGCCGAAGAAATTCTAAAATGGCCGTTTGTCGACACCAGTCGGGTTGGAGTATGGGGCTGGAGCGGCGGAGGTGCCATGACCCTGAATTTACTTTTTAAATATCCGGGTATTTACAAGATGGGGATTGCCGTTGCCGCAGTGACGAATCAACTTCTGTACGACAATATTTATCAGGAACGATATATGGGCTTGCCTGAGGATAATTTCGAAGATTTTATTTCCGGATCACCTGCTACCTACACCTCGGGATTGCAGGGCGATCTACTGTACATACACGGAACAGGAGACGATAATGTGCACTATCAGAATGCGGAGGTATTGATCAATGCGCTGATTAAGGAAAATAAGCACTTTGATCTTATGATCTATCCTAACCGGACCCATGGGATCTATGAGGGTGAAAATACAACCATGCATTTGTATGGCACCATGACCAAATATCTGGATGAGCATTTACTAAAGGCAGAGTAATTATTCTACTTCCTGAAGGATCTTGTCGACATATTGGATAAGCACATTCTTATCGATCCGGTGAGGTCCTTTAAAAATATGCCGGTAAACCCGAAGTCTTTGGTGATTTATAAAGTCTGATTCCTTTTCTAATAATTCAGGAGTCAGATACTCGTCCTCATCCCCGTAAATTAAATGAATATTTCCAGACTGAAGGTATCCAGCCTCTCCCAAGAAGTCCACGTCCTTTGGAAAGGCTCCGGCCCACAAAATGATATGACTAAATTCCGGCTGACATTTCAATAAGTATCGCAATACTGTGGCTGTGCCCTGGGAAAATCCGAAAAAAATAGGCTCAATTTCTTTGCTAGCCTGGGATCTGAAACGCTGAAATACAGAATGTAAATAATTCACATAATCCTCAATTTCATTTTTCCGGTGTCTCTTTGTCATCCAGGAAGCGACTGCATTGCCCGTCACACCTCCCCAATAAAACTTTGATAATCCTTCCGGAGCAATTACGAAATGTTTCTTTTTATCTAATTGTTCGAATTTATAAATGAATTTTTCTGCCAGTTGCCCATACCCATGACACGCCAGCCAGATATATTTGGTATTTGATGACAAATTCCCGGAGGTATAAACGTGCGCAGTTCTGGTAACTTTAAAGGTATGATGTTCGATCACAATTATCCTTTTTAATTATGGGTCAGTTTCTTTGTATCCGGCAAATTTCTCGCAAAATCGTTGCCGGTAACGATAGGGATAAACTTCGACGATCTCCTGCCTGCGTAGCCGCTCTTGCATGTCCCTCCAAAATTTGACATGATAGAGATCTCCATGCAGCCGGTGAAACATCTCTCTCAATTTGGGATTACCAATTAGAAATCGCGGAAATTCCTCGGGAAAAATATCATTGTGGCCGACATGAAAATACGGTGTGGCAGACATTTCCTCAAATTCATCCCGTGCTTCAGGAATTACTCGAAAATTGAAATCTGTTAGAAATCCAATTTCATCATAATCATAAAAAACCACTCGCTTCAAACGGGTGACCCCAAAATTTTTCAAGAGCATATCTCCGGGGAAAATATTTACTGCAGCCATTTCCTTAATAGCATATCCGTACCCATCGATGACGTCTTCCGCATCTTCTTCTGATGCGGTTTCCAGATAGATATTTAACGGTGTCATTTTCTTTTCGACGTAGAGATGTTTAATTTCCACCGTCTCCTCTCCCAGCGTTACTTTAGATCCGGCATCTTTAAGGAGTTTCGTCAGGAGTTCCTCTGAAAAACGGTTGCGATCGAAAACCAGATTTTCAAACATATGCGTATCAGTCATCCTTCCTGCCCGGTCATGAAGATTCACCAGCTCGTAGCGGTACTTTACCTCTTCCTCAGTGACTTGTTTTGGGGGCGCAAAATGGTCTTTGATGATTTTAAACACGACATTATAGGAAGGAAGCATGAAGACATGCATTACCATTCCCTTTATGCCCGGTGCCTCGATAAACTGGTCTTTTGACTTTTCCAGATGTCGTAAAAAGTCGCGATAAAAAACCGTCTTACCGTGCTTTTCAAAACCGATCGAATTATAGAGTTCGCCCAAACTTTTAGTGGGTAAAAATGAACGGAGAAAATCAACCATTTCACTGGCAATATCTACATCTACCAAAAAGTAAGATCGATTGTAGCTAAATAGTGAACTCACGTCCCGGTCTTCTGACAGTAATGCATCAATAAAAAGTCCATCCTGTCCATTTAACATCGGAATAACAAAAGGGATGACCTCCCTTCCTGACCATAGCCTGCCAACAATGTAGGCTCCTTTGTTCCGGAAAAAAATCGACTTTATCGTCTCAATTCGACATTGTTCAATGAACAAACTCCGGGTATCAATAACCTCCTGAAATGTTTTCTCCAGAAAGCCCAGATCACGATCCAGGTTCTCCCAGGGAAGATCAATTTTATACCTTCGTAGTATTGAACGGAAACTATATTGCAGATCCTGATCGATGCTGAAAGAATGGTAGATCGGATCCGTTGATTTGAACTCCCGGTACGTTGCTGTAGCGTGCACAAACATATTATTCTCATCGGCACTCAGTCCCTTATGGCTATGCCTGTACACCGAATTGTAAAATGTCTCGGCAATATTTCGTGTGTTGAAATTTTTAACCTCATAGGTGAAATACTCCTTGATCGATTTCCAGACCCGGTCATCGTTCCGACGATCTCCCATCAATAATAGCACCTGTTCGGTTGTCCGGCCTACGGCATCACGGTACAATGAAATTCTTTCCCTTGCGTCGGACTGGATTCCTGTCCAGTCACGGTTCTCGAATCGAATCTGGGCACGCTTGGTGATGCCGCGGAAGGCATGCCAATAATTAAAATAAGCTCCCAAAATCAAATGAGATGCCTCATAAGGGAGCAATTTTTCAAACATGTGTGGCACGACTAACTGGTTTTTATCATATAATAAAAAGTGTAAAGTACAACTGAAAGCATCAAATCGAAAGAAACTATCGTTTCATCTTTGATCAGAAAAAGCACTAATATTGCACCCCTAAAAGTAAGATTTAGTAAAATATGAAGTTCCAATCTAGTATATTCTTTCTCTCCCTTGGCCTGAGCATGCTCCTTGTGAGTAGTTGTAAGAAGGAAGATGATCAGTTGCCTCCTGCAGAGCAATTGGCTCTGGATATTACGATTATTGAAACATATCTGGCAACAAATAACCTGCAAGCAGAAAAAACTGCTTCGGGTCTCCACTACATCATTAAGGAAGAAGGTACCGGAGAACATCCCTTGCCAACTTCAAGAGTCACTGTAAAATATAAAGGCTATTTCGTGGATGGAACAGTCTTTGATCAGACACCACCTGCCAATACTTTGACCTTTGGTTTAAATGAGGTGATTCCAGGGTGGACCGAAGGCATACCCCTGCTCAAATCAGGTGGTGGAAAAGGGATGTTGTTGATTCCTTCCGCCCTGGGATACGGCCGGCCCGGCAGAGGATCAATCCCTCCCAACAAGGTCCTCTTGTTCGATGTCACCCTCCTGGATTTCGAATAATCGCTGAAGATCAGGTTACGATTAATCTTTAATTTTCGGCAAGAAATTTAGAACATCTCACGGGGTTCTGTACATTCATCTTAATAATAATGAAGCTATGGAATTCAAGGGTAAGGTTGTATTAGTGACCGGAGGAAGCCGGGGAATCGGGGCGGCTATTTCCAGGGCATTTGCCAGCCGGGGAGCGCATATTGCGGTCAACTATCACTCTAATCAGGAGCGTGCAGTAGGATTTCTACAGGAGTTGAGTTCCGAAGGACATGCTCTTTTTCCCGCGGATATCGCTGATCCCTCCGCCTGTGAAAAACTGGTGGAGAACGTATTTCGTCATTTCGGAAGGATTGATATTTTAGTCAACAATGCCGGTATTCACGAGAAACATCCGATCGATCAAGTCGACTACAATGATTGGAACCGGATCTTTAAAGAAACCCTGGAGACGAACTTACTGGCTCCGGCCCGTTTAATGTACCTGGTTAGTGACATCATGAAGAACCAGGGAGGTGGTAGGATTGTCAACATTTCATCACGGGGTGCATTCCGGGGTGAGCCGGATCAACCTGCTTATGGAGCAAGTAAAGCTGGACTAAATGCCTTAAGTCAGTCTCTTGCGCAAAAGCTCGCTCCTTATGGTATTTACATAGGCGTGGTGGCTCCGGGCTTTGTAGAAACGGAAATGGTCAAAGACCTTTTGGAGAGTCCGGCAGGAGAATTGATCCGGGCCCAGAGTCCTTTTAACCGGGTGGCTAAACCCGAAGAAGTAGCTTATACCGTGCTTTTTCTTGCCTCAGATGCAGCCACCTGGAACTCCGGAGCAATCATTGATGTCAACGGAGCCTCTTACCTCAGAACATAAAAAAAGCTGCAACCTGGTGACGGAGCAGCTTCTACATTCGGATATAAGTGTGCCTAATTGGCTGGCGGATTATCTTCCATCAGCGTTATTTGCTGAAGAGTGGAAGTTTGTTTTCCGGGTACTGCAGACCCGTCAGGATATACCAGAGCTAATCCAATCGTTGATTGCCCCATGGGTAATCCCTCAATATAGTAGGGTTGCCATTCATCCAACATGGTTACTTCCCCATTTACCTGAAGTTTTACCATATAATCGTCCCCTATCTCCGCATTGAGAACATAAAAGTCGAGCATGACTTTCTTGGTATCATCGCCAACATACGTCCCTTTGGGCCGGCTGTAAAAAATCGCAGGCTCAGTAATATCACTGCTGGTCGTAAAATTTCCATTCTGTACGGTCACCTTCTGGGCAATGAAAGCGTCATCTGTTTTAATACTTTCATGATAAGACCGTGATAAGAAGGCAAGAATGTTATGATCACCATCTGCTATAGAATGATCAAACGAGGAAACATATTGGGCCACATATGGTTGAAAATCAATAATTAAATGGATATGTTGACCTTTGTCTGAATTTGCACACATTTTCTGAGGTGCATCAGGAGTTTGAGCCCCTAATTCATAGTCATCACCGGAAACATCAAAACTGAATTTCCCATCCCGGTAGATCATATTTGACAACTTGGCATCAGGATATGCCTTAGATTTTGAAAAAGGGGTGATTGTGTATTTTTTAGGTGTTTCCGCCTCCATATCATCAGACGACATATCTGATTTTTTTTGATTGTTGCAAGCAACCAATATCAACAGGCTAGCTAAAATTTGAGTGAGATATAGTATTTTTTTCATCTGATCTTTAATTTTATTTGTCCGAAGAAACTTGCACGAAAGTAAGACTTTCTTACTTCAGGTACAATTTATTTACTGTTGACAACATTGCAGATAGCGTTCACATCACTGGTCACTTCCAAAATACTAGCTCGATAATCAAGCGCTCTGTCTGACCATTTGTTGCTGTTAGAATGGAGACAACGTCTTTATCTCAAGGATCAGTTGAGCCGGTCAGGAACGAACCGATGACTCACCTGCAATCTATGTTACTGGACATGCCCATACCTCGTTTTGTTCGAAACAAAAATGCATCGCTCAATGCGTAAATTTCTAACCTGGAATTTTGTTGAAGCACAGAATCACTGAATCGTTCCGTTCACGGGTTTGCCTGTTCTCAATAGGGGTTAAAAATCGTTGAGTCCTATTCAGGTGCCAATGACAAGACTTCGTGTGGAGCTAATTTAAAATCGTGAGAATAGATGTCTGAAAAGACGGGTTAAAGTAACAAATTAATTCTCGTTCGACCGTCACTCAAATCAGATACAACCACCAGTTTAAAAGCCAGATACAAGGGAGTTTTTCAACCAATACCCTTTTAAATTATCAGGTCAATAATCAGGAATGAATTATCATCCCATTTTATGATCTCTGATCTATTTGAATAAGGAACAAAAAGAACTTAAATAAGTGGGTCTATTTTTTAAAAATTCTATGGAAGATATTTGATCTTCCGGATCTTTCCCGTTCTTTCTTTTTTTTCAATTTTTCTTTTGCTCTGTTCTTTTTTGCTCGCTTTTTCTCCCGTTTCTCTTTTGGTGTCTGTTTCAGAAAGCTATCCTTGTTCCTTGATTTTCTGATCTTCTTTACAAAAACATATCGTAAACTCACTGCTGTCTCCGATTCAAAAGGTTGGGTATCTGCGTTTAAATGGAATACCGGTTTATAGTCCCAGGAAAGATTTATTCTACCCAGGGTCATTTCGGCTCCGGCAATCGCTGTCACCCCTCTTCTCACCAGCTTCTGACCCTCCGGATCCTGGAGCCATCGATTATGAAGGCCGCCTCCCAGATAAAAATTAAATCGTTTGGAAATCAGTGGATTGTGCATTTCGACCAGCAAAGATCCGGTAGTTTGACGGGTTACCGGACTACTGGAGACAATACCCTCGGCAGTCAAATGTCCAACTATTTTCTGTTGCAGAGTAATTCCAAAATCGGAACCCATTCTTAAACCCATGGAAGTGAAATACGACTGGGAAAAAACTGCTAGATTTACCGGCAGAACAAAGGCCAGAAAACAAAGGAATCTGAACACCATGCTTATTAATTTGCATATTAAAACTGGAAGTAATACTCTCTTATTATCTATCCTCAAAAAATTAGGAAAGGTTTAATACTTCCCGAATGGAAATACTGCAATCAATTTTACGTTTTTGGCAATATTATCGCAAAGCCTTAACAATTTATGATGTCCACTCCCCGTATGCATCCGCAATGATAAATTCATTTTTTGATCGAAGTGATCAATTACCGGTGTATGTCAGGAAACTCCGTCAGAAACTGTACAGGGATCATGCGCTCTTTGAGATTGCAGACCATGGAGCGGGATCGAGAATAAGGATGCAGAAAAGGACCATTTCACAAACAGCGCGAACCTCGTTATCAAGACCGGCACAACTAATCCGGTTATATCAACTTTGCCGTTTCTCCAATCCGAAATCAATTCTTGAGCTGGGAACCTCCTTCGGACTCTCCGGCATTGCTTTGCAGGCAGCGGCACCCCAGGCAAAAGTTTATACCATAGAAGGAGATCCCACCATCGCCGATCTTGCTTCAACACATTTTCAGGAAGCAGGCCTTCAAAGAACACCGGAGACCATCCAGGGTACTTTTGCCAAAAGATTACCGGAACTTCTGGCAAGAATTGGGGAGGTGGATTTTGTCTTCATAGACGGAGATCATACCCATTCTGCTACGCTGAGTAATCTCATGATGATACTACCATCATTACATAATGATTCCCTTGTTGTGATTCATGATATCTATTGGTCTAGGGATATGATGGCTGCCTGGGAAGATTGTAAATCACTGGAAGCCGTGCGTATGAGTCTCGATTTTTTCGATATGGGAGTGCTGATTTTTCGGAAAGAGATTAGTGTCAAACAGCATTTCTCAGTCATACCTTATTGGCTAAAGCCATGGCGCATAGGTCTTTTCAGCAAAGATCACCACCAGGTCAGGTAAATGTTCTGCACCAAATCTTGTAATCGTTATCTCCTCAATTGGTCTCCCATAGGTAGCAGATGGATAATAACGGTTGAATTTAATAGACGAATTTAACGATCTGTGCTGCGAAATCCAATACGGGTTTTATTAAACACAAATTGATCGGTATTACTTTGGAATTCGTTCACATCCTGTAAATTCAGGAGGTGATGGTCCTTTCTCTGGTCTTTGGGAATGGCTGCCAGACGCAAATTCTGATTTTTAATCGCCTGATCGATAATCGTGCGAACCGTCCTGGCATTTCCAAAATAGCGATCGCGATATGAATGTAAAAATGAAAGGTAACCAGCCAGATGCTCCGAAGCCTTTTTATCCAATTCGTATCCCTTGTCTTCCAACATCTTGGTCGCTATCTCTTTTAAATCAGCGACCGAATAATCCTCGAAACGCAGTATTTTATCGAAGCGGGAGCGTAATCCGGGATTCGCTTTTAAGAAAACCTCCATATTTTCAGGATACCCTGCGGCGAAAACAAAGAACTCTCCGCGGTGGTCCTCCATCCTTTTCAGGATTGTTTGCACCACCTCGTTGCCGAAATCGGCTGAAGATGTATTTTGAAAACTTGTGGTGAGTGAATATGCTTCATCAATAAATAGTACACCGCCCATAGCCTCATTGATTCTTTCGGCGGTTTTGATCGCCGTCTGCCCAACATAGCCGGCGACCAGTCCCTGACGATCTGTCTCTATCATGTGCCCTCGCTCCAGAATGCCCAGCGCTTTATAGATCTTTGTCAGTATGCGGGCTACCGTCGTCTTTCCGGTGCCAGGATTACCAATGAAAACAGTATGCAGGTTAAATGAATTGAGCACGCTTTTTCCAACTGATTTGTAATAAGTGACTAGATCAACCAGTTCCCGTATTTCTTTCTTTATCGGCTCCATTCCGATCAATTGATCCAGTTCGGCCAGCGAGGATGCCAATAATTTGCTGTCCACCGGAATCTTCGGCCGAAACTTCGTGGGGTAGACCGTCATATTATCTACATCTTCAAGCGTGACCGTCGCCAAAGCATCTGATCTCACTTGCTCAATATCTTTTTTGCGCATAATCCGCAGACCAAGATTAATTTTAGCTCTTTCCAGCAGATCAAAAACAAAACGGGCATTTCCGAAAGTGCGATCGCGTTTCCTGAAAGCTTCCGTTATCAGCTCTTCGATTTTCGCCTTGGCTCCGCGCGTTAATTTAACTCCTTTCTTACCACAGGCATAGTTTGCGATCAATGCCAGTTCCTGAGGCATGAAATCAGGAAATTCATAGGTAAGGTTAAAACGGGATTTTAGGCCTGGATTGGAATTAAGAAAATGGTACATTTCTTTTGGATAACCGGCGGCAATAATTGCCAGGTCCCCTTCTCCATTTGACATCTCCTTCATGAGGATTTCTATGACTTCACGCCCGAAATCTTTCGTATCATCATTTGTCCTCGCAAGGGAGTAAGCTTCGTCAATGAATAGGACTCCTCCCCTTGCCTTCTCAATTGCTTCCTTGACCTTCGGAGCGGTCTGCCCGATATATTCTCCAACCAGATCAACCCGATCAACTTCATGCACATGTCCGGATGACAAAAGCCCCATCTTCTTGTAGATCTTCCCCATCATTCCGGCCACTGTGGTCTTGCCTGTACCAGGATTACCGATAAATACCGAATGAATGTTGATGTCCTCCTCTTCGGCAAACCCGCGGTCACGTCTCAACTGGAGAAACTGGATGTATTTGGCATGATCGCGTACCCGCTTTTTTATCTCGCTCAGACCAATTAGTTCATCTAGTCTGGCAAGCACATCTTCAAAGGTTTCGGATAGATCTTCATCCGGAGCCATGACCATCATCTGCTTCTTGTGGGGAAGCTTTACTGCCGGAATGCCAATTTCAAAATCCTCTTGCACTTCAAATGGAATCACGGCCAAAAGATGATCCATAAACACCAGTTCGAGGGTGTACTTTCCCTTTCGCCAGGATCCTTTGACGTTACTTCCCCAGCCGGCTGTCACGGTGATAAACTCCTCATCTTTTTTGATATTTTGCAGTCGGACAACCTGTCCCTTTAGTTCACGGGCTCCGTTGTAAAACTTGGCAAAGAGTTCACATTGCCATTTGTGGTCCTCATTTTGGTTGCGGAAGACGAATTCGCCGTAAATATATCGGGTTTCATCACTACTAAACGCTTTGTAGTAATGCCGTTCTTCTTCGGAAAGGTCATCAAAAGGACCTTCGTAGAGCCGGATGGATTTAAGCTCCAGATATGGATTGAAGTCCGGACTTACGGGATCACCGGCATCTTCAACATAGAAATACTTGGTACCTTCTTTTCGATCATTTACCCAGGCTTCCCAATAATAAGTCCCTCGCTTCCAGAAGGTTCCCTCATTCTTATTACCCCAGCCTTCCCGCAGGTAGACCACCTGATCATACTTACTTACCTTCTTATTTACCGAAAGTTCACATAATTCCTTTCGCTTTCCGCGCTGAACAGCGAAACATTTTAATCTGACAGAGATATCCCAGTCATCTTCATCAAATAGCTTGTTATAGAAGGAGAGTTCCGCATAGATATAGGAGACTTCATAGCGGTCAAATACCTGGCGATATTTTTTCTTGTTATCGGCCAGCCATTCCGTAGAAGCATACACTTTGAGCTCTTTGAACTTGTAATTTGCCACCGGTCCTCCTTCTATGATCTGATCCACGATTATTGATTCTTAAACAGTAATTTAAGTTTTAAATTGAAAAATCGCCTTTTTTTCTTTTGTCACACCATTACCAACATCCTAAAGTCTGCATTTGTAATATGAGGCAAATATTATAAGAATCGACCATGTATACAAGTGAAGCCTCAGATGAACCTTTGAAAAATTATAGTTGTTTAAGAATCGGATTACAAGTACTTTTGTGCGCCTAGTCAAAAAAGTGCTGTAAGAATCAGAGATATGGCCATTGTTAAATTTAATTTTGAAGATAAGTCTATTGATCCCGTCACTGTTGAAAATGCAGAGGAAGGATATTCCCTACTCGAAATTACGGAGGAAAATGATATACACTTAAATCATAATTGTGGAGGAGTTTGTGCCTGCAGTACCTGCCATATTTATGTCGAGAAAGGTGAAGAATATCTGGAAGAGATCTCAGACAAGGAAGAAGATTTTATCGACCGGGCGATCAACCCCCGTCTGGAGTCAAGACTCGGTTGCCAGTGCATCATACTGGAAGAGGATGCAGAGATAGAAGTGACCATTCCCGATCAGAGCCGGATTATCGGCCATGAACATTAAATACGATCAAAAATGCCGTTTGAAGATTACGATGACCTTCCCATAAACTGGAATGACCATGAAGATGTAGCCATGAAGCTGTACGAACGCTTCGGCGCTGAATTCGGAGAGGGACAAATCTACCGCATCCGTTTTACGGATTTAATTGATTGGGTCCTGGAAATCCCCAATTTCGAGGGTACCCGGGAAGAGTGTAGTGAAGGTCATCTTGAACAAATACAGGCAAAGTGGGTCTATGAATGGAGAGACAATAATCGCTAGTTTCTCAACACTAAACTACTGATCCGAATTCTTTAAATGCCTTCCGGAAATTGAATTATTTAAATAAATTTCGCAGCATAACTACCCTGATATTTGATATTGACGGGGTTATGTCGGATGGAAAGATCCTTTTGCATCCGGATGGCTTTCTGCTACGTTCTCTTTCGGTCCGGGATGGTTACTCTATGCGGATTGCCGTACAAAAAGGCTATAGGATTGCCATTATAAGCGGGGGTGATACTCCCATGGCTATCGAGAGATTCACTGCTCTCGGTATTGTCGACATCGAAATGAGATGTGCGGACAAGAAAAAAGCGCTATTCAACCTCATGGAAAAGTACAATCTTAAGAAATCCGAAGTGCTATACATGGGTGATGACCTACCAGACCTGGAAGCCATGAGGGAAGTGGGTCTGGCATGCTGTCCCAAAGATGCCGTAGATGAAATCAGAGACCTGTCGGTATATGTAAGTCCTCGGAAAGGTGGAGAAGGTTGTGTAAGGGATGTGATCGAGAAAGTCCTCAAGCTAAAAGGAGACTGGCCCGGCTATCCAAATCTTAAACTCTAGGCACGATTCCGTAGTAGATCTAGTTTTGTAAATTTCTCTCATGAACCTGCTTCTTTGGAGTAAGCTTTTACGGATTCCCAATCTGGCTGTGGCCGGGTTGAGCATGGTCATGGTATTTTCCACCCTTTTACGACCTTATTTTTTTAGAATTACCGGCCTGACCTATTTCTTACTTCTGCTGGAAATATTCACTATCTGGATCATAATGGCCGGGGGTAATATTTTCAACGATTATTGCGACGAGAGCAGTGACCGGATTAATCGTTCCAGGCGAGTGATTATTGGCATTCATTTACCGAAAGAAAAGGCTATGGATTGGTATCGAATTTCCATAATCCTGACTTCGGTTCTCTCGGTGGTTATTTACATTTTTAGCCATAGCCTGATTCTTTTATTAATCCATTTCCTGGCGGTCATAACACTATATTTATACTCTAAATGGTTTAAGAAAAGGCCGTTGGTCGGCAACCTGACTGTGGCGTTGTTATGTGCTATGGTATTTCCTGTCACTCCTCTCTTGTTCTCAGCCGAAATGAACTTTGATTGGTGGACCATCGAGGAAGAGATCAGGAATGTTATTATCTTATTTTTTGCCTTTTCATTTTTTATCACTTTATGGAGAGAGCTAATTAAAGACGTAGAGGATCAGGAAGGAGATCAAAAAAGTGGATATTTTACGCTACCCCTTATCTGGTCTGAAGAAAAAATAAAATATCTGGGCTACCTTATTGCCTTCTTTCTCTTCGCCCTCCTTTTGTACGTTGGGTTGCAATATCTCGCAGACAACGAAATCATACGTGTATTATATACACTTGGACTTCTTGCCTCGCTTATTTTTCTGACATTCCAGTTCAGTAATGCTGAAACAAAAAAGCAGCATCATACATTGAGCCAATATTTAAAAATCTATATGCTCCAGGGCTTATTTTTATTGTTACTCTATTAGAAATGAAAGAGATTCCTATACTGCGTGTTCCAATCCTTCTTGCCAGTGCTTCTCCCCGGCGAAAATTTCTTTTACAAGAAGCAGGTTTTAAATTGAGAGTACTTCCTGCCAATATTGAAGAGACCTTCCCGGAAAATATGCCTTTCCAGGAAGTACCGGTTTATTTATCTAAAAAAAAGGCCACTGCCCTCTTAAGTTCACTGAATGCGAAAGAAATCATTTTAGCTGCTGACAGTATTGTCGTTCTAAAGAATGAAGTACTGGGAAAACCAGACAATCGCGACGAAGCGGTTACCATGTTGAATTCCCTTTCTAATACCAGTCATCTGGTAATAACCGGTGTGAGCCTGATGAATCTGGAAAAGGCACTGTCATTCTCTGCTACTTCAGAGGTCCGGTTCAATTCGCTTTCGATGGAGGAGATTGAGTACTATGTCGACCATTTTCATCCATGGGACAAAGCGGGCTCCTACGGGATTCAGGAGTGGATTGGCTGGTGTAAAATCAAAGAGATCCAGGGATCTTATAGCAATATCATGGGCCTGCCAATGGCATTGGTTTATGAAAAATTGCAAGAGTTTGTCGCAGAATATGGCAGTAGCTAGTCCCGGTAAGGATCAAATATGTCCGCACCGGCCATAGCCACACCAATGGGAGTAAGATGATGGAGTACACGAATGGTTTCTTCCTGATACTTTAACACCTCCTGCAGATCTTTGTAGCATTCCGGACTTTCATCTGCTCCACCTCCCCGCAGTTCCACCCCTTTTATTTTTGCCATTTCCCTGGTTTTCTCAAAATCAACCAGGCCTTTGCTCATCTGGGTCCACCGCTTTTTCCCGTCCAGTCCACGCCGGTACTTAAGTTTGCCCACTGCCTTTCGGCGAGACATGGTGCGACCAGCTCCATGCACAGTGGAATGCAGGCCTTCCCTCGCCAGATCGGTATCAAGACCTTCAACGATCACCGAAACATCAAACATCGTGGAGCCTATGAATCCGAGTTGACCGGGAAATGCAGGAGTACATCCTTTGCGCACGACCCAATATTCTTCGCCAAAATGTCTCTCCTGCCAGGCAAAATTGTGATGATTATGCACGGTAAAGGTTACCTCCGGACTATCTAAAATTTGTAAAACCTTACTGACTACCCAATTCCTTCCCGCATAGGCATACTGACCGGCTACCTGCAAACACTCGATATAATCCTGACCGGTTTCGGAATTCACATCAAATAAAATGGGATCTGAAAACATCCCTCCCTCTTTTACCGGAGAGTCAAAAGGAAGACCCTGAGATAAAGCAATAAATCCCATAGTAAGACCGTGCCCAAAGCCTCTGGAACCGAAATGTACGCCTACCCAAACATAATCCTGTTCATCCTTAAAAATATCAACAAAATGATTTCCCCCTCCCACCGTACCTAGCTGGTCACGTGCCCTTTCAAATAACTTCGATTTATGGCTTTTAGATGTTCTGATGGGTATTTTATAGATTTTGTCAATCACCGGATCTTCAACTTTCTCCTGGTTTTTCCTTCCGATTCCAAAGGAAATCTTTTGCTCAATTTCATCCATTATTTGACGAATATTCAGCTCATTTGCCCGAATATTCGTTCTCACAGCCATATTACCACAAGCGATATCAAAGCCTACTCCCGACAATGATATTTTATTCTTATAGGCAATTGCCCCACCGATAGGATGACCATAACCGACATGAGCATCTGCTGTCAATACCCCATACGCTCCTGGTTCTGTACATGTGTTAAGTTGATCAATGGCAGCTTGATCCACTATTGGTTCACCAAAAATTTTAATATTCTTTTGCATAGATCTGATCTTCCAAAAGTCCTTTATTAAAGGATAAAAGTTAAACCCCTCATTTGTTCATTCACTGATAACAAGCACGCTATTCAATTAAACCTGTACAAATAAAATCGCCTTATTTATCAATGTTGTTTCACGGGTTGGCGCGCCTCTTAAATCACCCCGAGGGGTGAGTAAATAGTGATTTTTCCAATTTAATTTTGGCACACATTCTTAAATCATCAT
>JAGQWZ010000042.1 GCA_020436835.1 Saprospiraceae bacterium | reverse complement strand
TATCCTCCCATTTACAAGCATTTTTGATCGCTTCAAACAGCCTTTACACATTTTCAAGTATTTGTGATATATATACTTAGTAGCAATACCTGGTGAGACGTTATATCGATAGGTCTTATACCTTGTCAACTCTGATGCGGTCCCGGTCGTAATACAATGGTTTGTTGGTGCCCAGTTCAAGAAATCGACCCCATTTGCCGGTGGACAACTTCGATTCCTTTAACCAGCGGATAGCATCCGGTATCGGCTCCAGATACTTGTGTTCTCCGGTGTAGTCATATAGATCCAAAAGACTCTGGATATTAAATACGGTAACCAGTGGACAGACGGCTGGTGGTTCAAATGAACGCGCCCAGGCCGGCTGCAAGAACTCATTATACTGCTGCGCCCAGCCGGGTTGTGGAGGGGGTAACTGTGAGATTAGTAAGAACCGGCCGGCTTTGTCCAGGCTTTCCCGGTATGCATCATGAGGATACTGCGCCTGGGCTTCCAGCATCACCCGGATACAATCATTGATTCCCCGGTCATTGAAAGTTGCATAGTCGTGATAATTACCCTGAGCGGGATATTGATGCGGCCAACCTCCATTTTCGAGCTGGGTTTTCATCATCATTTGTAATGCTTTTTCGATGGCCGCTGTCAGCTCCGGATCATCGGCCTCCTCATCTAAAGCCATCAGAAAAGATATCGCACTTTGAGTCTGATTATCGTCAAAACTCACCCGGTTTCCCAACGGTCTGGCAAAATAGATCTTGTGTTCCCAACCTCCCAGTGTATTCTGTCCCTTGATCAAAGCCTTGGCTGCGTCCCTGGCAGCCTCCAGAAAAAGCGGGTTTTGTAGCACCCGGTAGGCTCGTAGAAAACTCATGCCTACTGCCGGTGTTCCGGGAGGTTGCACTTCGATCGTTTGATCATCGGTCTTGCCTTCTCCCCATTTTTCCTTCAAATCGAGGGTATAGTGATACACGTATCCACCCTCTATATTAATCGAATGATAGAATTCGATCGCCCGGGTCAGGCTCTCCTTCGCTTCCGAAATTAATTGCTGAATCTCCGCATCATTTTGTGCAGAAATTAATCCAGTCTTAATCGCCAGGAACAGGAGAAATAAAATGTTTTTAATCATCTTCTATTTTTACACAATGGAACTTCATTCATACTACCCAGCCAGTCGAATCTTTATTTCCTGTTCGCCCTCTCCCAATATATAGGCGGGTATCCGCAGCTCTATTCTTTTTAATCCTTCGATTTTCCGGTCGAGTTGCAGGGGAGGAGGATCCAATGAAATAATCGAAAATTGAATTTCCGGATGACTCAAATTCTGGACTTCCAGTTTCTTACCAGACTGCGATAAAACAGCTCCCTTTGCGGTGATTTGTACTTCGGCGGTCGTCAACATTTGCCAGGTCACTAATTCAGTTTTTTCGGGATTTATTTCGATCACGTCTTCAATAGTCAATGAGTTGGGACTATCCTTACTAAAGGTCCGATTGGCCCTTCTGAGCATATCTCCAAAGGTCTGCGTGAGATCGATGGTAGCAGTTGGATGATCCCCAGATTCAAAATGGCTGATCGGGGCAAAGCCATCTACTACATGAAGCGCATCATTGACCGAAAGAGTGCTATGTCCGAAATTACTTTTGGTCAATAACGTCCACCGTTCACAATCCTGACAGCGGGCCCAAAGATTAAATCCGGTTTTTTCCAGATCATGGTAACTCTGATTTCCCGGATCAACCGACCAACGCACTCCATCGAGCTCAAAAATAAATGAGCCGGCATCCATATTGCCATGATTCACCTGACCCCAGCCTCCCTTACCACCAAAATAATAATCTCTTGGATCTTCTTCTCCTCCGCGAAATATTACGATCGGATTAGCTCCGTCGCCCTTCCAGGATAAGGGTAAATCAGATTTAGCATTGGCTTCAAATTGGGATAGCCACACCAATCCGGGACCGGCTATCCGGGACAATTCTCCCATGTCCCCCGGGGGCTGGAGAAACCGTTCCTTCTCATAATAGCCGGCATTTCCAGTATGAGTAGCAAACCAGGCCAGGACAATATCTGCTTCCTCTCCCCTTTTATCTCCACAGTCTGCAAAATTATAATACCAGCCACTGGGTGCATTGCAAAGCCGACGGAAATCTGCACTGGCCAGAAAGGCCGGATATTCGGCTAAACCAAAATCGGTTCCAAAAGCAGAGTTCAACATGGAGGAGGTCAAAACGGAAAAGCTGGTACCATATCCCCAATAAGTCGACCCCTCAGGATAGACGCCATCCGGTCCATATTCTACCATTGCGTGAGGGATCCCTTCCAGCGCCCGGTGTATAGTTCTGCTCGATAATTCCGGATCTACCCCGGCCGTGGCAATGGCAGCTGCAATCATTCCACCATGACATACCTGATTCCAATTATTGGATCCATTGATCCACCCTACATTTCCTTTTTCATTATAACTCGGTCTAAGGCCTTTTTCAATAAGATTCCGTTGACAACTTTCCACGGTTTCTCCCGGCAATTCAAGACCTACCCAGTCAATGGCAAGTGCAACGGCAAGGGACATTTCAGCCACGTCGAGATAATGAGATGGATTCCAATCAGAGAAATCACATACTGCCAGTAATTCTGAATTTATCCGTTGCAATATTTCCGGGTCATTTTCAATATTATAAACCATGGCTAAAATACCCATCCGGTAGAGCATTTCCCTGGACACTCTTAATAATCTTCTTCCAATCTGAATTCTTTCAAGTAAGGGCTCTTTTAAGATATTTTCTGCATTCAATCTAATTGCCTGGTAATAATTCCCTACTTCGGGGACATTTTTAATCTTGATCTTTAAATCCTCGAGCAGATCCCGGGTCAGAATAAGCCGGGGTGTTTCTTTCCGTAAATGTTTCTGCAGATATTCGACATTCATGGGATTCTGCAATTTATTTATTTCGAGATGTTCAGGCTGACCAAGTAGGGAAGGCGAAATAAAACAGATTAAAATGAGAAAAGTAAACCGAAAATACATAGCGTAAAATTGGATAAATGATTAGAAAAAAGAGGTGCCGTATTATCCAATAAATATCGAAAAAAAGAAAAAGTAATAAAAGAGAAAGGCCGGAGATATTTCCGGCCTTTATTACAATACACTTCTACCATAAAATAGAAACGCTTACCATCCAGGATTTTGCCCAAGGGCCGGATTCTGCGCCAAATCACTGAGCGGAATTGGCCAGAGATAATGTTTGGATTCATCAAATACCGGGTTTTCCCAGTCGGTACCTTTGTACACGTCAATGTAGGGTACACCATCCACCTCAGAAAACAACACGGTCGCCTTCGGATACCGTTCGATAGCCGCTGCATCCCAACGAATTCCAAGGCTGGGTATTTCCAGTTTCTTTCCTTGTTTCCAACGTCTCAGATCATCATACCGAAATCCCTCCATAAAAAGCTCCACTCTCCGCTCCCTGCGGATCTCCACGATAAGCGGAGATACTCCATCACCGGTATACCGGGGATCCACGGGTACGTTATTCATTTCCAAATGAGGCATGGCCACCCGGTCTCTCAGCAGGTTGATGCTGGCGTCCAGATCAGCCTGAGTGATCGTTCCCAGTTCTGCCACTGCCTCTGCATAGTTAAGCAGTACCTCACCAAAACGCATGGTGATCGCCGGAGTAGCAGATGTATTATAGGTGGCATATGCCGGGCCGTTGTCATATACTTTGATAATATGATAACCGGTCTCGACAGTCTGTCCTCCTTCCATGCCCCGCACTCTGGGATATGGCCTGGTATCATTATTTCCATAGCCATAAAATAAGACATCATCAGGATGAAGAATGGTCTGACGTAAACGGGGATCCCTGTTTTCAAATACATCCTCAATCTGGGCATCGCCCTTGTAAAGGGGTGACAAACTGATAGGCAAACCATCGCTACAAAGATAGTCTTCGACCATGCTCTTGGTGGCTCCTCCGTTGTAGCTCCGGTGATAGTTCTGAACGTGATTGGTGAAGACCCCAAGCTGATACCTGCGCCAGTACATCACTTCCGGCACTCCGGTCAGATCAGCCGGGATCCGGTGGATCGCATTATAGTCATGAGCCGGATCGCCGGTGACATAAAGCGTGTATGGTCCGTTATCCATTATTTCTTTTGCGGCACTCGCGGCTTCCTGCAACCACATTTCCGCATTAGATCCTCCATGATATTTGCGCCAGGTACCTTCGAATAAACAAACCCTGGATTTCACCAATAAGGCAGCCCATCGGTTCAATCTGCCGGGACCACCTCCATCTCCCCAATCCGCGGGAAGTTTTTCACAGGCGAAATTTAGGTCCTGCAATACGTTCGCCATAACCTCCTCCCTGGGAGTCCGGCTTGCATAGAGCTCTTCCGATTCCACACCTAGTTCATGATCCACCCAGGTGACATCTCCAAACTTCTGCACTTTGTCCGCATAAAACCAGCCGCGGAAAAGACGGGCTTCTCCGGCATATTTATCAATCGCATCCTGAGAAATACCGGCTTTCGAATAGTTATCAAGTCCGACATTAACCGCACGCAGGAAATTCCATCCTTTATAGCCAAACCACTGATTATCGCCTCCCGATGTTGACGGCACATTATGTTTTCCCGACCGGATTTGTTGGAAATTAGTATGCCGGGAGTGTCTCGGGGCGATGTTGTCGCTAAATTCATCTATATACCATATTCCAAACTTCTGACTTTCAAAACCGTCATCGTGTCCCATTAAAATGGGTACATTATTGTCATCAACGGCAGCCAGATGATAGAGACTATTATTGTAGACGGCCAGGTCATTCTCGGTGTTCCAGAAGGTCTCATTACTGATTTCATCCAGAGGATAACGCTCCAGAAAATCATTGTTGCAGCTGGTGAGAAGCAATACAGCCAGCAGGACTTTATATTTTGAAAAAATATTTTTCATTGCCGAAATATTTTTGATAACTGATTAAAAAGAAACATTAGCTCCAATAGAGAAGATCCGCTGAATCGGATACTCGACGGCACCATTGAAGTCTTCACCTGACAAAACATTGGTGTGGGTCTGTTCCGGATCCAGTGGTTTCCTGATC
>JAGQWZ010000378.1 GCA_020436835.1 Saprospiraceae bacterium | reverse complement strand
TTTCAAGAGTAAACTCTTCGACAGCGCCGGTATTTATCTCGAAAAAAAACGTGGCACGGTCACTTATACAAAATAAAAGTGAATCCGAATAAGAAATTATCTGGTGGATGGAGCCAAAGTTTGGGGCAGGATATTTTTTAAACTGATCTTCTGCATAGCGCAAAATCTGATTTTCACCGCCAAACCAAATGCTGCTTTTCAGCCTTAGTGAAGAAAAATAATAAGGACTTCCAATGATCTCCGGATCATTAAAATGTTCAAATTCTATTCCGTCAAATCTGGAAATACCGGCACCATCCGTGGCAATCCAAATGAAGCCATCCGGTCCCTCCACAATACTGGTAAGCCGGTTGGTTAATAACCCCTCTTCCACCCCAAATCTTTGATAATGTTTTATCTGGGCCGAGAGCGGTGGGCTATCCAGACATACCAGAAATAATAAAAGAGAGAAATTAATTAGTGCACTGGAAAAGGCATCTGTTTTTAATATTCGACCGAGGTGTCCCAATATGGAAGTACTTGCAGTAGGTATGACGCTTTAGATCAAATTTCTATTGTCCTTTCAACCGGCTTCCGGAGTTACCCCGCTAAATTTTTTCACGACCCTGCCAACGGTCAGCCCCTGAATAATAATGGAAAAGATCACCACGATATAGGTCATCATTAAAAACAGGTCCCTCTCCATCTCAGGAGCCAGAGAAAGGGCAAGTGCAATGGAGATGCCCCCTCTCAACCCTCCCCAGGTCATAATAATACTGGTATTGGGGACAAAGGCTAGTTTACGCTTAAACATCGCTATCGGACCGAGCAACGATAAATAACGAGCGATCAAAATGGTCGGAATAGCCAGCAGACCGGCGGTAAGATAAGGTGATTCATAGTGCAATATCAAGATCTCCAGACCGATCAACACAAATAAAATGGCATTTAAGATCAGATCTAACAACTCCCAGAATTTATCGACATATTGCTCGGTCATCTCCGACATGGCAGAAGCCCTTACCGTGTCATTTCCAACCACCAGGCCGGCCACGACCATCGCCAAGGGACCGGACACGTGAAATTGATGCGCAAGCAGGGTACCTCCCATTACCGCTGCCAGGGTAATCAATACTTCCACATCGTAATCATCAATGGCTTTCATCAGCCGGTAGGCCAGAAGACCGATCACCAACCCGAGTACAATCCCCCCGAAAACCTCAATCGAAAACAAACTCAATACTTCTGAAAACTCTATTTCGGCCTGGGCAGATCTCGCTATTTCAAAAATGGTGATAAAAACGACGACCCCAACTCCATCATTAAACAGGGACTCACCCACAATTTTGGTTTCCAGCTTTTTAGGCACGCCGGCCTGTTTGAGGATCCCCAAAACAGCGATCGGATCAGTGGGAGAAATTAAAGCTCCGAATAAAAGGCAATAGATCAGTGGAACGGGATAATTAATTAATCCCAAAATTCCATAAATTAAAAAACCGATGAGAAAAGTACTGGCCAATACTCCGGCGGTTGCAAAGATCAGAATGGGATACCGCTGCACTTTCAACTGTTCGAAATTTGTGTGTAAAGCTCCGGCAAACAGGAGAAAGCCCAGCATAACATCCAGCAATACCGTCTCAAAATCGATCTGCTGCATCATCGTCTCCAGCGAATGAAATACATCCGGAATGACCGCACTCCCCAGATAAAGTCCGCCGGTAAAAATAATGGCGATTATCATCACTCCAATGGTATGGGGAAGTCGTAGAAACCGCTCATTAATAAAACCGAATAATGCTGAAAGCACAATCAATACCGTGATTGTAGAGTATATGTCCATGTGACGAAGTTAACAAATACACGGATTGACCTTTGGATGTTGTTGTTTTTTTTGATATTTTATATGATGGTTTCCAGGTATGGGAAGAATGACTTAAAGGAGAGGCATAATGATCAAATCAGCAACTTTTAAGTGGAATAATTTTCGAATTGTTTTTTCTATCAGAGAGGCCTTCCTGCTCTTTTTTTTTCTCTTAATTACGCTACCCGGTGAGTGTCAACCTGATCTTACTCCGAATGGAGAACAGCCAGGTCCGTCATCTATTCCCTGTGAAGTGCAATTATTCTCTGACGAAATAATAAATTTCCTGCACGAAGAACGTGACAAACTTGTGGCTAAAGGAATTTTACCCGAAAAAAAACAGACGCAACGCAGCCTGTTGACCACGATGCTGGAATGGCCGCTGCGGCAGGTACCGGGTTACTCCAATCCCACCTATTACGCCCTGGTCAATCACGTCGATCTGGATCCTGGCAGTGGTCTTCTGGATTACAATTGTGGTACAAAAACCTATAATAATCACCATGGAAACGATATTTCCATCTTTCCCTTTTGGTGGAATATGATGAATCAAAACCGGGTGGAGGTCATTGCGGCGGCTCCCGGTACGATCCTGGCCAAACTGGACGGAGAATTCGATATGAGTTGCACTTTAACCGGCGATTGGAATGCCGTGTATATTGAGCATGCTGATGGATCGATGGCCTGGTATGGTCATTTGAAAGAAGGTACTTTGACATCAAAAACTCCGGGCATGACCGTGAGTACCGGCGAATACCTGGGTCTGGTAGGAAGCTCTGGCACTTCGACAAATCCCCATCTTCACCTGGAGATCCGGGATAGTCATGATCAGGTCATCGAGCCTTTTGCCGGTGATTGCAATTCCACGACTATGACCAGTTGGTGGTCTTCCCAAAGAGATTATTGGGTTCCGGCAATAAATGCCCTATATACCCATGACATGGTTCCGAACATAGATTTTTGTCCCGAAACCGAGAAAACCAACTTTCAAAACAATTTCAGCGCAGGAGACTCGATTCGCTACGGAATTTATTTAAGTGATCAGCAAGATGGCTTGTTAGCTTTATTCGAAGTACGGAATCCCAATGGGGATCTCGTCCATAACTGGTCAAGAAACTATACGGGTGACCGGACCTGGAACTGGTGGTATTACAACTACCGGTTGCCGGATGATGCCGTGCCCGGACTGTATACTTATACCGCCACCTATGCCGGACAGGTAAGTCAGCATTATTTTATGGTTGATTGTCCAAAGGAATTGGGACTGGATTTTGAAACAGTCAGGGAAAATATCATTTATCAAGCGACCTCCAGTATCGTCACCTATAATGAAATTATCGTCTATTCCGCTGGTGGCTTGTCCGCTTTTGAGGCTGGCGATTTTATCGAGATCAACTCTCCGTTTACCGTCACCCCAGGTTCAGAATTCGAAATAAGAATTGGTGGATGTCCCACCGAGTTTAACCCCGGTAGTCCACCGGTGCTTGTGCAGGGAAAAAGATAAGCCTTACCCTCCAGAACACCGGCAGCAAATCAACCCTGTTAATCCCTTTTGAGCGGTTAATAATCACTTACAATTACATATTGGAAATAGATTCGGGTGCGGGTCATTGTCCTCCCGAAAATCTAATTATATTGAGAAAAATATTAGATACATGATAAAACGGCTGGACATATTTCGCGGATTGGTATTTATTTTTCTCGCCTCTATACTAACGGTGAATTCATCCTGGGGACAGATTTCACAGGATATAAAGGTGCTTCGCCATCAGGCGGTGCCGATGAGTGACGGAGTCAATCTCTACGCTGATGTGTATTTGCCGGTACCGGAGGGCCGGTATCCGACCATCGTCGTCCGGACCCCTTACGGGGTACAACGGGATGGCATGCACCAGACGATGATTAAATTTGCCCAACATGGGTATGCGGTGGTACTACAGGATGTCAGAGGCCGCTATGAAAGTGAGGGTATTTGGGAACCATTCCGGGATGAAGCAAGTGACGGTTATGCCACGATCGAATGGGCGGCAAAACAACCTTTCAGCAATGGCAAAGTGGGTACCCAGGGCGGGAGCTATCTCGGCCATAATCAGTGGGCCGCAGCTAGCCAAAAGCCACCGCATCTCGTATGCATCTTTCCCGGCGTCGCCTCTACCAATATCTACGCCAACTGGTTGAGCATGGGTGGTGCTTTTCGGCTCAGCTTCAATTACGGATGGGGCGTGGTCAGGATGCCTCACAAAATTATGTTACCTCAATACTGGCATACTG
This sequence comes from Saprospiraceae bacterium, assembly GCA_020436835.1. GTDB lineage: Bacteria > Bacteroidota > Bacteroidia > Chitinophagales > Saprospiraceae > JABDMH01. Next base: position 1,698 of record JAGQWZ010000378.1, on the reverse strand, counting down.
CCGATTTCACTACGGAAAATTTGAAGTATGAAAACATACTCCGGCATCTGCCCCTGATGGAAGGTGATCTGCAAAGTGGCAATGAGCCCATCCAACATTACCGCGACTGGCTTACCCATGAATCGTATGACGACTACTGGAAATCGATCAGCGATGAAGAGCGTTTCGATCAGATTGGCGTACCCAGCCATACCTACGGGGGCTGGTTTGATATTTTCGTCCAGGGTACGGTCAATGGCTATGTCGGGATGCGAAATCATGGAGCCACTCCCGAAGCTCGCAACGGGGCAAGAATGATTATCGGACCCTGGGGACATGGCCCGTCAAAAGCTTTTGGAGGCATTGAGTTTGGAGATCATGCCTACATCGATATGTGGGAAAGATCCCTCGACTTCTATGATTATCATTTGAAAGGCATTCAAAACGGAATTGGCGACGAAAAACCGGTGAAAATCTTTTACATGGGCATTAACCAATGGCATGGGGAGGATGACTGGCCCATCCCGGGTGCGAAGGATACCCCTTTGTACATCACCAGCGGAGGAAAGGCAAATTCTGTCAGCGGTGATGGCCTTCTGACCTTTGAAAAGCCCGGCCGGGAAGGAATGGATGAATATCGTTATGATCCCCTCCTGCCGGTCCCTACCACCGGGGGAAACAATTGTTGCGGTACGCCCACCGCTTCCGGGCCCCGCGACCAACGACCGCTGGAGCAAAGGGAGGACGTCCTGGTCTACACCAGCGATTTTCTCACCGATTCGATCGCTATTGCCGGTCAGGTAAACATGAAATTATGGGCATCAACGGATGGTCCGGATACCGATTGGATGATCAAACTGGTCGATGTGCACCCGGATGGCTATGCGATGCCGGTAAGTGAAGGAATACTCCGGGCCCGGTTTCACGAAGGATTGGATAAAATCAGTCTTTTAACTCCCGGCCAGAAATATGAATTTGATATTGACCTGACTCCGACGGCTAACGTTTTCCTGCCCGGGCACCGGATCCGGATTGATATCACTTCGAGCAATTTTCCTCAGTTTGACCGCAATCCCAATACCGGGGCTCCGCTGGGTAGTGATGCCAAGACCAGAGTTGCTCAACAAACGATCTATCATGGTGGAATGCAGGCCAGTAGCATCGTGCTTCCGGTAGTACCGGTTCGCTAATTTGTCAAAGTAGAAAGCACCGGGCCAGTGCCGGTTTTTGTACTTTTAAGTTCAGGAGATTTATACTGTCATGAAGTTGGACTTTTTGGCCTGGGGTTTATTGGTATGTTTGGTCGCCTGCCAGGGTAACGACCAGACGGAAATTAGCTTCAACCGGGATATTCGTCCAATCTTCAATACGAAATGCCTGCGTTGTCATGGTGGTGTCAAGGCCAATGGTAATTTCAGTTTACTGTTCGAAGAAGATGCCTTTAAGGCCACCGAATCCGGTAATCCGGCGATCATCCGGGGCAGTCACCGGAAAAGTGAATTATACCAAAGATTGGTCAGTGATGATCCGGAATTGCGGATGCCCTATGAAAACGAACCCCTGTCGGCCACAGAAATAGATTTAATTGCCCGGTGGATCGACCAGGGCGCTCACTGGGAAAAACATTGGGCTTATATTCCCCCCGCTGCGGAAATTACCGTACCACCTACCGGAAAAGAAATGCCATTTCTTAAAAATGAAATTGATTATTTTATTTTG
>JAGQWZ010000377.1 GCA_020436835.1 Saprospiraceae bacterium | reverse complement strand
GTCCAATTGTAAATACCTCCACTGAGGATCATTAACCGGGGATCATCGTCATCTGCAGTACTTTGATCAGCACCTTTCAACCAGTCAACCAAGGTTTTACTCAAATGATTCGGGTTACCCCCATCTCCGGGATAGAAGGCACGGGAGATCCCGTTTTGATCCTGCCATTCCGATGGTCCGATATCCATTGGGATCCAGACATTATCCCCATTGTCTCTGAATACCCCATTTGAGACCGCTTTGCTCACATAGGTAGCGGCTGTTCCGGCATCTACATTAGAGATACGCATCGCCAGACGCAACATGATACTGCTGCCAAATCGTTTCCATTGGTCGATATTACCCTGATAGATCATATCGGCCGCTGAAAATCCTTCATCCGGATTAGAAGCACTCATACCACTGACCGCTTCGTCCAGCTCCTTCAGGAGATCAGGATAAATTGACGATTGCTTGTCATATTTAGGAAAGAAAACACCTTCAATACCCTGATTAGCTTCCGAGTAAGGAACGGATCCATACCAATCGGTAACCCGGGCAAAACTCCAGGCGCGGATAATCCGGGCTGCATTACGCATGTTTACCTTGTTTCCTGCATCGTAGCCATCAGGGCCCGTTTGCTTCAGAATCTCAGCTATGTGTTTCAATTGATCCTGATAGGTAAATTCAAAAGGAGCGGCTGCAGTTTCCGCATTATGCGTGTAGTAATTACCGTTACTGGAAATTCCACCGACGGTAGTCACTTGTTGAATTGCTCCTGCACACAACCCAATATTGGTACGCCAGTCAATGTACCGGTTATCACCGGTAGAGCCATTGGAGGCAATTCCCAATTCAGCGGCAGAAAACAGATAATTCAAATCGATTTCTGTAACCGCCTGAGGATTGATATTTAAATCATGCAGCTCGTCGGTATCACAACTTGTCATCAGCAGCAAACCGACAGACATGCTGAGCATCAAACTATATATATTATAAAATTTCATTACTTATCGGTTTTATTAGTTAAAAGTCTGCTTTCAGATCAAAGCCATAACTGCGGGTTGCCGGGAATCCGAAATAATCCAGCCCCTGACCACCGTTGTTGTTATTGTAGCTTGATTCAGGATCGATATTTGGTGTATTCTTGAACAGAATAGCCAGGTTACGACCTACGAAAGACAAACGCAAGTTGGTAAATGGTGACTTGTTGATAAATGCCTTCGGAAAATTATAGCCAAAAGAAACCTGACGGAATTTTACAAATGAGGCATCATAAAGAAATACCTCTGAGGTACGATCGGCTACACCCCAGTATGATCTCGCTTCGGAAGGAGTAAGGGTTTTGGTAAATGGCGAATAGATCGGTGACCCATCATCATTCGTACCTGTCTGCGTTACACCTTCTACCACTAAAGGATCTTTTCCCTGTCTTCCCTGTAGCGTCAACTCCGTCAATCCGGCTTGTGTCAAACGAACGTTTGTACCTGAATAGATATCACCACCAATTTTGAAGTCAATCAGGAAATCAAGATTGAAATTTTTGTAGGTGAATGAGTTATTCAAACCACCGGTCCAGTCAGCGATTCCATTTCCGAGGATCTCATATCCTGCGGAAGCAATCGGAGAACCGTTATTGGCATCATAAACCAATTGACCATTCGGCGCAGTTCTATGTACCAATCCGGTAATCATTCCAAATGGATACCCAACAATATGTTTAGTGAAAACCGTTCTGGTTCTGGGTTCCTCAATCGTGAGT
>JAGQWZ010000376.1 GCA_020436835.1 Saprospiraceae bacterium | reverse complement strand
TCAGGCACCCGACATCAGGCTTCAGGCACCCGACATCTGACATCTTGAGCCACCCTTCGGAGTTCTACCGTTTCTTTCGATTCAACTTTCCACAATTCCACAATTACAGCATCAGGCACCGGGCATGGGACATCCCACACATGATCTAAAATGTCACCCCTTCAGGAATCATATTCGCAATTGTTTTCCCTGCTTCCAACGTTCCAATTTTTCCCATTCTTCCAACTTTCCCATTCTTCCTTCCACTATTCCATTTCACTGGCTTTCACAGAAATATCCTCACCCATCGCTCGTTCCACCAGTCCTTTAAATACCTGATAATTCCAGCCTTTAAATCGACCTCGCTGAACAACAAGCGTATTATCATCCGGATGATTAATAAAATAGTGGAAAACAAATCTTCCTCGTGGATGCTCCCAGCCTAACATCTGGCCGAAGCGAAGATCGTTGAATACGAGCGTATCACTCCATTCTTCTACCGTGTAAAATCCCTGCGAAAATCGAATTAATTTGAGTACCTCTTCATGATCACGAACCGGATCTAGTAAAGAATCCTGCCGCGGAAAAAATTCGAAATCAATGGCCTTTTCCTGATCAAACAGGGAACGAAATCCGACATGGTACCCATTGTCATCCTCGGCAACTACAAACCATAGCCAGCTTTGCAAGGGAGCAGGGGTGGTAAAATAGCGGTTGTAAGTAATCTCCTCACTCCTGAAAATCTGTCGCACATCTGAATCTATTTTAGCTTTATTAATCAGACAATAAACCAGATACAATGTACTGACACCAAGTCCGATTTGCCAGGATCGTTTTCTCCGAAGTGGATTTCTCCGAAAATAATACATAGTGAGACAGGCAATTGCAGGGGCAATGGAGAAAAAAGGATCAGCTACATAAATAGAATGAAACGAAACTCGCTTGTGACTAAATGGTTCAAACCAACCCACTCCGTAATTATTAAAGGCATCAATAAACAGATGCACGAAAATGACAGCCCCAAAAAAAAGAAGCCATTTATTAAACGAGATATTATGGGGTCGGTGCCATTTTTCTGCCGCCATAGCCAGGACAGGAGTGACGATGGCGCAAAAAAGAAATGAGTGAGTAAATCCCCGGTGAGCCAGTAAGTTGGAAGGAGTATCCATCCAGAAGGAAGCGAGAAAATCAATATCCGGAAGACTTTGGGCCAATGCACCCCACAACATCGCTTTCTTTCCTAATTTCTTACCGGCAAATGCCTCCCCCATACATGCTCCAAGGGTCAGATGTGTCAGAGAATCCATGTGGTTAAAATTTCGGTTTCACCAAATAATTGCGTCAAAAATAAGATGATAATTATCATCTGTGGGATTCGACTATACGGTCATTGGAGAGTGATAATATCTGTAAATTTGATAAATATCTTCAAATTGACCTGGGATTATGAATGGGCTCGAACAATTCAGAATCGGTATATATGCTATAGTATGCTCCATATCTTTTGTTTACTGTACGCCCAATTGGTCAGAAAAGGAAATCGATGGGCTCAGATATGTCACTAATGCCGGTGGTAGCAGGTTGGCATATTCTCCTGAATCAGGAATCGGATTGGTTTTTGATAAGGGCCTGGCGTTTAAAGATCTAAATAAAAACCGGCAATTGGACCCTTATGAAGATTGGCGCTTGTCGGCCACTTTGAGAGCGACAGACCTTGCTTCAAAAATGTCTGTTGAGCAGATCGCAGGACTCATGTTATATAGTGGTCATCAACGCATACCCGGTGGAGGATTTGGTCCAGGTAGTACTTACAATGGAAAATCATTTGAAGAGAGTGGAGCGATGGCTTCTGATTTGACGGATGATCAGATCGAATTTCTGACCAATGATAATTTGCGGCACGTCCTGGTGACCTCGGTGGAGAGTCCGGAGGTCGCTGCGATCTGGAGTAATAATGTACAAAAACTGGTGGAAGGCCTGGGATTGGGGATTCCGGTGAACAACAGCAGTGATCCACGGCATCAGGCTAGCAATGATGATGAATTTGTCCTGGGAGGAGGAGGTCAGATTTCCAGTTGGCCGGGCCAAATTGGTTTGGCTGCTACGTTTGATCCGCAGCTGGTAAAGAGATTTGGAGAAATTGCTTCTATTGAATACCGGGCGTTGGGAATATCTACTGCCCTCTCTCCCCAGGTGGATTTGGCGACGGATCCACGCTGGTACCGATTTAGTGGTACTTTCGGACCAAGTCCTGAGTTGAGCATTGCTATGGCACGTGCTTATGTAGATGGATTTCAGACTTCATCCATAGATCATTTGATCGCGGACGGCTGGGGGTACGAAAGTGTCAACGCGATGTCCAAGCACTGGCCTGGAGGAGGGACTGGCGAAGGGGGAAGAGATGCGCATTATGGATTCGGAAAATTTGCTGTATTTCCCGGTGATAATCTCTCGTCCCATATCCGTCCTTTTGTTGAGGGAGTATTTGATCTCAAGGGTGGAACCGGAGGTACATCTGCGATTATGCCCTACTATACCATTTCAACCGGTCAGAGCCCGGATGGCGAAAATGTTGGTAATGCTTTCAGCCGGTATTTCATCACAGATCAGCTCCGGGATCAATATGGCTTTGATGGTGTGGTATGCACTGACTGGGGAGTCACCCGGGCCGATGAAGGTATGGATGCTTTTGGCCGTACACCATGGGGAGTGGAAGACCTGACCGTTGCTGAGAGACACTACAGGATCCTCATGGCAGGTTGTGACCAATTTGGGGGCAATAATGATTCAGAACCCGTATTAGAAGCTTATCAAATGGGAGTCAGAGAATATGGAGAAGAATTTATGCGTCAAAGATTTGAGACTTCTGCGGTACGGCTTCTCAAGAATATATTCCGGGTCGGGCTTTTTGAAAATCCATACCTGGACGTAGAAAAGACGAAAAAAACAGTAGGTCATCCCGATTTTATGCGGGAGGGTTTCAATGCACAAAAAAAATCTGTCGTACTGTTAAAGAATCTGAATAAGATTCTTCCGTTGACCGCTCAGCATAAAGTTTTTATACCGAAACGCTATGTACCCGCTACCCGTAATTTCTTCGGCGCCGAAATTCCGGCAAAATGGGAAGATCCGATCAACCAGGATTTAGCCGGAAAGTATTTCCAGACGGTAGCTGATCCGGCAGAGGCCGATGTCGCTATAGTGGTGGTAAATAGTCCGGAAAATGGTCGTACTGCCGGTTATCACCCTGAAGACACACTTGTTGGTGGTAATGGGTTTTTTCCCATCAGCCTGCAATACGGTTCCTATACCGCTTCTGAAGCCAGAGATCCCAGTCTCGCCGGCGACAAGCGCGAACATGATATCCTGAATCGGACGTACCGGGGTAAAACTGTGACTGCCGAAAATTTTACAGATCTTAAACTAATCCTGGATACCCGCAAGGCTATGGGAAGTAAACCAGTTGTGGTCATCCTTCGCCTTCAAAATCCAACCGTGGTAGCGGAATTTGAGAAAGAAATCGACGCATTACTCATCAATTTCCGTGTACAGGATCAGGCTATCCTGGAAATTCTCTCCGGAAAAGAGGAACCATCCGGACTACTGCCATTGCAAATGCCGGCAAATATGAGCACAGTGGAACAACAAATGGAGGATGTCCCCTTTGATATGGTGCCGCACCTAGATGAATCCGGTAATAGCTACGATTTCGGTTTTGGACTTAATTGGAACGGAATCATTCAGGATCAACGAACGGAAAAGTATAGCCGCCTGAATCAAATGTAGGAGAATTTATCTCTCATCACTGGCCATGACAGCAGGCCTCCTTTGTATCCAGACATTTCCCGGTAAACCCTGCTTATGCCCAGGGGTCATAGGTGCCAAAACTCCAGACATATCCTTCAGGATCCCGGCAGGAGTAGTCTTTCCCTCCATAGCTCTTCTCGGTCAAAGGAAGCAATATTTCTACTCCGGATGCTTGTGCTTTCCGGTAGTGGGCTTCAATATCCTTGATGATGATATAAACCGTGATGGTCTGTTTCAACTCAACGTCCCGGGGATGGACCATGTATTTCGAAAACTCACTTTCGTAACCGGTCGATCCAATCATGATCATGCCATTGCCGTGGGTTAATTCTGCATGCTCAATGATTCCATCTTTACTTTTAAAAACCGATTTCTCCTGAAATCCAAACGAGTCTCTAAGAAATTCAACTGCTTTATTTGGATCATCATATCTCAAAGTAGGTATTACCGATGCACTCATAGGCGTTTTGTTTTAATTATCGAGTCAGAATAATGTAGTCGGCCAATGCTTTTTTTAAGAACTGGATCTTGTTTGACGCATCCGGAGTGATTCCCAGATCCCGGCTGATTCGTTCATATAATTCCATGATTATTTTTGTATTTGCGGCATTTTGTTCTTTCGCGTATCGCTGTAATGCCTGCTTGACGAATAACATATCCGAATCACGGTAGCGTACTATTCCCGGATACAACACATCTCCCTGGAGAGCCCCGATCTGTTGAAGGCTGCTGAGCTCAATATGACGGCTTGTGCGCAGGTTGATGACAGTAGTGGAAGCCAGTAGATCACCTATTCTTTGATTTTTCGGTGAGGTAACGATGGCCAGGATCGCTAAACTGCCGGCACTGAGCGTGATATCTATCAGACGGAAGGTCCAACGCAGAAATAGATCCTGAAGTGATGGTTTTAAACCCTGAATTGACACCACCCGAAGATGCATGGCCCGCTTTCCCGGAGACTGTCCGTTGTTAAAGACTTCCCAAACCAGATGATAAAAGAATGCTACCAGTCCAATACCAACATACGAAACAGCGACATTTGAAGCACTAATAGATGAAATTATCAAACTGTAAAGGCCAATGATCATCCCATCCAGCCCGAAAGCGACAATCCTTTGTCCCAGACTGGCTAGCTCCTGCGTTACAACAATATTATGTGCGGTAGCAATTTCTATACTCTTCATCTCCGTGATGCCAACATATTATGTTATTTTGTCACTTGATCAATGGTCACAGTAACTTGACAGAGTCCCAATTTATCGAAAAAAATAAGGAAAAATGGCGGGAGCTGGAAAATTTGCTTGCCAGGGAAGAAAAGGATGCCGACCGTCTGCACCAACTTTTTGTAGAGGTATCGAGTGACTTGTCTTATGCACGAACATTCTATGCTAACCGTTCCGTTCGACTTTATTTAAACAATCTGACGCAGCAGGTATTTGATAGTATGAGCAGGAGGTCTACCGGGATTCGATTTTCATCCGTTGTTGAATTCTTCAGGCAGATATTACCATTGGAGGTATTGCGTCATCGCAATGCGTTTCTTGTTTCTTTTCTTGTGTTTGTAATCTCTGTTGGTATCGGTATTATTTCGAGTAGCAATAATCCGGATTTTGCCCGAGTGATCTTGGGTGATGAATATATTAATCTGACGGAAGACAATATCAATAGTGGGGATCCAATGGCCATCTACAAAGACGAGCGTAAGGTGGACATGTTTCTCGGTATTACCTTTAATAATATCCAGGTAGCTTTTCTTGCTTTTGTACTGGGATTATTTGGGACTTTCGGAACGGTGGTCGTGTTAATGTCCAACGGAATAATGCTGGGTGCTTTCCAGTACTTTTTCTACAGTAAAGGGCTTTTTCTCACTTCTTTTCTTACCATTTGGATACATGGTACCATAGAAATTTCGGCGATTATCATTGCCGGAGCCGCCGGCATCATCCTGGGAAACGGGCTCTTATTTCCAAACACGTATGATCGATTGCTATCGTTGCAAATCGCTGCCAAGAGTGCTCTAAAAGTATTACTGGGCACCGTTCCGTTGTTTGTGATTGCCGGGATTCTGGAATCTTATGTTACCAGGCATACGGATCTTGAGGATGCGGTTAAATGCTCAATCATTGCTTTATCCTTATTATTTATCCTTGCGATGTGGGTTCTTTTGCCATACCGACTTAGAGGTAGAGATATTGTTCGAAGTGATTTGTCAGAAAATTCGAGAATGCATTATACCCCAATGAGCATAAATAAGTTTGAATATCGAACCGTTGGGGAAAGTTTCATCTTGGCCGTTGCTCAAATACGGCAGTTAATGGGACCCTATATGAAATATATCTTGATTCCAGCGCTTACCGTTTTTGCGCTGATTAGTTGGTATTTGCTAAATACCGTTGATTTGAATTATGAAGAACTGCATGAACAAAGGCCATCGCTGTTTATTTTTAAGTATGGAGGCGCATCCATCTTCCTGACGCTGGTCCTTTCTCTGGCACTGGCAATATCTCTTCTCACCCGCTATCTTAGTGAAAATCGAAGTGACCTTGACCTGGCTTATACGAAAAGATTCTTTCCCTGGTTTTTTCTTATGTCCGTCGTTATAATTGCGCCCGTTTATTTTTTATCGTCCTGGTTTGCCATTATACTTTTGTGTATTCTTACTCCCCAATTCATTTTTATCCTCAGTTATTTGTTGGTTGAAAAAGGAAATGCAGCACCGGAAATCATTCGAAGTACTTACCTCTTTAGTGTTCGTAATTATTTTCATTTTATCCCACCTATCGGGATTGCTCTTTTTTTTTCCTGGATGTTAATTGTCCTTTTTCAATCAGGGATATCCAGCTATATTATCTCTTTTGTCAGATGGCATGAGATTTTCGAATTTCAGATCCTGGATGAAATATTCATCCAACAAATCATTGTAGTTGCCGTGGTTCTTTTGGTTATCCCTCTTTTGTATTTTCTGCTATTGTCGACGTATTTTTCTCAGCGATGTTGGACGGAAGCGCTGGATCTAAAGGAGAAATTGAAAAAATTTGGTGAAGGTGCAAATGTCATGGAATAGTATAGTAATGTATAAAGTAATCTGTATATTTTTTTTGCTGCCTTTACTTAGTCTGAGTCCGGAATATGCGACAGGACAGAAAGATACCGGAGTAAGCGAGGAAGCTTTTGAAAAGTTAGCCGAAACACTCGACTACAGTGACACCAAAACAACGATCGTCATCAGAAAGTCAGAAGATCGGAACAGTGCTGAACCGAATGTTGAGAAAAGAGAAAGTGGAGATTATAACGGTGCAGGACTTTTTCAGATTTTGGCCCTTATAGTCGTTTCGGGATTGGTCCTATTTATTATTTATATGGTTTTTTCGAAAGTAAAGGTGGAAAAAGGAGTAGTAGAGGATGAAGAGCCAGGGGAAGATCTCGACAATTTGGAAATTATCGATACGGAATATGAATATCTACAGGCCGTAAATGCAGGAAATTACCGGTTGGCGATTCGTATGCAGTTTCTTAAAGTCCTCAAGTATTTAAACGAAAATCATTTTATAGCATGGGAACCTAAAAAAACCAATCGGCAATATCTGCTGGAAGTCAGCAATTCATCGAGGCATGAATTCTTCAGAAAGTTGATATTTATTTATGAGTGGGTGTGGTATGGAAATACCAATTTGGATCAGGCTGAGTTTTACCGTCTGAACCCTCTGTTTCAGGAATTCCTAAAGGAGAACAATGAATAAGAGAGAAATCTGGGTAGTGACCCTGTCCAGTCTGTTGGTGATCTGCATTCTGTTTTTCCTGCTCTTCGAAATAAAGGAGGTGCCTGACGTTGATTGGCGGGAATCTTACAGTTATCAATCGAAAGAACCTTATGGGGCCTGGATCTTTGGCACAATGCTAAAGGAAAAGTTTGCCGGAGCCCAGGTATTGCGAAATCAGCTGGATACAATGATCCAGTCGATCGAGACGAAAAACAATCTACTGGTCATGATAAGCGCCCGGATTGAACTGGACCGGGGTGAGACGGAATCACTGATGCACTTTATCGAAAAGGGCAATGAAGTTTTGTTATTTACCGAGCAATTGCAATTATCGCTGGACGAAGAAGATCCGTATGAATACTATTGGTCCGGAATATACGATTCCACTCTGTCCGTTCACTATTCTGAGACTGCTTCTGAGTATTTTTATCAGCACTATTTTCAGGATTTCAGAGCACCGGCAAATCGGTATTTTAATGCATTGTCCCGGGAAATAAGGCAACTCGAATCACACCGGGTTTTAGGTACGGTTTCGGATAGCCTGGTGATCTTGGAGGAATGGCAGCTTGGAGCGGGGAAGATGATGTTGCATACCATACCCCAGATGTTTACAAATCAGGCTGCAAAACAGGAGTTCTACCTGGATCACTTTAATTTTATTTTTTCCCGGTTTGATCCCGATCTGGTGATCCTGGATCATATGGTTTACCATACCGGAAATGATCAGTTATCCGAAAGCCCTCTTCAATTTATCCTTGCTCATAAATCTTTACGTATCAGCTACTTTCTGGTGATATTTGCTGCAGTAAGCTTCATTATCTTTAAAAGTAAACGTCGCCAAAAGGTGATTCCAACGCTGGAAACCAATGCGAATACCTCTCTTGAATATGTGCATACGATCAGCAATTTATTTCGTCAACAGCGTCAGCATAAAAAATTAATTCGGCACTTACATACTATTTTTGAGCATCATGTTCGGGAAAGGTATTTTATTAATCCGGAGGATAAAGACTTTAAGAAGCAATTAGCCCGAAAGTCAAGGATCACACCGGATAATATTGAGGATCTTTTAGATGAATTTGACCGGGCGGAAAAGAAATTAAATGTCGGGGATGAACACTTGATCACTCTTTACCGGAAGCTCGATACTTTTTTCAAAAACAGTAAATGATGGAAAATCAGGAACAAAATGCAATGCAACCGTTGCGGGAAACACTGGACTTGGGATCAACACTTGAAATGTTAAATGCTGTTCAGGAAGAATGTCATAAAGTGCTTGTGGGGCAACAGGAATTGATCAATCTTTTATTGATTGCGATGTTGGCTGATGGTCACATACTGCTG
>JAGQWZ010000375.1 GCA_020436835.1 Saprospiraceae bacterium | reverse complement strand
ATCAGAGAAAGCTAAGAGCGCCAGGAGGCTACAACCTTCGGAGGAACACCCCCGCTCAGCCTGCTACATCCTCCGGGGGACAGTGTCTGACTCATCCCAACGATAAATGCCGGGACTAAACTGCCAGGGCGTAACCGGCTTTCCCGCACTCGAAATACCAAAGTGCCATTATCAAAAGATTTTTCAATCAAAAGAAAATTCAATACGATAATTTAAAAAGGGAATTATTCCATTTTGCTTCTGTGTAATTATTTTTTCAAGTGAAGGTTCATAGAACGTTTCCGAGACATTTCTTCGATCAGTGATGTTTTGCAGGTCCAGGCTAAACGTATGGGTGGCATTGATGGCATTTACCCGGTAGAAAACCCCCAGATCGATGCGAAAATAAGGTGGTACATGCAATGCATTGTAGCGATCGAAATCCAGGATCGTTTCTCCGGCCAAAATGGATTCCCCAAGCAATACGGGGGTCCGGCGCAATCCACCCACATAGGTTAGTTTGCCATTTATGCCTACCGCATTTTTCTTCCGCATTCCCACACTCCATTCCTTACCGCCCAGTACATTAACCACCCGATTGGTAGCATATCTGGTTGGAAATTCTCTGCGATCCAGGGTGGTAAATTTCGAATCGAACAGCGACGCAGTAAAAAGATAATAGTATCCTGAAGAAAAAAACTTTTCCAATGTGAGTTCAACGCCGTAGTTCTTCCCTTTGCCAGCCGACACCAACCGGGTGCCATCCATATCATTGAGGAAAATAATTCCGAAAAGTGTCGACGTATTAAGTACAGAAAATACCGTGTTCATGTTGGTTCCCACCGGAATATCAAAGAGTGATTGATAATATGCTTCCATTTTTAACCGATGGTCTTCTTTGAAGCGCAAATCATATGCGGCAACGAGATGAAAAGCTTTTAGCATTTTCAGATCCAAATTAGGCCGGGTAATTGCTCCCGAAATCTGCCGCCGTTCAATAAAATAAGTAGACAAATGATCCGGTTTTGTGTAGAGTCCGGTTGAAATAGAAAGATTTTGTTGGGGAGAGAGAAAATACTTAACAGATACACGTGGATCCATGCCCCAGGTCCCATTAAGCAGAAGGTGGGAAATATTCAAACCGGAATTAAATTCCCACTCGGAATTTAATCGATACTTCCACTGGGCAAACGCATCTATAAATTGGGTAGAGCCCTTATTATTTAAAAAAGAAATTAAGGCCGTCGTATCGGCAAAAGACTTATAGTCATAGTCATAGGATTGATGGCGAATATTAAATCCGGCCCGGAAAATACTTCCGGCATTAAGTTTACAATTATATAACAGGTTTAATGCGGTTTCCGAATGCCGCACATCGGTGACATCTATTACTTCTTTGGGAATACTGGGATTAGCCCAATGCCGAGAGGTTTCATCATCATATTTCCAAATGGAATGCGTAATGGAGGTGTGAAGATAGCTCGAACTATTGACCGTTAGTCGATGTTTAAAACCGGCAACCCCCATAGACTGATTCACCCTAAAATCCTCCCGGATCCATTCATCCGGGCCAACCGGGGCATCCCGGGTTATTTTTTCCAGGGTACCATTTTTACCCCCCAGACCAAAAAATGAAAATGTACCCGCCTTCTTTGTCGGCAGATTTACCTTAAAAGTCAGATCCTGAAAAGGGTTGACCTGTTCGGTCAATGAGGGTAATAAATTATCGATCAGGTCAATAGTGGAATAACGATAATTAATCAAATAGGAACCAGTTGATTTTTTGGAAAAATAACCTTCCGTTGAAGCTTCCAGACCCAGGGTACCAATTTGCAGTGAGTGTTCACGCTTGGTATTATTTCCATTGCGAAGTTTAAGATCGAAAACTCCGCTTAGCGCATTGCCGAATTCAGCGGGGAAGGCCCCGGTATAAAAGTCAGAATTCGCCAGGGTACTGGCACTCAACATACTTATACTTCCACCGGAACTACCCAGATCACCAAAATGGTTCGGATTTGGAATCTCCACGCCCTCCATTCGCCAAAGCAGGCCTTTTGAACTATTACCTCTTATGACAATCTCATTGGTTAAATCGTCACCATTGCCGGTCACTCCGGCAAAGGACAGAGCCATCCTGGCCGGATCGGACAATGCGGCGGCAAAGCGGCTGGTCTGTTCGACCGAAAAAGACCGGGCACTATTTGTTGCCATTTCATTGAGGGGTTGGGTCAAATCCACTTTGGCCAAAACAACGATCTCTTCCATCTGTACAGAGGATTCCTGCATCTCAATTCGAACAAATTGTTCTTTGCCGCTAGTTACCAATATCTGTTTGACCTCCAGTGACTGATAGCCCAGGTATTCCACGTAAAGATCATAGCGACCCACCGTTAAGTTTTCAATAATAAAGGATCCATCCTCATCTGAACTGGCGCCTACCAGCGGTGAGGTTCCTTCCACGATGATATTCGCACCGATGAGCGGTTGCCTGGAATCCTGGTCGATGATCGATCCTCTTAAGGGTTTGCCGGTGGGTGTATTTATTTTCAGCACCCAGTTGGATCCAATCTTTTTAAATACCAAATGCTGGGCCCGGAGGAATGCCTCCAGCGCCTCCTGCAGCTTCCCCTGAAAAGTATAGGAGGTCCGCCTTTGCAAGGGGAGATATCCATAGGAAAATTGCAGGCCATATTTTTCCTCCAAATCACCAAGGATGTACTCAATTGTCTGATCCTGATAAACTGCATCAATAGATTGATCCAATTCTGATTGAGCAAAGACCTGAATTACACTCAAACACCAGATCAGAATTAACCAGAAAACTCTCATTCGACTGCAGATGTAGACCATTGGACAGCCTGGAAGAAAGTACTTTAATCCGGAAACTGCCTTATTTTTCGTTCGTTGATTCCTCTTAAATCGATGGGAAACTTCCACTCTTTTGCAACATACTGAATATGAAGATCAAACCGAAGAGATCAAGAGGGAGGGGAGAGCTGTTGGTCGTGATAATGGTAACATGACCTGAAGGTTTTCAAATCGACTTTAGTCTAACTATTTTACCGGGAATAGCTGCGTGGATTCGGTGAAATTTCTACATTTGCAGTCCCAAAGAGCGAATAGGCCGCGTAGTTCAACTGGATACAATATCAGATTTCGGCTCTGAGGGTTGAGGGTTCGAATCCTCCCGCGGTCACTAGAGAATACAAACCTGCCTTGATCAAAGGCAGGTTTTTTAATTTCGTAGTCAGGCCAAGCTGGCTTGAAGCGGGACGAAGAAATAAATCCATGCGGACACAAAGTGGACGCAGGTTTGCATTTTGACCTCTCCCTCCGCTAAAGCTATGGGAGACAGTGTTGTACCAGGTAAGGATCATCACAGATCATCCTCCCACTTGAGCTTTTAGCGAAAATCGGACGCCTTGTCCCGACTGAGCTTAGTGAACGTCGGGAGTCACCGATGAAATGGATAAGTTCGATAGAAGATCGGCTTTCTTTGCAATTAGGCATCCGCCAATATGCTTTTAAGAATGCACGATTGTTAAAAATGGCGATGGTCAGACCCGTTGCCGAAATGCCGAAACCATAATTTTAAGCATATACAGCAATCGAATTACTACCTGGCTCCATAGGCCTCTAATATACGCTCTATCCGGGCATGCTCTTCGTCACTGACTACCTTTTGCTCCGGATGTTCGTCAAACCATTTTAAAGTTCTTTTAATCCCCTCGGCAAAAGGTATAGTGGCCTGATAACCCGGCACAAAAGATTTGATCTTTGAATTATCGAATATGACACTGGTTGCTTTGTCCGCCAGAAGGGTTCCGGTGTATTCCGGCTCCACGGAACAAATAAAATCCGAAGGAATATGCACTGCATTTAATTCACAACCCAGACTCTCGGCAAGAATCTGATAAATCATATTCCAGCTTAATATTTCATCGCTGGTGATATGAAAAGCATGACCAATGGCCTGGGTCAATCCAAGTAATCCAACAAATCCTTTCGCGAAATCGTCGGCGTGTGTATTGGTCCAAAGTGCGGTACCATCTCCGTGAATAATTATTTTTTCTCCCTTTAAAATTCGATCACAGGTATTAAAAAACCGAAAACCACCAATGGCAATAGGAATCACTGTATCATACGTATAGGAAGGTCGCACGATGGTAACCGGAAAATCCCGGTCACGATATGCTGTGCTTAAAAATTCTTCGCATTGTATTTTATTTTTTGAATAATCCCAAAGATTATTCTTAAGTGGAGTCGACTCCGTGATCACCGGATAACTTAGTGGCGTTTGATAACACGAAGCCGAACTGATAAATATATATTGTCTGGTTTTATTTATAAAAAGTTCCAGATCTGACTCCACATGTTCAGGATGATAGGCAATCCAATTGACCACCACGTCCCAGGTATGTTTGCGCAACTCCCTTAAGGTCTCCGGCTTGTAAATATCTCCAATGATGGT
>JAGQWZ010000041.1 GCA_020436835.1 Saprospiraceae bacterium | reverse complement strand
TTGTAGACTAAACGATGCTTCATGTTTAATTAAAAGTCAAATCTGATTCCCAGGAAAATACGTCTGGGTAAATAAAAATTAGCAGGACTTGCCAACAACCAGTTATATGCATCCTGGTAAGCCTGGGCATCTCGTCCTTCCTCCACCACCTGTTCGCCAGTACTATTGATATTGAATAATGTCGATTCTCCATCTGACGACAACAGAAATCCGCTGTCATATGGAGAACCTGTGACAGAATAGACATTCCTTACGTTCTTGGCATTGAGTAGATTTAATACTCTCAACGACACATTAATAGACAAAGGTTTTTCCCGGCTGGTAGCAATTAAGAAACTCTTGTCCATCCGCCCGTCAATCGAAAAAGTCCATGGTTGTCTTGCTCCATTAATCGATCCGAAAAAACCGCTGCCCCCGAAAGGAAGTGGTCTTATCTCTCTGGTATATGGTCTTCCACTAACAATAAAAGACTGCAGGTTAATACCAAAATTGGAAAGGATATTCTTGTTAAAAAGAACAGGGCCATTGTAAGTCCGGCCCGAACCATATCTGTAATCAAAAGTGAATTTGAAGGCGTGTCGCTCATCACGGTCCAACGGAAACAAGCTTCTCAAATTCCCTCTGGTCGTCAATCCCCGCTGAGAATTTACATTCGAACCGGTGCCATCGGCAAACTGCAAAGTATAATTGGCCTGGATCGTCGTGTTAATAGATCTTCTTAGGTCATACTGAAGAGAAAAGCCTTTTACGGTACCAAAGTCCAGATTGCCTATCGTAACATAGGAGTTTATTGGAGCAGGCACATACAGATAAGTCTGTTGTTGCAGCATATCTCTGAGCTCCTTATAATACGCGTTAATCTTAAGTGCCGACGAATTAGAGAGTTTTTGTTGGAATCCAACTTCATAGTCAATGGTCCTTTCGGGTTTCAGATTGGAGTTATTTAGTGGATTACTCGCATTGTACGTATCATCCTCAAAGTAATACCAGGTTAGGGGGGTGGCAATCGAATTCGAAGGTGGTCTCTGGACCAGCACATCATAATGGGCGAAGAAATTAGCGATGTCCGAAATTGGAAATGAAACGGCTAACCTGGGCATCCAATTGACCTGTGCCTTATAGTCTTCAAATGAATTTGAAGGATCAAAATCATTGCTTTTTATATTATTTACCCGGTCTTCGTAAAGTTTAGGATAAACCAACCCTCCACCAAAAATGACATTTCCATCATTTGCGGGTGTGCCGTTGGCAAAGTACCATTGATCTCCATTCCGGAAAGCCCGCACATTGTCTGAACCCGGCTCTTCTATGTAGACCTTAAAATCGTCTCCCACATTATTGGGCCGATCGATGCCGGTCTGATTATAAAAGGTCTCCGCATCCATTATTTCATACAATGAATAAGGATCCCTGAGTACTTTAGTGTTGGCGTCATATCGATCTACTCTTAATCCCAGTCGGAAGATGATATCACGAAAACTAAATTTATCCTGAATATATGCTGCCTGATAGATCGGTTTATTCGGACCTACGACAAAGGATCTTCTCCCATCCGGACCAACGCTGTTGAAAAAATCATCAAATTCAACATCCTGAGAGATACGATTACCCAGGTAGTCGTATCCATAGTAACTAACGATCCGTTGATCGGTCAATTCAAGTGGCGAAAACAAATCAAGTGAAAGATCATCCGGGTGTATGCCATCAACATTCACATATTCTGTAATGGGGAGTCCTAATTTTTCGCGAATGGCGCGATAGAACTTCAAATCCGAATCTTCCACCACCAATTTTTCAAACTCTTCAAATACGATACCGGGAAATACGATACCGGGAAATGACCCAACTACCTGAGTCGTATCTACACCAATTATTTGACGGTTTGCCTGCAGTCGTGCCACTTCCCACAGCCCAAAGGGAGCAACCGCCCAGGATCTATTGTAACTCTGTTCGTGAATCAATCCCAGATCAATGGAATGCCGACCTTTGTCGGAGCCCCATGGTACTAAGTCAAATGATCCACCTACATTGAAAGTGTACCGGTCGGAAATGAAGCGATTAAAGGTATTATAGACGCTCCCAACATTTCGATGGTATCCCCACAGACTGTTAGTAGAGTTTGAAGTAAATCCATTGTAGTTACGATACTGACCAAAAACCGATTGGTCAATATTTTTATTATAATTGGCCAATACCGGATTAAACTCAGAAGGGATATATGTATCATTTAGTACTTGCAAGAAACCGGCATGTGACAACCCCATAATTGCTCCGGAATAGGTAGACTCTCCTTCTGCAGGTTCCCAGCTGAAATCGAATGTGCCAATGTGTCCATATCGAAACAAATGATCCTGATGCCGCAGATCTTCCTGCCGCCCGGTTGCCTGTTCATAGCCGGCCTGAATGGTATAGGTAGCATTTTGAATTAAACCTACTCTTGTTCTGTTCTCATCGTTGTTATCACCACCCAATCGATGTCTCAGACGCAAATTGACCCGGGCCCTTTGGTTGTAGTCAATAGGATTGTTTTCATAGTTTAGTAATAGCCAGGAAGTGCTTGGAGCAAATTGATCCTCCACATTTCGATAAGATCCACTTAGTGTCAGGTCGACGTTTCGGGAAATTTGGGCATCCAATTTGGCGGTCACGTCCAGTGATTGGAAATCTTCGTTCGGACGGGCCTTTAATGTCTGAACATCCTCATCATGTAAGAACTCTCCTGTGGCAAAACTTGTTCCTGCCACAGTGCGGATGGGGTTCTCCTCCAGATCTCGAATCAATGAGCCAGGAGCAACATACACGTCTACTGCCGGTGGATTGTTTTCATCCTGGTAAAGAAACCGACCGCTTAATCGATAGCCCAGGATTGATTTTCCTGATTTATTTCTTAAGATCGGACCACTGAGGTAGGCATTGGCTTCCTTATAGCCAAACGCATCCAGGTATTGTGACGATTCGATTTCCAACCCTCCACTGAGCTGATTAGAAGGACCCTTGGTAGTAATAGATATAATGCCACCGGTGACATCGCCATATCGAGCTTCAATACCTCCGGTTATCACCTGTAATTGATCAATTTCAGATTGAGGTACCAGATTACCAAATACCCTTATTCCATCGACATAGTAATCGGTAGCATTGGTTCTCGAACCTCTGACCGCCACATTTTCACCGTCTCTGGAACTTATGCCCGCTGTCGTTGCTGCTATCGTTGAAATACTTTTGGTGGGTAGATTACGAATTTGTTCGGAAGTCACTACGCCCCCGGAAGTAGTGTTATCCTGCTCAATCAATGGAACCTTGTAATCTGTGACCACCACTTCGTCCAGAATGACACCCTGTGAAAGAGCAACATCAACTTTATTGACACGCCCGGCCAGAATTAGAACTCCAGTCACTCTTTGTGTCTGGTAACCTGCGTAACTCACTTCTAAGTCATAGGTCCCTGGATCCAGATTTGATATAGCATAGTTACCATCTTCGTCCGATTCGGTACCGGTGATGAGCACGCCGTTTTTGTACAGCGCTACATTGCAAAAAATAAGAACGTCACCACTTTCTCCGTCAGTGACCCTGCCCTGAAGAGAGGTTTGAGACCAGCCCGCCAGAGATATAGCCCCCAGGAAAAGAAGAACTAAAATGATTCGTAAAGATCCATTCATAGCAACACTTAAAAAGACGGCAAAGTCGCCTTAGTACCTATTGTAAACGTTTGTATTTCATATTTGTGGCACATCACAATTTATTTTTATGTGCATCTAACTTCTGCAGCAGAACTTGGGCAATGCGTAATTTGGATTCGAAAGTCCATCCGGCAATATGAGGACTGAGAATCACCTGATCCATCTCATATAAGCGTGAATATAAATCTTTTTCTTCCGCAGAAAATGTCGATGGTTTCTCATTTTCAAAAACATCAAGGCACGCAGCTGTTATTTTGCCGTTCTTTAGGGCCCACAGCAAATCTTTCGTGTTGACAGCCATTCCTCTGGAGGTGTTTATGAGAATAAACGGACGCTTGCACCCATTGATAAATTCACGATTTATCAAGTGTTTACTGGTTGGATTCAAAGAAACATGTAAACTTATGATATCAGCCTTATTTTGAATGTCAACGATATTGCAAATGCTCACATTCTCAAG
The DNA here is from genome assembly GCA_020436835.1 of Saprospiraceae bacterium. Classification (GTDB taxonomy): domain Bacteria; phylum Bacteroidota; class Bacteroidia; order Chitinophagales; family Saprospiraceae; genus JABDMH01. The sequence continues at coordinate 14,966 of JAGQWZ010000041.1, read as the reverse complement.
ATTCGTCTCGATTTCGACAAATCGGTCATACGCCAGTATTTTTACTCCGAATCCACTTAATTTTTCTGCAAAGGCTGGTCCCGTATGTCCATACCCGATTATACCCACAGTCAGGTCCTTGAGTTCCCTCCCGCGATTCTTCTCCCGATTCCATTCAAATCTCCGTACTTCTCTATCCCCCCGATTCAGATGGTTCAATACACTTAAGAGCATACCTACTGCATGTTCTGCTACGGCATTGCAATTGCCTTCCGGAGCGGAGAGCACGAGAATGCCTCTTTTCCGGGCTTCGTCCAGGTCAATAATTTCCAAACCCGAACCCAGTCTGCCAATAAATTCAAGAAGTTTTGCCTGTTCGAGAAAATGTCGGTCGGCTTTGATCTTGGAATTAATGATCAGCCCCTGATACGAGCCAATTTTTTCTCTCGTTTCCTCCAAAGAAATTGAAGGCCTGTACTCACACTCGTACCCCCTATCGGTTAGCCCGTCTATCAAATATGGATGCACATCATCTGTCACTAGCACTCTCTTCATATGATACAAAACCAGGTAAATCCAACAATAAAATTGCTACAATTTGGAGCCAAAAGTACTTTAAATAAACCGGTTTTGTTTCTGAGACATCGACTTCATTTTTCATCATTTAAACTACAAATACATATCTTTGCGGCCATTCTAATCAATAGTTTCAGCAATTCATGCCAAAAGATCCCTCAATAAAGTCAGTTCTAATTATCGGAAGCGGTCCCATCATTATTGGACAAGCATGTGAATTTGATTACTCAGGATCACAAGCTGCCCGTTCATTAAGAGAAGAAGGTATCGAAGTAAGTCTAATCAACTCAAATCCAGCAACGATCATGACCGATCCGGTCACTGCTGATCATATATATCTTCTTCCTCTCACAGTAGAAAGCATCATTCAAGTATTGGAGGAGAGACAGATCGATGCAGTACTCCCGACAATGGGTGGACAAACGGCTTTAAATCTAGCCATCGAAGCTGGTGACCGAGGTGTATGGGAAAAGTATAATATAAAATTGATTGGCGTCGACCTCGCTGCCATCGATTTGACGGAAAATCGTGAGTCATTTCGACTCCTTATGAATAAAATTGGAATGAAGGTAGCTCCTTCATTCATTGCCAACTCATTTCTGGAAGGAAAAGAAGCCGCTCAGAAAATTGGATTCCCGCTGGTGATCAGACCCTCCTACACACTGGGCGGTACCGGAGGCGGATTTGTCATGGAAGAAAAAGACTTTGATGAAGCCCTGCGGAGAGGACTGAATTCGTCTCCTACCCATGAGGTATTGGTTGAAAAAGCAGTACTGGGTTGGAAAGAGTTTGAATTGGAGCTTCTTAGAGATCGAAACGATAATGTGGTAATCATTTGTACCGTCGAGAATATGGATCCGATGGGAATTCACACTGGAGACAGTATTACCGTGGCACCCGCGATGACGTTGTCTGACACCGCCTATCAGCAAATGCGAAATGATGGAATAAGGATGATGCGGTCACTAGGAAATTTCGCCGGTGGATGTAATGTTCAGTTTGCTCAGAACCCTGAAAATGAAGAACTCATCGCCATTGAGATAAACCCGAGAGTCTCGCGTTCCTCCGCTTTAGCTAGCAAAGCCACGGGATACCCAATTGCGAAGATCGCAGCTAAACTAGCTATCGGCTACACCCTGGATGAACTAAAGAATCAGATCACCAAGACAACTTCCGCTTTCTTTGAGCCAACCCTTGACTATGTGATCGTCAAAATGCCGCGCTGGAATTTCGACAAATTCTATGGATCCAGTCACATACTTGGATTGCAAATGAAATCAGTAGGAGAGGTAATGTCAATAGGCAGGACATTTCAGGAGGCCCTGCAGAAGGCATGTCAGTCACAGGAGAACAACCGAATGGGCCTGGGTGCGGATAAAAAGGAATGGATAAAAACCCAGGATATACTCGAACGATTGGAATTAGTGAGTGACGATCGAATTTACCGCGTTAAAGATGCCTTGCGATTGGGCGTGCCGCGCAAGACGATACAGAAACTCACCCGAATTGATCCATGGTTTATAAATCAGGTGAAGGAGTTAGTGGAAATGGAGGATCAATTGTTGAGATATAATGTTGCTGAAGACATACCTGCTGATTTTCTCAGATCACTAAAGCAAGCGGGTTACTCGGATGCTCAGATCGCCTGGGTACTTCGGATAAAGGAATCAGAGGTAACTCGTCACCGCAAGAAATTGGGTATTCGCCGGACTTACAAAATGGTCGATACTTGTGCAGCAGAGTTTAAAGCGGAGACACCTTACTTCTACTCCACCTTTGATCAGGAAAATGAAAGTATTCCGAGTGACCGAAAGAAAATCATCGTGCTGGGAAGTGGTCCGAACCGGATTGGACAGGGTATCGAATTCGATTATTGCTGTGTCCATGGTGTACTTGCGATCAAGGAAGCAGGCTATGAAGCGATTATGATAAACTGTAATCCGGAAACTGTCTCAACTGATTTTGATATCGCGGATAAATTGTATTTCGAACCAATCTTTTGGGAACATATTGAAGAAATAATAGAGCTTGAAAAGCCTGAAGGGGTGATTGTACAGCTCGGTGGTCAAACAGCGCTTAAATTGGCAGAGAAGTTTCATGAGAAAGGGATTCAGATCCTGGGTACCAGCTATGAGGCTTTAGATCTGGCTGAAGACCGGGGTCGATTTTCCGACATGCTGAAAGAACTGGGTATTCCCTACCCAAACTATGGTGTGGCAGAAGATGCTGACGAAGCCCTGAACATAGCGGCATCTATCGGTTATCCGGTACTGGTAAGACCTTCCTATGTTTTAGGTGGGCAACGAATGCGGATCGTAATCAATGATGATGAATTGGAACGTAGTGTATTGAGCATTTTCAAACACTTGCCTGATAATAAGGTCCTGATCGACCACTTCCTCGAGAGAGCTAAGGAAGCAGAAATCGATGCCATATGTGACGGAGAAGATGTCCATATCATGGGTATTATGGAACATATTGAACCAGCGGGAATCCATTCCGGTGACAGTTCTGCTGTTTTGCCTCCATACAGCCTATCTCAGGTAGCTATTGATACGATGGTCAAGTACACCAAGATACTGGCCAAAGCCTTGAAAACAGTAGGTCTGATCAATATCCAATTTGCTATTAAAGATGATAAAGTGTACGTTATTGAGGCAAATCCAAGAGCGTCCAGAACAACACCGTTTATCGCCAAGGCATACGGGGTACCTTATCTCAATATAGCCACTCAGGTAATGATCGGTGCCAAGAAATTGAAAGACTTTGATATAGAAAAACAGTTGGATGGTTATGCAATTAAGGTTCCCGTCTTTTCTTTTGAGAAATTTCCTAATGTAGACAAAGCACTGGGACCAGAAATGAAAAGTACTGGTGAAGCCATTCAATTTATCAAGGACTTGAAGGATCCTTACTTCCGTGAAATGGACCGGCGAAGAAATATGTACTTATCACGTTAGGCCGGAGAGTGGTTCTATCTCGTAATCCACACATTTATCGAGGTGAAGACAAAAAAAGACATCGTTGAAAACTGGCTTCCCCGGTATACCGGAACCGATATACGTGATTTCGGTGAATATATCTTGCTGGTCAATTTCAATAACTACGTGGAAATGTTTGCTGCTTGGCACCATGTTCCGGTCTTTGGTCAGGGAAGAGCCATGACCAGTGCCACCGCAGAAAACATCACGATCATTAACTTTGGCATGGGCAGTCCGAATGCGGGAACGATCATTGACCTGCTGACCGCTATCGAACCCAAAGCTGCTTTGTTTTTAGGAAAATGCGGTGGTTTGAAAACCGGTAAAAATCATGTGGGAGACTTAATTCTACCTATTGCCGCTATTCGAGGAGAAGGGACCTCGAATGATTATCTTCCTCCTGAAGTACCTGCTCTCCCGGCATTTGCCCTGCAAAAAGCGATTTCCACCACCATTCGCGACCACAACCAGGACTATTGGACGGGTACGGTTTATACTACCAACAAGAGAGTCTGGGAGCACCGGGAAGATTTCAAGGAGTACCTCGCTTCCCTCCGGCCCATTGCTATCGACATGGAAACAGCAACCATTTTTGTAGCTGCTTTCAAAAACCAAATACCTGCGGGAGCCCTCTTGCTTGTTTCAGATATGCCCATGGTACCGGAAGGAGTTAAAACTGATGAAAGTGATAAAAATGTCACGGCAAACTTCGTCGAACTACATTTGAAAATCGGCATCAATAGTCTAAAACAACTAATCAACAATAGCTTAACGGTTAAGCATCTCAAATTCTGATTCGAAAATCACCGGACTTCCTTTTCTGATTTCAGTTGATAGCTGATTTCATCAATGATCCCGGCTTGTTTTTCATTTTCTTTTTCCAATATTAAAATATGTCGATATAAGGTTTGAATGGCGGCTAATGCAACCCCAATCCCATCTGTGGTTGAGATATATTTTTTGTCATCTCCCAGTCCAAATGCCGCATAAAAGTCTTCCGCCATTGGTCCAATATGATCCCCTTCATCGCTTTCTCTGTATTGCCACCTGGTAATGTCCAGTGCGGCCAACTCCTCCAATAGTTGTTGACCATCGATTTTTCTGAGATTGGTCTTAAATGAGCGGCTGGAGCCATTTACCCAGGTTCCGCCATTGGTTACATGTGCACCATTTCCATTGTTAGTGTTGGTCCCTACATGAATGGGGTATTGAGGGTTAAAGTTCTCAACGCCCAACCGTGGCCTGGCCAGTAGTCCCTTTCCACCAGAAAAATAACCTCCCCATTCTCCGTCTCCATTTGCCAGTCCGTACACTCCCCAACCACTCTGGCCATTCGCATACCCAAACACTCCGAATCCCGATGGCCCGGTAGACTCACCGTAGATACCTCTACCTGCAAATCTGCTGGTTTTACCGTGTACTCCTGCCCCGCCATTTGCCCGGGCTTCACCTCTAATCCCAGTGTAACCAATACCCTTGACACCAATACTCTCCGGATCGGTGGGTGGTGGTACGATAGGACCAATCGGACCACTGTAGCCTTCTATTGCTACCTGACCTGCTGTCGATGTTTCCGCCGATAATTTGGCGTCAAGTAGAATGGTTTGAGATTGGAGATTGGAGAGGGCCAGAAGGGTAAGAGCTAAAAAATAGATTCTCATTTTGAAAGCATTTTCATTTGGACTAATGTTTCTCAATGCTTATTCAAATGATACGCTAAAATCTTAACAGATCCACATTAAATAATTTTTCATGGAGTCTGATCAACCTGACTTCTTATCCAGAAACAGATCAATCTGATCGATACCCTGAACGGGATCTGTACGCATATACTGCACTATTTGAAAACGATGCAATCCCAGTTGATCAAACATCGCATTGTTCTGTAGAATGGCCACCAAGGTGCAGACATCACCCCGGCAATCTCCGTACCACCGGCCAGTATGATCTGCAAAATCGAGAGAAAGCGTCTGAGAGAGATTCCGGCCATCCGGAAAATGCGTCAGGATTTTGATGTAAAGGTTTTCGAATCCGTATTCTTTTGAATGTTGAAGTTTTAGCCCAATGTCATAGCGGTCAACAGTATCCCGGATATCTACTGCATATGAAAGGGTATCCTGATAATTCCAGGATCCGTTCTCAATATCTTCTCTTTCACTATAGAAATGCTGGTCACTGCAAGATTCCAAAAGAATAAGAAATAACAGACCACTCAGAATTATTTTGAGCTGCATGAAAATTAAGAGTTGAAGTAGTCTTTCATTTTTTCAAAAAAGCCTTTATCTGATTTGGTTGGAGTAGGTGTAAAATTGTCCATTTTACGCATCTTCTCAAGAATTTCCTTCTCCTGTGGTGTGATTTTTTTGGGCGTCCATACACTGACATGAATCAGTTGATCTCCCTGTTGATAGCTTTGCACCACAGGCAAGCCTTTTCCTTTCAGCCGGAATATTTTACCCCCCTGGGTGCCAGCCGGAATTTTAATCTTAACATTCCCTTCGATCGTCGGAACTTCGACGGAAGTACCCAGAGCAGCGTCGGCAAAATTCAGATAAAGATCGTAGATGATATTTGCACCATCCCGCTTCAGATGATCGTGAGGCTTCTCTTCGATGTTGATCAGGAGGTCTCCCGAAGGTCCGCCTTGTTGTCCGGCGTTACCCTGTCCCCGCATTGATAACTGCATACCTTCTTCTACCCCAGCGGGTATTTCAATCTCAATTGTTTTATGGTCAAAAACGCGGCCTTCTCCCTTACAATTATTACATTTTGCGGTCACCACCTGTCCTCTTCCGCCACAGGTAGGACAAGCGGAAGTAGTTTGCATCTGACCCAGAAATGTACTGCGAATTTGTCGTACGTAACCAGAACCACCACAGGTACCACAACTGGAAACGGATCCGCTGTCTTTGGCACCTGTACCATTACAGGTATCGCATTTAATCTGTTTTTTAACCTTGATTTTCTTCGTGGTTCCCTTAGCTATTTCTTCAAGGGTCAGACTTACTTTAATGCGCAGATTCGAACCTCTGACACCACCTCCCCTTCTCGACCGGGTCGCTCCACCTCCAAAAAAGGTATCAAAGGGACTGCCTCCAAAAATATCGCTAAATTGCTCCATGATATCTTCCATGCTCATTCCTCCGCCTCCAAATCCACCATTTCCAGACACACCCGCATGACCAAACCGGTCATACCGTGCTCTTTTATCCGGATCACTTAATACTTCATATGCTTCGGCAGCCTCTTTAAAGTTTTCTTCCGCTTCCCGGTCACCCGGATTTTTATCCGGATGATATTTTATGGCCGTCTTCCTGTATGCCTTCTTAATGACGGCAGCATCGGCGTCCTTGCTAACACCCAAAATTTCATAATAATCTCTCTTTGCCATGCTGTTATAAATTGCTATTCGCCAATGATGACCTTGGCATGTCTAATTATTTTATCATTGAGATAGTATCCTTTCTCAATGGTATCGATGATTTTACCCTTAAGGGAATCGTCTGGTGCCGGAATCTTTGTAATTGCCTCATGCAACTCAGGATCAAAATCCCGTGCTTCTGAATCCATTGCTTTTAGTCCTTTGGATTCCAATACATTATGCAGCTTTTGATAGACCAGCGTGACCCCTTCGCTAAAGGTTTCGGCGGAGGATTCGTCCTCAGCATTCTTTTTGGCGCGCTCAAAATCATCCAATACGGGCAAAAGCCTGGCCATTAAATCTTCAGAAGCCGTGCGAATTAGTTCCAACCTTTCACGCGCAGTTCGCTTCTTGTAGTTATCAAATTCCGCAAATAGCCTCAGGTATTTATCTTTTATTTCAGCCAGTTCATCATCCAAATTTCTTGTCGAGGTTTCGGTAACGTTTTCCTCTGATGAGTCATGTTGGCCGTTTTGCTCTTGATTTTCAGTTTCTTTCTTCTTTTTTGACATACTTAATCCGTATTTATCTCATCTGAAATAGGTCTTCAATTTGCCTGCCATCTTAATAAACAGGTCATTTTGTCAGATCCACTGCAAAGATGGAACAAACTTCTGTCATGAGATAGGACTTTCTCCAGAAGTTTGTTTTTCGATTTTTGATTTGTTTTTCTTTATGGCTTTTCGGTTTTTAAGGATCGTGCGCAGCCATTGAGGGATGATAATAATACCCATCAAAAGAAAGAAGTAATAAGCCAGAAGTCGCCACAGCGAAGCGACAACGAGGCTGATGCCACTGGGTACAAAGTCGGCCAAAATGTTGCCAAACAAGATTTCAGCAAAGCCAGCTCCTCCTGGGGTTGGGCTGACCGCCATCATCACAAATAGGGTCTGAATCCGGGCATATAGTTCCGAAATTGCCGATAAATTCAGGGGTACATTTCCGGTAATGGCAATGATCAAAGAAATGATGAGAAAAAACCGACATGACCAGGCACCAACTGTTGACAGGAAGGCGCCCATATGATAATTGAAAGACCTTTTCATCAGTGCTTTCGAAGTCACTACAATATCTTCACCTAGTTGCTGGATGCGATCTTCAAGTCTTTTAAGAAACCGGATTCGACTGATAAAAGTCAACATACGCTGAAGTGCCTGTGGCTTAATAAACAGGCCATAAGCAAAAAAAGCACCGTAAAGGAACATCACCCCATAGGCAGATAACAAAGTAATTTGCCATCCACCAAAATTCTGATCATCCGGACCAAGGATGTGTGCTCCGAATATGAAAACCCAAACCGGAATACACAATAAGAAGAACAAGGTATCGAGCACAATAGTATAAATGACGATTGCTGTAGTCTTTGCTGCACCAATTTTTTCCTGCGAAAGAATAAACAAGGCTACCGCACTTCCACCCACATTGGTAGGTGATACCGCAGAGCTAAACTCCCAGAGAAAGATTAATTGAATACATTTCGAGAAGCTAAATTCACCCTCAGACAATATGTACAAACGCCAGGAGTAAAAGGCTATTCTGGATAGAAGAAATAAGACAGCTACAATTAGAAAGATCAGTGTATTGCCGGTCCAGCTTATTTTATCAAATTCCTCCCGGTCAAATTGCCAGTAAAAGAGAAAAACCAGGACAGACACCCCGATTAAAATCGGTAAAACGATTTTGGTGAGATCGAAAGAACGCATCATTTTCTTTCTCTCCTTTTTTGAAAATCGTTTCTTATTTTGAGTCATAGGTATCGTGATTCGGGGCTGCCGCTAAAGATAATAATATTGTATCCGCAAAAATGTTTTTCATCCGGCAGTGCAATTCAGTGATACCTGGTCTTTGCGGTGATTTTTCTCTTACCTTAGGTTATTCATAAAAAAGATCAAAGATGGATTGGTTATTTATTATTGTTGTCGGAGCCATTGCCGGATGGTTGGGGAGTTTCTTATTTAAAGGGTCGGGCTCTGGACTAATCTGGAATATATTACTCGGCGTGATCGGAGCGCTCGTTGGGGGGTGGATCTTTGATCAGCTTAACATTCAAACTTCCGGAATTGGTGGTTCCATAATTACGGCAGCAGTAGGTGCTTTTGTGGTTCTCTGGGTCTTTCGATTGTTGGGCGGTGGCAGATCAAGATAACAGTAGGAGGAACATCCGGTGGAAACTGGCATTGGGCCAGGTGGAAAAATCTGAGGAGGATCAACTTACCCCAAAAGAGAAGAAAATCGATCAATCGCTTGATAAACTCTACCCATCACAAAGAGCGGGTGGACTTTCTGGAAAAAGAAACATCTCAGCACAATGGATGGGAGAAATCAGATCACTTTTTCCAACTCCAGTAATCCGGATTCTACAACGTGATGCGCTCGAAAAGTTTGGAATCAAGAAATTGCTCTCTCAACCATCATTCCTTGATCAGATAGAACCAGATGTAGGGATGATTGCCACCATATTGGCAGCAAAAGATTCATTAAGTCCTGGTGCTCTCCAGTCTGCACGCATCCTGGTGCGTCGACTTGCCAATCAGGTTGAGAAGAACCTTAAATTCAAACTGGTTTCCCGCATTTCCGGTATTCGGAATAATCGCCAGAAAATCTTCAATCCTCATCATCGTGAAATCGACTGGCACCTCACTATCAGATCGAATTTAAAAAACTTTCAACCACAGGTTAAAACCATAATTCCTGAGAAAATAATCGGACATCCGAGGAGTAAAAACAAAAGCCAAAAGATAATAATCCTAGTCGATCAAAGCGCTTCGATGACTGAATCATTCATTTATGCCGGAATCCTCGGATCCATCCTGGCCAGTATTTCCAGTTTAAAGACACATTTAGTTATTTTCGATACAGAGGTTGTCGACCTCACAGAGTACCTGAATGATCCCGTTGAGCTCCTTTTCAGGGGTCAGCTGGGGGGGGGTACAAATATACAGAAGGCATTGCGTTACGCAATGGAGCTATCACATGCGACCTCAGATCAATGCTTCATCCTTTTGATAAGTGATCTTTTTGAAGGGGCTCTGCCAGATATGCTTTATGATGTCGTGAAAGAGATTCTAAATCACGAAAACAAGATGATTTCACTGCTTGCACTGGATGATCAGGGGAAACCGGCATATGACCGCGTGGTTGCAAAAAACCTGGCTGATCTTGGTGTACCGGGGTTTGGCTGCACTCCGGAGCTTTTCCCAGATGTGATCGCCGCTGCGCTCAATCAGGAGGATTTGGGTCGGTTTGCAAGTTAAGTCTATCAGACGGCTACATCCAAAAGTCCGAGCAAGTACTCACCATAACCACTTTTTAAGTATTTATGACCCAATCGCTCCAGTCCTTCTGCATTAATAAAACCTTTTTGATAGGCAATCTCCTCGATGCATCCGATCTTCAGACCCTGCCGGTCTTCGATAGCCTGCACAAATTGACCTGCCTGAATCAAAGATTCGTGCGTGCCAGTATCTAACCATGCAATCCCTCGACTCAATATGGAAACAGTCAACTTGCCTTCCTTCAGGTAATGCCGGTTTACGTCCGTAATTTCCAACTCTCCGCGGCCACTGGGTTTGAGATTTTTTGCGATTTCCACCACATCATTATCATAAAAATAAAGGCCGGGAACGGCGTAATTCGATTTTGGTTTCTCCGGTTTTTCTTCAATTGAAATGGCCTTTTGCTCTTCATCAAATTCGACAACTCCGTATCGTTCAGGATCAGCCACCCGATAGGCAAATACAATACCTCCATCCGGATTGGCGGCTTCTTCGAGCTGATGATCCAGGCCATGTCCATAAAATATGTTGTCACCCAGAATCAATGATGCCCCTTCATTTCCGATAAATTCTGCCCCGATTATAAAGGCTTCTGCCAGTCCGCGGGGCTCAGACTGAACCGCATAGGTAAAATGGCAACCTAATTCTTCCCCATTTCCCAGCAGTTTCTTAAATAATGGCAGATCATAGGGCGTGGAGATGATCATAACCTCTCTAATTCCGGCAGCCATTAAGGTTGAAAGCGGATAATAAATCATCGGTTTATCATAAACCGGCATTAATTGCTTACTTACGGCGAGGGTAAGTGGATACAGTCTGGTGCCAAGTCCTCCGGCCAGTATAATTCCTTTCATATTATTTGAGGTGGTCTAGTTTGCATTGACAGATCTGGGGATAAAGATAAAATTTGCTCCTAGTTCACTAATTACAAAAAGACAGAGAAATTGATCAGGATCTTTGTATACCCCCTGGAAATCTTCAATTTTTTCCGCTGAAATAACTTGCTTCATTGCAAATTCTTCCAGGGTGCTGGCATGGATAGACCATTTCGTGTTTTTGATTTCTTTCACCACCACTGGCACTCCCAGTTCAATTTGTTGCTGGTGAATTACCAAAATCGGATATCTGGAGACATCTTTGACCATGATGGCATCTGCAGCCTTCATCATGATCTCCAGATACGGTTGCAGCTCCAGTTGCAGCTGCATGTATTTCGACGTTTTTTCTTTTTTCATTTTCATTTTTTCCTTAACAAGGCAACATTTTCAATATGATGTGTGTGGGGAAACATGTCCACCGGCTGTATTTTCTGCACTTCATACTGATGAGAAAGCAATTTCACATCCCGGGCCTGTGTAGCTGGATTACAACTAATGTAAACAATCCTGGATGGACTGGCTTGAAGTATTCCTTCAACTACTTTTTCATGCATGCCACCTCTGGGTGGGTCTGTAATCACTACATCCGGATGCCCATATTCTCTCAGCAAATTATCCTGAAAGACATCTTTCACATCACCGGTATAAAAATGTGCATTATTGATTCCATTAATCTTTGCATTCTCTTTGGCATCCTTAATTGCATCATCTATTTCTTCCACACCGATGATGATATCGCATTCTGACGCAAGATATTGAGCGATACTGCCGGTACCGGTATATAGATCATACACAACGTCTGTGCTCTGCAGGTCAGCAAATGATTTGACAACATCATAGAGTTGCTTTGCCTGAACTGAATTTGTCTGGAAGAAAGATTTTGGCCGAATTTGAAAATTGAGATTTCCCAGTCTTTCCACAATTACCGGATTTCCTGCGGCAAGAATCACTTCCTGATCGAAAATAGTGTCGTTTTTCTTTTCATTTATCACATAATGGAATGAGGTTATTTCGGGAAATTCCTCCAATACGGCTTCTATCAAAGATTCGCGTTCATACTGATCATCATACGCAAAGCTTACTATTACCATCCACTGATTCAGCGTTGTGGAGCGAATGATGATGTTTCGTAGGTATCCGGTATGTTGTACCGGATCATAAAATGAAAGATTCCGTTTTAGCGAATATGTCCTCACGAAGTTTCGGATTTGATCGTTAAAGTCGGGCATCAAGAGACATTCGCTGATATCCACCACCTTGTTAAAAAATCTTGGTGGGTGTAATCCCAATGCCTTTTCTGGGACCTCTACATCGCTAATCACTTCCTTTTTTGTTCGCCATCGTTGGTTTGAAAAGGAGAATTCCATCTTATTGCGATAATGGTAGATTTGCGGTGCAGGAAGGATAGGAAAAGATTCGATCACCTTTGTCTTAGCTATTCTTTCAAATGCATCCCGAACGATTCGTTCCTTCTCTATGATCTGCCGTTGATAATCGAGATCTTGCCATTTACATCCTCCACAGTCTTCAAAATGTTGGCATGGCGCCTCACATCTTGATTGGGACAATTTTATAAATCGTTCAGGTAAACCCTGATAATATCCCTTTCTTTTCTTCAAAACCTTGGCGTCGACAATATCGCCTGGAAGCACGCCCTCCAGAAAAATGACTTTTCCGTCCGGATCTTTGCCAATTGATAACCCCCGGTCTGCCAATCCCAGCACCTCAACCTGTTGCAGATACCCCTTATTTCTTGCCATTCCCTAAAATTAAAAACTCAGTTCTTCTATTTTTTTGTCTTCCTGCATCCGAGTCGTTGTCGGCGACAGGAAAGGTTTCGCCATAGCCCCGATATTCCATTCTTCGCTGTTCAATCCCTTTTGCAAGCAGGTAATCATTGATGGCTCTTGCCCTTTGCTCCGAAAGAATCTGATTATCTGTATCGCTGCCTACATTATCCGTATGCCCCCTGATCTCAATCTTTAGATCCGGATTGGTTAATAAAAGGTTATATAATTTATTTAGTTCAAAATCCGATTTCTCCAATAATGCTGCACTGCCCGACTCAAAGAAGACATTGTGCAATACGGTCGGGGCGGTAGTCGTATCCGGCTTCTCTTCTACAGGATTTAAAAATATAGTGAATTCAATTGGTTCAATCAGAGAAGTCTGGCGATGCACCTCAATGTGTTCTGAATGAAAGACATATCCTTCTTTGGTAATATTTACCGCATACTCGACATCGACCGGAATACAGACAAGGAGTTCACCCTGCCGATCGGTAAGTTGTTTCGTGAAAATTGTGGAGCTAAAGAGATTTACCATCTCCACGATTGCTTGCAAAGGCTTTTTCGTTTTGCCGTCCATGATTTGAATGTTGGCATACGTTGCTGGTAAAGGACGAATCGCCATGGGCAAATCAAATGAATAAATGTCAATCTGCGGCTTATTATCTGGAGATTCAAGAGTCCGGGCAAAATAGGCCCTGGTACCCGAGAGATTTACGTGCAAAGCCCCTTCCTGTTCCGAAGTGTTGATCGGCTTTCCCAAATTATGCGGTGTCTCCCAATGACCGTCCACTTTGTGTGAAAGAAAAAGGTCACTAGCGCCAAAGCCTGGCCACCCGTCCGACATGAAGTACAAACTCTCATCTGCCGCATGAACAAAAGGCACCTCTTCATTTCCCTTTGTGTTGAGTGCTTCCAGATTCACCGGTTTGTCCCAGCCTCCACCCTTACGGTCAATTTTCCAAAGATCTCGCCCACCTTTTCCACCGGGGCGGTCACTACTGAAATACAGTGTCTTTCCATTGGAAGATAGACTGGGCTGACCATCCCAGTGCCGGGTATTTACGGTTGGGCCCAGGTTTGAAGGAACGGACCAGCGATCGCCATCAAACCTGGAGTAATAAAGGTCGCACGAACCAAGACCATCTCGTCTGTTGCAGGCAGTGAAGATTAACATTTTTCCGTCGGAGGACAGACAATGAGCCCCTTCATTTTCCTGTGTATTCAGGTCTGATAGAGGGATGCTATTCTGCCATTCTCCTTCAATATATCTTGAAAGATAAAAATCCTCCTGTCCATTTACCCTTCTTGTGAATATCATCATATCTTCCCGGGCAGGAAAGGACGGTAAATATTCCATGGATCCGGTGTTTATGGTAGGAGGCAAGAGTTCGACATTAGTGGAATAGACTGGTATAGAATCTTGAAGGAGAAATGTGGCATCTCTTCGGTATTTTTCTGCTGCAGACAGTACAGACGGTTTGATCCGTTCCTTCGTCAACAGACTGGACATATAATTCACCACCTTTTCATAATGCTCTTCCTGCCATTCAATCTCTCCTAGTTTGAAGAAAATCATCGGATTGGCGGTGCTGTCTGCTTCCAGCACTGACTCGAAATATTTCCTGCTTAGCCCCCATTTTTTCTGATCAAAATATATAGCTGCCAGCGTGATTCGCGGTTGCAACCAGTCTTTTTCGGACTCTATTACTTTGATCAAGGCTACTTCGGCATCAGCCCATTGCTTCTTTTTTATCAACTCCTGGGCCCTTTCAAAGTTTTTCTGAGCTAGCCGGTCAAGATCACTTTGTCCAAGGACATTGAATTGAGAGATCCCCAGGAGAAAGATCAGCCATAGTGCGCGCGGAAATATTATATTATTCAAAATACCAGTCCGTCCTTTAAAAAGAGAAAACCATTTGCAGAAGTAGATTATTATAAGTTCTCTGCAAATATTTGGGATAATTTAGCTTACACTCTGCAGGAGTTGATCTGCCTGGGTAGAACCTAGTTTCTTGGCTTCCGTCCAATCTGACAGGAATCCGTTTTTACCCGCTTTCTTTCGGGCG
>JAGQWZ010000374.1 GCA_020436835.1 Saprospiraceae bacterium | reverse complement strand
TGGAGCGAATAGGCACTCAATGGATGGTGACCAGTGATCATGCCAGTACCAAAGAGAAAAGTGATTAACAACCAATCTACATCATACTCTGAAATTTTACATTTTAGTAAATTTAGTGGATGCCAAAAGGGAATAAAATGAAAAGAAGAAATTTTGTTAAGAAATCAGTGCTAGCAATGGGTGCTACGACGACGGTACCATTATTTAACTATATTCCAAAAATGCAGGGGGATAAACTCCGGGTAGGTGTTATCGGCTGTAACGGAATGGGCTGGTCAAACATCCGCTCCATGATGAAGATGGATGATGTTGAATGTATTGCCATTTGTGATGTCGATGCGAATGTGGTGGCAAAGAGAGTCAAAGACTATGCGGAGATGCGTTCGAATGAAGTTCAGACGTATGAAAATCACGAAGATTTATTGGCAAATGGAAATATTGATGCAGTAGTAATTGGGACTCCTGATCATTGGCATTGCAAAATCTTCTGTGATGCGCTGGAAGCCGGCAAGCATGTGTACTGTGAGAAACCCTTAGCTAATTCAATCGAGGAAGCCTACATTATGCGCAGGGCAGCCGCTCAACACCCGGACTTGATGGTTCAGATCGGACAGTGGCAGAGAAGTGGCCCTCACTATCAGGAAGCCATCGATATTGTACGTTCAGGTGATCTCGGGAATATCCGCCTGGTCAAGACCTGGGCCTACCAGGGATGGATGAAACCAATGGAGCCCAAACCCAACGGTCCGGTGCCCGAAGGTGTGGACTATGAGAGATGGCTTGGACCAGCTCCTTCCCGTCCCTTTAATCCAAACCGGTTTCATTTTAATTTTCGCTGGTTCTGGGACTATGCCGGTGGCTTGATGACCGATTGGGGAGTGCATGAAATCGATATTGCGCTCTACGCCATGAATGCCGATGCGCCGAAGTCCGTAATGGCCTCCGGAGGAAAACTGGCTTATCCCAATGATCCAGCAGAGACACCGGATACATTGCAGGCTGTGTTTGAATACGAGGATTTCAACATGCTTTGGGAACATGCTACTGGAATTGATTTGGGACCTTACAATAGGAGAGAGGGTATTGCCTTCATAGGAAATAACGGGACCTTGGTGGTGGACCGGCAGGGATATGATGTTTTGGAAGAAAGGCAATCTCAGGGATATAGCCAGGAAGGTGAATTACTGATGCGACAAATAGAACCAGTGAGCAGACCAGAGGGAGTCATTTACCTCGATCTTCATACTCAAAATTTTGTTGAGGCAATCAAGACAAAGAATTCAAGCATTTTAAAAACTCCGATAGTCTCAGGTAGTATCGCCGCGATAAATGCTCATATGGGAAATGTGGCCTTCAAGACGGGTGAAAAAGTATATTGGAATAGTGATAAGTCTATGTTCACTTCCAAAAAGGCGAGTGCATTGATTACCCCGGAATATCATAATGGCTGGAAAATTCCGAAGTACTAGGATTAACTCCTAAAACACGGATTTCTTAAAAAGAAGCTTCATATCGAAAACCCGATAAGTATATTCCAGTGTCTTAAATTACTATCTGTTGATAGAAATTGAAGTAGATCTTTCGCTCTGAAATTGTATCTGCCTTCAATTTTAATTTGCTGGCCATGCGGTAACTCACGACTGATACCGATGCCAAACTGGCTATTCACCACGGGCTTGATTTCAGTTTTTATTTTAAACTCACGAATAAAGTCTGCAGTAGTCAGATCCAGGTCAATCTCTCTGAAGTCAACCAGTTCCTGGTCATGATAGAGTGGAATGCCTTCGACTGCAAATTTACTTACGAAATTTCCTGAAATGCCACCGATGAGATGTAACCGGGTACGATGATGATTTAAAAAGCTTTTGTCAAGGATCAGACTGAGTTGGTTGAAATTGACTTTTACCTTGGAAGGGTTGGCATCAAATGTAAGTCTTCTAATTTGAAATTCTAATTGAGGAGTAAAGTTTCAGCGGTTCGAAAAACTGAGAAATAGAACCGGAGTGAAGTCATTCGAAATGAAGAGCGAATTTTCATACTCCTCGTCAAAGATCCTACTTCCTATGTGAAATATCGTCCGGCCCCCGTCGTCACGATTGATACGTGTGATATATCTTCGCATCTCCACTTTAGTAGAGGTACTCATAAAGTAGCGAGAATTCTCAAAACCTAAATATAGCCCTGGATGAATTCTCCATTTTATATCATGTAACTTATCTGAGCTTTTGACATAAGTTATACAATCATAATCAGGGCAGATGCTTTCGTGGTATTCCTGGCTCAAGGCGACAAAGTCTTTGTGGTTGAAATCTGACTTGTCTATTTTGTCAAATAAGTCAGGTGTTTCTCGCATTAGATATTTGAGCGTACCCACATATTCTTTCTTAACACTCTTGTAGATTTTATTGTCTTTCCTAAAGGTTCTGTCCTCATTTTTAACCTCATAAAATATACCCTCTTTCTCGATATAGTAGGCATCTTTAAATTTACTGGCCAGATAATATAACTCTACTATGCCATCGACCAAATATTCAAGAAAATGTCTGGAGGTAATACCACCGATCGTCAGCTCTTTAGATATATAAAACTTGGAGTCATTATATCGATAGGCTTTGATCTCTTCCGGGTTAAACTTAGATACTTCATTACTATTCTCCCTGCGGAAATGGCATACGCTGGCATTTGAGATTGGAGGTCTGTAATCTATATGGCCTTTTATGGTATCTCCTGTCAGTGTGATAATGAATCCTGGCCTGAAGTCTTGCTGTGCTTGACAGAAGGAAGTAAATATTGTCAGGACGAGAATTACAATCGCTCTGTAGTGTTTTTCGCAGTATCTATTTCTAATCTGCATCAGACATGTTTTCTTATTGTTAAAATAAGAACCATGCCAAAAGTGGAGAAGCGCTTACAACTTTAGAATACAGAATGACGTAAGCAGGTATTTGGTGCGACCTACATGGATTCAAAGAGTCGGTGAAATCCCTTGAGGTTTTCTTCCAGGATCAGTTTGACATCTGCTTCTTCCTTGTGCCCCAGGATGCCGTAAGGTCCCTTGTATCCAGCCATCTCCAGCGCTGAGATCATCTCCCGTTCGTGGTCTCCTTTGCCTAAGGGGTAAATCTGAGGCCCATTATCCGTCATCCCGTTAAGGTTAACTGCAACCAAAAAGGGAACCATTTTTTTTGCCAACTCCGGGAAATTTTCGAGTTGATCATGAGCATGATGAAAACTATAGACCAGCCCGATATCATATCTGCCCAAGGTCCTTATGATCCTGATTTGATTTTCCGGATCACCAAACCAATCTCCATGATTATAGAGTGCAATTTTACAACCGATTTTTTGACATTGGTCATAGAGGTAATAGATCATTTTCGCCCCTTTTTGGACCGCCTGTTCATCACTTAAGCCCTTAAAGAAATCAGGTTGAAAACTTACCCACAGGGTAGTGTGGAGACCGGTTTTGCCAATTGTTTCGAGTACTTGTCTGTTTGCATCGCCCAAACCATTGATTGAATCAACAGCCGGATTAATCCACATCCAAACGGCATTAATATCAATACCATTTTCTTGAGCGAGCTGAAATTCTTCCGCCATCTCTGGCAGGTGTTTTTCACGCCAGTCATAGGCATATGTTCGGATGCCAAGCTCCTTCAACATCTCAATACGCTCCCCGGGAGAACGCTCCATTTTATCAAATGGTACTATGCACCAGGCAAAAGGTGCCTCATTTTGAGCAAAAAGCGGATAGGATCCCGCAAGATAGAGGGCAAAAATCAGAAAAGAAATACGGGACAACATGACAAGGATATTATACTAAAGGAAACAAATTTGCGAGAATTAAAGTTTCGATCAAACCCACTACTCCAATTAGTCCCAAAACAACGGTCCAGGTTTGCAACGTCTGTTTTTCTGAGAATCCACTGAGCTTGCAAATGACCCAAAATCCACTGTCATTCATCCAGGTGATAAACATTGCACCGAACCCAATTGATAAGAGAATATATACCGGATGATAAGCCAGTTCTGCACCAGTACCCACCAATGAATACATAATACCGGCCGCAGTGATCATCGCTACGGTCCCCGAACCTTGAGCGATCTTCATTATTGCTGCGACCACCCAGGCCAACAAAATATAATTTAATTCAAGACCGCCCGTTGCCAGGTCTTTGATCCAGTCACCGATACCGGAATGTTTGATCATGCCACCAAAGGCACCCCCGGCACTGGTAATCAGTATGATAACTCCAGCTATCTCCAGAGGTTTTTCCATCGAGTTACTCACCTGAGACAGGCCCCAATTCTTTTGCTTAGCTAAAAGCCACAGTGAAATGATGGTGCCAATCAACATCGCCACATTCTTATTTCCGATAAAATTGATCAATGTATTGTCGCCCCCTTCGCTGGATCCAAAATAATCCGTGGCAGAAGCAATTATGATTAGCAATAGGGGAACTATAATTGGTAGAATTGCAAGGGTGAAAGATGGCAGGGTCGATTCATCGGTTGGTTCCTCTGCGAATTTAGGCGGATCAACCTTGATCCTTTTCGATAAGCGTATCGAATATAAGTATGCTATGGTCACAGGTATGAGTCCGGCCAGAAGCCCCACTAAGATGACCAGGCCCAGATTCAACTGAAGCGTCTCGGCCATGATAAGTGGCCCGGGCGTGGGAGGAACCAGGTGATGTGTCACAGCCGCTCCCGCACTGATAGCCATTACGAATAATACATAGTTTTTCTTCAGTCGTCTTCCCATCGAATAACCGATCGGAATGAGAAGAAAAAATACAGTATCAAAAAAAACTGGTATGGAAAGTACGAATCCGCTGATAAGCAAGGCGATGGGCGCGAACCGCTCACCGAGGATATCAATAAATTTAATAACGATCTTTTCAGCTGCACCACTTAAGGTCAAAGCAACTCCCAGGATGGATGCCAGCGCAATCACAAACGCAATTTTTCCGGCGGTGATGCCAAATTCAGTCATGGACAATTCGACGGCTGTCACATAATGATTGACACCTTCTCCCGGTAGTTGACTACTCAGAACTCCGATCAGAGTAGCTGAAAACATCAATGAAATGAATGCATGAATTTTCATGATAGCAATGAGCACTACCACCGATACAATTCCAATTAACAATACAATGACAGGCCAATGTTGAAATGTACTTTCCATCCGCTGAAAATATGAAAGATAAAAGAAGTCAAGAAGTGAGGTTTTGCTT
>JAGQWZ010000373.1 GCA_020436835.1 Saprospiraceae bacterium | reverse complement strand
TGAGTTCCTGTCCAAATTTATTCAGAAATATGATATCAGGCTTGGTGAAAAAAGGAAGGACTCGGTACCACCAGTCATTACTTTTCCTAAAGACGAATATCTTCAGACGTTCCAGAAATCCATGAAAATACTGGAGAAGGACTTTAAAAATACGTTCTTCCGTTTGGCCAAAATTGAAGAGATCCTGCTTTACCTATTAAACAAATATTCGGGTGAAATGGCGGGCTTTATCAACAATGCCATGACCAAATCACAAAATAATGCCATTGCTCATGTGGTCCAAAACCACAAGTTTGGCAACCTCAAATCAGAAGAGCTGGCCTTTCTCTGCAATATGAGCCTCTCGACATTCAAACGGAAATTTTTTGAAGTGTACCAGACTTCTCCCAAAAAGTACATGATTGCTGAAAAGATGAAAAAGGCAAAAATGCTGCTCCTGCATAAGCAAAGGCCTTCCGACATCTATTACGAACTGGGTTATGAAAACTTATCTTCCTTCAGTCTAGAGTTCAAAAAGCACTTCGGTATAGCGCCTTCCCTGGATTCCGTGCAAGCGTGAGCTATTAGCTTAATGATCTGAACTTTCAGCCTAAACGGTTGCCTTTTGTTTAGCCTTTACTTTGTGATGTTGATTCATTTAAGAAACGCAAAAACGTACAATCATGAACTCAAGATCACCATTCAATCCATTTTTTACTCTAATTATTTTAATTGTTATTTCAATCGCATGCAGGAATAGAGAAGTGGCAAAATTTGAAATTGCCCCATCTTCCTATGAAGAAACGGCCGAACAATACCTGCAGCATTTGGCTCACCAGGAATTTGAAGAATCTTTCGCATTTCTGGCAGACAATGTTGAATTTAAACTTCCCGACGGGGATACTGACACACGCACCGTTTACAAAGGCCTGCACGAAGTGAAAAAATTCTGGAATAATTATGTGGAGCAGTCGGGTAATGATCAGGCAGAATTTACGGATTTTGTCCACATACCTGTACAAGTCAACCAATATATAGAGCATGTCAATACGCAAGGCGTCTTTGATATTTGCTATTTCTCAGCAGCTTTGCGTTATGGTGCCGAAGTCGCAAAAGTCAGGATGCACTGGGCTTTTCATTTTAATTCCAGTAAAAAAATCGATGGCATCTTCACCTACTACGACCGGACACCGATCATCAAAGCAGCCAAAAAGAATTTTCTTGCTTCCAATTTGAAACTCAAAACCAATAACGATATGCTTATTCAAACCGTCAAAATCAAATCAAACCTGTCTGAAGAAGTATTGATGAAAACCGCTCATGAACGAGCAGAAAAATTTCGTCAAATCCCCGGGTTAATTCAGAAATATTACACCAAAACGAGCCAACCAGGGGAGTACATCGGTGTATATGTCTGGGATTCAGAAGAATCCATGCAAACTTTCAGAACTTCTGACCTGGCAAAAACAATTCCTCAGGCTTACCAATTAATTGAAACCCCGAAAATCGAGATAACCGATGTTTTGTTTCAGCTAAGAGACTAGATTACAACCTCCTCAAATCCATAGCCACAGCCGGGAAGTACCGGTTGTGGCTTTTCTGTATTTGCCTGAGAATATTCCTTAGACGCATACATCTGCCGTCAATTCCCTATATTCCGAATAAATCCGGATCATGTTCTTTCGTTTCATCCTTTTACTAAGCGTTATTTTGTCTGGCTTGAATACTTCCGGTCAGGAGCCCATTCTTAATCTGAACAATCCTGACCGGGAAGCCTGGTTCACCAGCCTGGGCTTTGGCATGTTTATCCATTGGAGCTTCGATGTTCAGCTTGGGATGGTTATCAGTCATTCCATGGTCGGCGCTTCCGATGAATACCTTGACCGTTATGTCCATCAGCTTCCCCAAACCTTCGATCCCGTCAACTTCAACGCGCATGAGTGGGCTAAGGCCGCTAAGTTAGCCGGAATGAAATACCTGGTTTTTACGACCAAACATCACAACGGGTTTTGCATGTACGATACCAAAACGACGGATTTCAGCATCATGCATACGCCTTATGGCCGGGATCCGACCGCGCAACTTATAGAAGCCTGCCGGCGACACGGGTTGGCGGTGGGTATCTACTATTCACCGGATGATTTCTATTATTTGTACCAGCATAAGATACCCATCTCCCGCGCCCGGCCTGAAGCCATGGCCAGTCATAATGCCGGGCTAAACGAATATGCCAAGTCTCAGATGCGTGAATTAATGACCCGATATGGTCCCATTGACATTGTTTTTCTCGATGGCCTGGAACAATTTGGCAAGACCGAGCTGGCAAAACTATGCTGGGAAATCAATCCCGATGTGGTGGTGACGCGGGGTGCCATGGAAACTCCGGAACAAAATACGCCGGACGCTCCCCTGCCCGCCCCCTGGGAAGCATGCTATACCCTTGGTGAACAATGGCAATTCCGGCCAACCAATGAATCCTACAAATCTGCTCGTGAGGTCATCCTGAAGCTGATCGAGATTCGCTGCAAAGGAGGGAATTTCTTACTGAATTTCGGGCCGGACGCCCTGGGTCAGTTTCCTCCTGAGCAAAAAGCGATATTGAATGAGATCTCGCTGTGGATGTTCATCAACCAGGATGCTTTCACCGATACGGAGCCCCTGGATCTTATTCATGAAGGTTCAAGCTGGTTTTTGAAAGCCAAAGACGGTTCTGCTGTCTATGTATTTCTGACCGACCCCGACTGGCAATTGGGTGAGCGCCGGGAATTTAATCTGACCAGACTCACCGGCACGACTCAATCGAAAATATCGGTGCTGGGGCATGCCGGGCAGGTCCTGGAATACCATCCTGAAGTTGATCCTGCGCCCAGCGTAATACAAACCAGTACGGGACTCCACATCTCGGTGATGCGGGCACAAAGGATCTACAACGACCGCACATGGCCTAACCCCATTGTCGTTAAATTGGAAAATGTGCATATTAATGCACCGGGGAAGTAAAAATGTAAACGATCTTAAATTTGTCCGGTTTTTTTATTTTATTAATTCTATCATCAATAAACTCCAAATAAAATG